>DASUFY010000307.1:0-6227 GCA_036274315.1 Planctomycetota bacterium | reverse complement strand
TTTTTACTCAATGACTGAGTAACCTTCGCCGATGGAGCGCGCCAGCCTGATCGATCGCATGCTGACCATGCTGCAGCAGGGGCCGCCGCTGCTGCAGATCCTGACGGGGCCACGCCAGGTCGGCAAGACCACCTGTGCCCGCACCATCGCCGCCGCGTGGGCCGGGCCGACTCGCTATGCCTCGGCGGACACGCCACTGCCGCCGGGGCCCGAGTGGATCCAGAACGAATGGCAACTCGCGCGAGCCGATGCCGCCGCGCAGCCTGCGCTGCTGATCCTCGACGAAGTCCAGAAGGTGCGCCGCTGGAGCGAGGTCGTGAAGTTGATGTGGGACCAGGACCGGGCGACGAACCAGTCGCTGCGCATCCTGTTGCTCGGCTCCTCGGCGCTGCAACTCGCCGAGGGCACGGCGGAGAGCCTCGCCGGCCGCTTCTTCCTGCACCGCTGCACGCACTGGACGTGGCCCGCGTGCCAGGCGACGTTCGGCTTCACGCTGCCGCAGTGGATCACGTTCGGGGGCTACCCGGGTGCCGCGAGACTCGTCGGAGACGAGCAGGCCTGGCGCGCCTACGTGCGGGATGCCCTCGTCGAAACGGCGATCGCGCGCGACGTGCTCGCCCTCGAGCGCGTCGCCAAGCCGGCATTGCTGCGCCAGTTGTTCGCGCTCGCGGCGCAGCATCCAGCGCAGATCCTCTCCTACAACAAGATGCTCGGCCAGCTGCACGACGCCGGCAACACGACGACGCTCGCGCACTACCTGGAACTGCTCGGCAAGGCCTACCTCGTGAGCGGCCTGCCGGCGTTCTCGGGCAGCCAGGTGCGCGGCCGCGCTTCGAGTCCCAAGCTCGTGGTCTGGAACAACGCGCTCGTGCACGCGCTCGACCTGCGCAGCGGCGAACAGGTGCGCGGCGATCGCGAGTGGTACGGGCGTCTGGCCGAGAATGCCGTCGGCGCGCACTTGCTCAACCACCTGCAGGCCCTGCCGTTCGCGGTCCACTATTGGCGCGCCGGCCACGACGAGGTCGACTACGTCGTGAGCGCCGGCGATCGCATCTGGGCGATCGAAGTGAAGAGCGGGCGCACCGTGCGCGGCGGGGGGATGGCGGCATTCCGGCGCGCGCATCCGAGCGCGATCCCGGTGATCGTCGGCTCCGGCAGCGTCACGCTCGAGGAGTTCTTCGCCGCCGAACCGGCTGCCTGGCTGCAGTCGCTGCACTGATCGCCGTCCGCGAATCACTTGCTCCTTCTGGTCGAGTGGGCGCGGGCGCAGTTCGCCCTTGGCCGCCAGCGCGCCGCTCAGTTCGAGCAGCGCGCTCGCAAGGGAACCAGGTCATCGTCCCGAACGACGAACGTAGCGCATCGAACCTCGCTCGGGTGTGAAGCCTGCGCAGCACGCTCTGCCCGCGTTACCCTGTCATGAGGAGCCGCTTCGATGCCCTCTACCACGAGTCCAACCGGTGTGCGCGGCGGCTGGCTGCCCGTGCACAGCGAGTGGCTCGACAGGCGCCTGCCGTTCCTGCACGGTGTGCACGCCGGGCTCGGCGCCGCTGGGGCCGAGGTGCGGCTCGAGACGATCGGCGCCCCGGGGCGTTCGCTCACGCTGCTCTGGGCGCGCTCGCCCGAACCGCTCGTCGAGGCCGCCGAGGAATGGCTGCTGCGCACGGAGAAGCCCGCCGACGATCACGGCGAGCACTGGACCGGCTGTGTCGTGATCGTGTGCCAGCGTTCCCGGGGGTTCCGGGTTTGGACCGCGTCCGAACAGGAGATCGCGGCATGGCAGAAGCGGCGCGCACCTTCATGGCCCTTCCTGGCGCCGCGCCTCGCCATCGTGGAGCGCACGCGCGTCGAGACCTATCCGCGCAGCACCGTCGAGGCGCTCGAGCTGCTGCCGCAGGTCTGGCGCCGGATCGGGCCGAACCCCGAGCCCGCCGTGCACGAGTGGGTCGCGCTCGACCAATCCTGCGGCGCCGGCGACGTCGCCGCCCTCGTCGCGCTCGAACGCGGGCTGCAGGGGCTCGGCCTCACGACCTGCCGCTACGAGGCCGCTGGGGACCACACGATCCTGGCCCTGCACGCGGGCACCGGCTCGATCGACGAACTCGAAGCACGCATCGCCTCGGCACTCGCGGGCTCGCGGCCACCGTGGCTCGCGCGCTACGTGCCGTGGTCGTTCACGTGCGGCGTGAAGGTGCACCGCGCGCACGGCCCCGCCGGGTCGGAGCTGCGCGCATGGCTCGAGCGGGAGCTCGGCGCGCCCGTCGACGCCTCGCGATGGTCCTCGGGGGAGGTCGTGTTGTCCGTGCCCGTGCGCTTCGTCGCGCGCGCGCTCGAACTGCTGCGCGAACGCGATCCGGCCTGACGGATCCCGCCTGCGAGCCGCACGCAGCCACTCTGCCGATGGGCTTGTTGCCACCGTGTGGGAATGGACTCGGAACGGCTGTGGGCCTGGTTGCTCGGAGGTCTCCTCGTGTTGTCCGCGTGCGGACTCGCTCCTTCTTCGGGGAAAGGCGCTCCGAGAACCGGGAGCAGCGGGCAAGTCTCCAACGCGAATCCCGGCGAGTCGACCGAGCAGTCTTGCTGACCGAGGTCGTGCATCGCACTCGCACACCGGATCCGAAGAACCAGGCCAGGAAATCATTCGCGCGAGTCAGGAGAATCAGTTGGTGCCCGGCGCCTCATCGCGGCAGGGGCAGATCCATCGGCTCGAGACTCGACGGGACGCACGAGACTGCGGGCCATCGAACTCCTCGTCGCGGCCGGCGCGATGGGAACGCCTGCAGCGACGACGAGAGTGCGCCTCCGTTCGAACTCGTACGCGACGAGCCCGATGCCGGGACCCCGGCTTGTATCCGCGTCTTGTTGGCGGCTGGTGCGGATCCACGCGAGGGTCGGTTCCTGGACCGGTTGGAGTCCTGGGCGCAACCTGGACGATCCGGGGCACTGCACGATGAGCTGTGCGCACTCGTTCGTGAGTGTTGCGCGGTGGCCGAGAAGCTCGATGCCGGGACGGGCAACTGAGAGGTTCGGGCGGCCAGGGTTCCGCCAGCGTCGCCGCGCCCTTCGTGCGATGATCTCGCGTTCCCTGGACCCAAGGCGATTCCAAGATGCCACGCACCACCGCTTCGCTGGCCTGCTGCATCGCCGTCACGGCCGCAGCCCAGGACGTCGACCCGTCGGCGCTCGTGATCGCGTTGCAGAGCGACGACACGCGCGCCGTCGCGCGAGCGCGGCTGCTGGATCTCGGTGCTCGAGCCGTCCCTGCCCTGATCGAGCGGCTCGCCGATACCAGCGAAGGCGTGTTCGATCTGCGCCTCGCGATCCTCCGCGAGATCGGCCCCGCTGCTGGCGTCGCCGTTCCGGAGTTGGTGCGGCAAGCCGAGAACCAACCGCGTTGCACGACGGCGTGGTTGTCGACGCTTGCCGAACTCGTGCCGTTCCGCCCCGTCGATCTCGATGTCGACAGCGAAGCAATCATGCGCGCATTCGTCGGGCGCCTCGATCGAGGGCTTCAGTTCGACGAGAGCCTCGCGCTCCAGCGCTGGACGCTGCGTGCCTCGTTCCGGCGCACCCTCGACACCGCCGCGTTGGCCGAGATCGCCCGAGGCATCCAGCCGTTGCGCATCGAAGTGGCGGTCGATCTGCTGGGTGCGCGCGGTGCGCTCGCGACTTCGGCGTTGCCGGCATTGCGCGATCTGCTCGCGCGACCGGAACCACGAATACTCGGTTCGGACCGGCGGCTGCCGTTGCATTGCAAGACCGCGAAGGCCGTGCTGGCGATCACCTCGTCGGGCGATCTCGCGGCGCTGGCGCGTAGCGTGCTGCAGGGCGGGTACTCGCCAGGAGCCGTGAAGCCCGCACGCGTGCCGGAACGGTTGCTGCGGCGCATCGACGAACTCGTGTCCGACCTGGCGCACGCGTCCCGGCGCATGCAAGCGATCGACAACCTCGTGGCGCTCGGCGAAGTGGCCGTCGAACCGACCGGCGCCGCGCTCACCGCGACGACCGACACCGAGACGATGGTGGCAGCGCTGGCGGTCCTTCGCCGACTCGGGGCGCGCGCTGCGGTTGCGGTTCCGTACCTGTTGGAGGTGTTGCGCCGCATGCCTGCCGAACACACGGTGGAGGTGATCGAGGCCCTGACGCTCGCGGCGCCCTGGTCGCGAGACCATGTGCCGCCGCTCGAGTACACGGGCGGAGTCGGTGTGCTGACCCTGCTGGGAGTCCGGATCCGGGGCGACATCGGCGTCGCGTTCTGGAACGCCTTCCAAGACGCGATCGAGGCCAATCAGGTCGCAATGGCCGTCGACCCATCCATGCCCGTCGTCGAGTTGGCGCAGATGCTCGAGCATCCCTGGGTCAGGATCCGGGAGCGCACACTGGTTGTTGCCGCAGGACGCGGCGAGGAATGCCGGCCGATGCTCGGACAGCTCGAAGCAATGCTGCAGGCGACCCAGCCGCGCTGCTTCACCCTGAGGGTCGAGGAGTCGCGCCGGCACGTGAGTCGAAGCATCGACCGCACCGCGGAGGTGCGTCGCCTGGCAGCGCAGGCGATCATTGCGATCGCGCCACCCGATGACGCACGCGTCGCAGCGGCCCGCGCGCTGCTTGCGAAGCCCGACCCGCGGTGACGGCGGCGGCTCGGTACCGGGTGCGGTCCAGCGGCACGCCCTCGCGCGAGCGGTCGCGCCACGGTGCGCAGCGCAACCGCGCGACCTGGTGAACGGCGGCACGTCGCCGCGTGCAACTCGTCACGGCTGCACGACGGCGGTCACGACGTTCGACCCGCGGCGGGTCGCGAGAGCCGCTGCCGCTCCGAACGCCGATGCCGAACTGGTCGCCGGCGTTGGGGGAGATGTCCTGCTGCCGGACTACTGGCAGGATGGTTCGCGAGATCAGGTTCCAGCCGCTGTCGAGGTCGATCGGCACCACGGGCTGGATGTTCAGCACCCAACGATCGCCGTCGTCGGCAGGCCCGATGTCGCGGTCGTAGGTGAGCTGCAGCGGCACACTGATCAGGTCCGCGATCGGGTTGGCCAGCTTCTTGGCGAGCGCCGCGGACGCGTTCTCGCCGCCGCCTTGCTGTGGAGCGGGCCGCGGTTCGGTCCGCGGAGCCGTCGGCCGCGCGGACCATGCCGGTGCCGTGCTGGCGCAGGGCGGTCCGGCGGCGCAGGCGGCGAACAGTGGCGGCGATCCAGGCGGGGTGGTTCGTCATGGCAGGGGGGGCCGCGCGAGGCCGCGGCAACGAGGTCCCGATCGGCCGGCAACGCCACAGCCACTTCGTGCGGAGAGTCGATGTGGAGCGGCCGCGACTACCGATCGCTGATCCAGCGGAACTCGCTGCGCAGCAACCGGCAGTCGGTGCGAGCCGGATCCGGCGTGCGGGCCGAGGGCAGCATCGCGACGATCGACGAGACGATGACGCTGCCGACGACCGCCACCTTGAGCGACCAGCGCGCGGCGGCCGGAATCCGATCGAGCGGCAGCGTCGAGGGAGCCGGTGCGGGCACCGGGCCGTTGCGCACGAAGAACGACCACAGCCGCGGTGCGTCGTAGAGCACGAGCACCGCGCACGAGGCGACGATCATCAGCGAGTAGAGCTTGACCGGCACCCCGTAGGCGAGGTTGAGCAATGCCACGTTCGTCATCACCGCGAGGGTGACCAGCGCGCCGAGCGTCGCGGTGCGGCGCCAGCAGAGCAGCAGCACGCCGACCATCTCCATCACGCCGCCGAAGATCGCGTACGGCCGCGAATACTGCATGAACGTCCAGAGCAGCATCATCGGCGTGAGCTCGCCGACACGTCGCTCGAGCATGGCGTTCGAGATCGGCGGGAACTGCTGCGGCAGGATCTTCGCGATGCCGTAGCTGATGAGGCCGAGCGCGATCGAGTACCGCAGCAGCACGCGCAGCGCCTCGCCGACCCAGCGCGCGCGCGGACTCCGCCGATCGAGCATCGTCCAGATCGCCGCACCGAGTGCGGCGATGACGACGGCGAGCAGCAAGCGACCGAACTCCGCGCCGACGTCGCCGTTGTCGCCCTGATACGCCTGCGGCATCGGGCCGGTCATCTGGAAGACGTGGCGCGCGACCCACACGCCGGGCGGCGTGAAGACGTGTCCCCACTTCGCGGCGAGCCCGGTGTCGTCGAATCCACCGCCGCCGAGCGACGGGTAGTTGTTCACGAACAGCGGCAGATGGTAGAGGGCGAACGCGAGCAACGCGAAGCG
>DASUFY010000306.1:0-68009 GCA_036274315.1 Planctomycetota bacterium | reverse complement strand
CTCGGGTTCGAGGTGCGAGCTGTTGCTGACGAGGATCGCGTGCTCGCCGACGAGCGCTTCGACCTGGCCGAAGATCCTGCCCTTGAGTTCCTTGTTCTCGGTCGCGGCCTCGACGACGAGGTCGGCACCCTTCACCTGGCCGTAGTCGCTCGTGAACGTCACCGAGGCGGTCATCTGCTGCTGCTGCTCGGCCGTGAACGCGCCGCTCTCGACGCCCTTGGCCACCTTTCTCTCGAGCTTCGCCTTGCCCTTCGCGAGTGCCTCCTCGACGACGTCGACGACGACCGTCTGCACGCCGAACGGGCTCAACACCTTGGCGAAGTAGAGGGCGATGTCCGGGCCGATCTGGCCCGAACCGATGACGGCGACCTTCTGGATGCTGCGACCTGCGTGCGTGAAGCTCATGGGTTCCTCGATCGGGGGCGAGGAAGGTACCCACGGGTCGCTGGCGGCGGAAGCACGATGTCGGCGTCGACGGCGGGAGGGCGCGGGGGTTACTCGTCGCGCTGCATCACCACGAAGAACGGATACTGCTCCTGGCTCTCGGGGGCACCGGTCGCCGGATCGATGCCGCCGTACCCGACGTGGTAGCCCTTGGCCCGCAGCTCGATGCGCCGCGGACGCGTGCTGCTCTGCAGCAGGATCTCGCCGCGCGCATCGGTGGATCCGGCGAGCACGCCGTCGAGCAGCACCTGCACGTCCGGCATCGGCTTGCCATGGGGCCCGGGGCTCGGTTCGACGACCAGCAGCATCGTGCCCCAGCCCGAACTCATCTCGACGCGGATCGGCGCCGCGTTGTCTTCGCCGGGCGCAGTCGTGTCGATCCACGCCGGCAGGCAGCCCGCGGCGCGCACGAGGATCTGGACCGGTTGGCCGGCGAGGAACGTGCCGACGCGCACGGTGCCATCGGCACCGGTCGTCAAGCACATCCACGCCTCGTGGTCGGCATAGGTCTGCACGCCGGCGTACGTGATCGGCGCACCGGTCGATGCCTGCACGACCTGCACCGCGATCGAGACCGCCGGCGGTGCACCCTCGTCGAGGCAGACGAACTCGACGGCGCCCGCATCGGCGCGCGCGCGCTGCTCGGTCTGTTGCCACGGCGGCAGCCGCCGCGTCGGCTCGACCTTGACGATCCACTCGCCGGGCGGCAGGTCGGCGAAATGCGCTTCATAGGTGATCTCGAGCGGCTTGCTCGCGAGCGGTTCCGCCTGCGGCGGCGGGCCATACTTCGCGGGCCGCCAATCCGAACCGTCGGGCCGTTCCGCGCAGAATGTCACCACGCCGAAGTCGCGCCGACCGGTCTGGCTGCGCGCGACCACGCGCAGCGTCGCGTTGGCGTCGCGCGCGGCGAACTCGGCGGCGACTTCGTGCACTTCGCCAGCCCGCACGGTGACGTCTTCGCTGTGCGACGTGTCGTCGAGACGGCCGACATAGACGCGGTAGCGGCCCGGCGCGAGGAAGGGCACCCTGGCGTGTGCGTGTGTGCCCTGCACCGACGTGTCGCGGCCGGACGGCTCGCCGTGGTCGTCGAGGTGGTAGACCGACACATGGAAGTCGCCGGCGTAGTCGCGACCACGCTCGGTCGTGTGCACGGCGACGGCGCCGCGCGCGTCGCACTTCATCAGGACCGGCTGCCGCTGCGCGCCGTGCACCGCCTGCACCGAACCCCAGGCCACCCAGAGCCCGGCTCCGTCGAGTGCTGTCAACGTCCACGGTCCGTCGCCGAGTGCGGAAGGGTTGGTCCAGTGCGGATCGAAACGAAGCCACGGCAGAGGGCCGCGCCGCGGCACGGCATTGCCGCGCCAATCGAGCCTCGGCTCGGTACCGGCCAGCAACGACACGGCGAGCGTCGCGCCCTCGGGTGGCGTCGTCTCGAACAGCAGCGTGTAGGTAGGACCGCTCTGGAACGGCACCTCGAGCACCGACGTCGCTGCGGGCCAGCCGTCGGCGGCCACATCGTGGACCTGCCGCTCGGTGAGCGGGTGCTCCGGATCGTCGACGGCCTCGAGCGATGCGGCGCGGCCACGCAGCGCGCCGTCGAGCGACAGGTCGCCGTTCGCATCGCTGACCACGAGGTGCTCGGCGTCGGGCTGGTCCGCCGCGACGACGCGAACGGCGTAGAACGGCAAGCCCGCGCGGTCGAACGCGTCGACGATGCGCACGCGGATCGGCGCGGGCGGCGCTCCGGTCGCGACGTGGATGCGCTCGGGGGCCGCGGCGCCGGGCCCTTGCGCAGCGGCGGCCGCCGCCGCCGTTGCCTCGGCGGCGCCCGGACCGTGGCCGGTCGGCAACGCTGGAGCCTCGCCGAGGCGGGTCCATGCAAACAGGCAGATGGCCAGCAGCACGAGCGTGGTGCCGGCGAGCAGCTTCGCTTTCGTCGCCATGAGCAAGACTCCGGCCGATGCCGTGCCGAGACCGCGGCCGACGAGCGCGGCGCGATCGAGGCCGAACGCAGCGACCAACGCGGGCCGCCAGCCGTCGCGATCGCCGCCTTCGGGCAGCCGTTCGCGCAGCATCGTGATGCCGCGCTGGAGCCGGCTCTTGACGGTGGCGAGCGGCGTCTGGCTCTGCGCGGCGATCTCGCTCGGCGTCAGGTCCTCGAAGAAGCGCGCCAGCAGCGTCGAGTGGTACGGCTCGGGCAGCGCGCGCAGCGCCACGTGCAGCCGTTCGATCGTCTCCTTGCGCTCGAGCAGGTGCGGCGGCGTCGTTGTGGGTTCGGGTTCGACGATGCGCCCGGTGTGCGTGCGGCGGCGGCCTTCGGCGCGGTGGTGCTTGCTGGCGCGGTGGCGCAGCACGGCGGTGAGCCAGCCGCGCAGTCCCGCGGGCTCCTGCGGCGGCGCGCGCAGCACCTGCAGCGTGGTGTCCTGCACGAGGTCGTCGGCGTCGCGGTCGCCGACGAGCACCCTGGCGAGCGCGCGCAGCGCCGTGCTGTGGGCGGTCAGTTCGTGTTCGAGCGAGGACATGGGTGGGTGCGGGCGTTGCCCGCCGCCTGCTCCCCGCTCGCGGTCGCGGGGATGCAGACGAGTGTGCATTCTGCCGCGATCCGGTCGGCGGCTGCTATCGGGGCAACTGCAGGCGAGTTGCCGTGCCGACGCCTGCGTGACGGGTTGTTTCGCCAGTATCGCACGCGCGGGCCGGCCGGACTCGCACGGCGGCGGCGCGCGACGTAGACAGCACCATGCTTCGTGCCCTGCTCACCGGTGTCGCCGTGCTCGGCGGCCTGCTCTCGCTGCCCCAGGATCCCCAGAAGCCCGCCGCTCCCGCTGCGCCGGCCGCAGCCCCGGCCGACGTCGCCTCGGTCGAGGCGATCACGGCCGCGCTCTACGACGTGATCTCGGGGCCCGCGGGCCAGAAGCGCGACTGGGACCGCATGCGGTCGTTGTTCCACAAGGAGGCCCGACTCGTGCCGATGCTGAAGGCCCGCACCGGCGGCGTGCGCGCCGTGCACCTCACGGTCGAAGACTACGTGCAGCGCTCGGGCCCGATGCTCGAACAGAACGGCTTCTTCGAACACGAGATCGCACGGCGCGTCGAGACGCTCGGCGACATGGCACACGTCTGGTCGACCTACGAGGGTCGCAAGGGCAAGGACGACGAGCAGCCGTTCCTGCGCGGCATCAACTCGATCCAGCTCGTGCGCGAGCAGGGGCGCTGGTTCGTGCTGCAGATCCTCTGGGAACAGGAAGCCGACGCGGGGCCGATTCCGGCCGAGTACCTGCCGGGCAAGTGACGCGGCTGGCATCGTCTGCGAGCGCATGACTCTCTACCCACCCAGCAGCCATCGCCACGCCGGCATGGCGCCCGGGAAGCGTTGGTCGACATCGGCACCGTGCTCGTGGTAGAGCAGCCGACCCTCGGCCCCGGGCAACTGCTCGGCCGCCGCCGCCATCGCCTGCGCTTCGCGTTCGATCGTCGATGGCTCCGTGAGGTTCCAGCAGCTGTTGACGAGGGTCAGCCCCTCCGCATCGACGAGGTCGATTTCTCCCAAACCGGGCATGTAGTGCCATTGGCGCGATCGGCGTCGGCATTCGAGGAACACGCAGGTCTCGAGCTTGTGGCCGACATCACGCGTGGCTCCGGGCAAGAACGCGGCCACGAGCCCGGTGTCGATGACGTGCAGCTTCTTCGGGTTGCGTGCCTGTTTGCGCACGGATGGCTCGTGCACGGGCAGCAGGAAGACCAACCCGGCCTCCTCGAGCAGGCGCATGTACTCGAACAGCGTTGCCTTGCCGAACTCGAGTCCCAGCGAACGGAAGTCGCGATCCAACTTGCTGATGTTGACGAGCGTCGAAGTGTTGCGGAAGCAGTGTCGCAGGAGGGCGCGCATGAGCCCTTCGTTGCGGATCCCGACGCGCTCGCCAAGATCGCGCACCAACATCACCGACGCATACTCCTCGAGGATCAGCGGCCGCATCGAAGCGTCGGCCAGCACCACTTCCGGAAAGCCGCCCTGATGCAGGTAGTCGACGAAGGCGTTGCGCACCAGACTCTCTTGCCTCGCGTCGAAGGCAACGAGGTCGATGCGGCGAAACGCGAGGAACTCGCGGAAGCTCAGCGGGAACACCTCGAGCGTGACGCTGCGGCCGCGCATCGCCGACGACAGATCGCGCGTGAGCACCCGCGACGACGACCCCGTGACGAAGATCGAGAGCTGCTCGGTGTCGTGCAGACGCCGCACCCACCGCTCCCAACCCGGCGCGTTCTGCACCTCGTCGAGGAACAGGTAGAGCCTTCCTTCGACCTCGGGGAACAGTTCGCGGTGGCAGCGCAGAACGAGGTCCAGGTCGGGAGCGGCGAGCGGATGCAGCCGGTCGTCCTCGAAGTTGAGGTAGAGCATGGCCCGCCGATCCACCCCCTGCTCGACGAGGCGTCGCATGGCGTCGAAGAAGAGGAAGGTCTTGCCGCTGCGGCGCACGCCGGACAGCCCGATGACCTTGTGGCCGTCGATCGGCAGCTGCAGCTCGCGCGGCAGACCCGCTGGCAATGGCCGGCCAACGAAGTCTCGCAGCACGTACTTCAGACCATCACTATTCATGAGTACGAAATCATACCCATTCGTACTCACGTATCGGCACGATAGGTGCATGGATCAGCCAGCGGGCACAAGTTGCGCATGATCATGTGTTTCTGGAACCGAATCTACCTTCGGTTCGGCCCTCCATCGGCCTCACAACCCGAACCCGAACACCTGCCCGCTCGACACCGACACCTTCCAGCCCGTGCCCTCGCCGTCGAACGATTCGAGCGGCTTCGCGAAGTCGATGCGCACGACGCCGGCACCGAGCAGCTTCTTCGTCGCGATGCGCAGGCCGAAGCCCACCGACGAGGACGGCGCCCCCAGGAACTCGTCGCGGCCGGTCCAGCCCGTGTCGAAGAACGCGACGAGCCCGAGGCGCAACGTCGCGAACTCGAGGCCCGTGTCGAGTCGGTCCTCGAGGTTGGTGCGCAGCCGGCGTGTGCCCGAGAACGCGTGCGCCGGGTAGCCGCGCAGGCCGTTGTCCTCACCGAGCGTGAGTTCGACCGGCAGGCCCTCCTTCTCCTCGACCGCGTCGAACACCACGCTCGCGGCCAGCGTGTTGGCGGAGTCGACCTGCGCGTAGGCGCGCCCCGCGAGGCTGCCGTACCAGCCGACGAAGTCGCGATCGCGCAGGCGCATGCTGCCGCTCGCGCCGAGGTTGGTGAACACGCCCGTGAGCGGTTCGGTCGCCCAGGACACGTCGGCGCGCAGCTCCGGCTCGAGATCGGCGCCGGCGCCCTGTTCATCGCGCCAGCGCACGCCGAGCGTCGCGCCGACGTCGAGCCCCAGCGTCAGGTCCTGGATGTAGTCGATCGTGTCGAGCCCTTCGACCTTGCGGTAGCCATCGATCCATCGCCAGCGTGCGGTCGGCCCGAGGAAGGCGCTCTGCGTGTCGCTGGGCACGCGGATCTCCGCGGCCGCCGGGCCCGTGGCGGGGTCGTAGTCGTGTGCGTCGAGTGCGAGCACGATGCCGGCCGTGCGCCGGCGGTCGGGAGGACCGTCGCCCCAGAGCAGGTTGGCGTCGAAGCCATCGCCGATGTCGTGCACGTTCGCAACCGATTCGCCGTCGCGGTAGTAGTCGACACCCACCTCATCGTGATTCGCGTCGAAGCCGTACGAGCGTGGGTCCGTCAGGTGCTTGAACGGCCGGCGAAGCGACAGGCCGAGCGAGTCGCCGTCGTCCGTGCGGCTGTAGCGCACGCTGCCCGTGTGCCACGTGTCGAGCACGTGCAGGTCCGTGTAGACGAGCGTGCCGCGGTACTCGCCGTCGGAGTTCTCGAAGAACGACGCGCCGAGCGCGTCACCCTGGCCGAACAGGTTGCTCTCGCCGAGCGCGAATCTCACGCCCGTGACGCCGCCCAGGTACGAGCCGCCGCCGCCGAAGGACAGCGTCAGGCGATCGCGCGTCGTGACCTCGAGATCGACCTCGCCGTCGTTGCCGGTCGGCGCGAGACGAACGCTCACGTCGGCGAACAGGTTCAGCGCGCGCAGATTGCGTTCGAGTTCGGCGGTGTCCTCCGCGGTCACGATCGAGCCGCGCTCGAACCAGATCTCGCGGGCGATGACCTGCTCGCGCGTCGTCCAGTGCAGCGCGTTGACCGCGGCCGCGAGCAGGTGTTCCGTCGCATACTCGTCCGAGAACACGTCACTGGTCGAGATGCGCACGTCGCGCAGCCTGCCCGATCGCGTTCCGGGGCGGACCTGCTCCTGCGCGAGCACGGCCGCCGGCAGGGCCAGCAACCAGACGAGGACGAGCGATCGCATCGAGGCAGCCGGTGGGCGGGAAGACCCGACCGGCCGGACATCGCCAGGAACAGTGCGGCCAGGGCCAAGCCCCGGCAAGATGCACGCTGCGAGAAACCATGGCAGATGCGATCTACGTCAGCACCGATGTCGAAGCCGATGGCCCGATCCCCGGCCCGCACTCGATGCTGAGCTTCGCCTCGGTCGCGTTCCGGACCGACAAGACGATCGTCGGCGAGTTCTCGGTCAACCTCGCGCCGCTGCCGGGCGCCGCGCCGCATCCGCGCACGACGACCTGGTGGGGCGCGTTCCCCGAGGCATTGGCGAAGGCGCGCGAGAACCAGGAGCCGCCCGAGACCGCGATGCCGCGCTACGCACAGTGGCTGCAAGGGCTGCCGGGTCGCGTCGTCTTCGTCGGCCAGCCGGCCGGGTTCGACTTCATGTGGGTCTACTGGTACCTGATCCGATACCACGGTCGATCGCCGTTCGGCCACTCGGCGCTCGACGTGAAGACCTACGCGATGGCGCTGCTGAAGCGCGACTACCGCGACTGCGTCAAGAGCGCGCTGCCTCCACAGTGGAGTGACGGGCTGCCGCACACGCACGTGGCCCTCGACGACGCGCGCGAGCAGGGGGCGATGTTCTGCAACATGCTGCGCGCGAACGGCGTGGAGGGTGCGTGATGCGCGGCGGTGCCTTCGTCGCGATCGCCCGCGCGGCGATGGCGCTGGCCTGGCTGCTGTCGGTCGGCGCCACCGCCCGGGCCCAGTCGTTGTGGTTCCTGCGCGGCAGCGACGCTGCGGCGCGCGTCGTCGGCGCCGTGCCGACGACGATGCGAGGTCCGCGCGCGGGACCCGTCGAGCTCGGCGAAGGCGACTATGCGGTGCACTTCGCGGCCGACGCGCTGGGCAAGCCGGATTCGCTCGGGTTCGACGTGCCCGAAGGTGCGCGCGTGCACCTGGCCGTGGCGCCGGCGCTGGCTGTCGCGGCGAGCACGCTCGTGCCGGACGCCGCGGGCTGGCACGTGTTCGGCGGCGGCTCAGGCGACGCGAGCTGGGTCGCGCGTTGCACGGGAGAGCCCGATGCGCGCGACTACCGCGTGGTCGCCGCGGCGCGCGGCGGCTCGGACACGGCCGCGTTCGGCGTCGTGGCGCGGTGGCACGACGAGACCGAGCACTACCGTTTCGTCTGGGACCGACGGCGCCGGGAACTGCGGCTCGAACGCCGGCTCGGGTCCGACACGATGGTGCTCGGCACGGCTCCGGCACCGGCCGACGACGACCAGGTGCACGAACTCGCGCTGCAGGTCTCGGGTTTCCGCCTGCAGGCGTGCTGCGACGAGGCGATCGTCGTGCAGGCCTTCGACGGCGCGATGACCGAGGGCGCCTTCGGCACCTGGACTGTCGGCGAGCCGCCTGATTGGCAACGCCTGACGCTCGAACCGCCGGCCGCACCGCGCGCGAGCAGCGCCGTCGTGCAGGTCGCCAACCGGGCGTCCTTGCACGCCCGGGTCGAAGTCGGCGACGGCCACTACCACGTGCTCGAACTGGTGCTCGATCGGCCCCACGCGCTGGTGCCGCGCACCGCGAGCGGCCTCGAACTGTGGCTGATGCAGCGGCCCGCGGCCCCCGAGGTGCTGTTCGGGGACTGGCGGAACTCTCTCGGCCCCGGAAGCTTGGGCGAGGTCCACGACGGCGGCGTGGCCGCTTGCGAACTGCTGTGGCCGTCGTTGGCCCGGCTCCGTCACGAAGCGGCCCTTCTGCGGTTCCTGCTCGCCTCCCCGGACGGCGAGGTGCTCGTCGACGCCACGCCGCCGGTGCCGCTGATCTTCTGACCCACAGGGCGGGCCTGGCCGCGTGTCCGGATCGCGACGCGGCGGCAGTTACCGCATCTGCCGCTCGCGACTACAGTCGAGGCCATGGTGTCCAAAGCCCCGGTCCTGTTCGCGGCTCTCTGCCTGGTGACCGTGCTGCCGGCCCACGGCGGCCAGTATCGCGGCGCGGGCACGCCGGTGTCGCCGCCGCCCGGTGGTCCCACGACGGGGCCGACGGCGCCATCGGCACCGGCGCCGGGCACGCCGACGACGGGCGCTTCGCCGACCATCCCCGACGAGGTCAGCTGGCAGGTCTGGTGGGAGTTCAACAAGGACGAGTTCCTCGAGCAGGCGTCGGTGAGCGACTCGGCGCCCGTGACCGGGTCCGACGACTTCTATCTGGGCACGCGGCGCGGCGAGGTGCGCGTCGATGCCCTGAAGCCGAACGCGATCGACCTGCGTGACCGCATCGTGCCCGCGCTCGCACAGCTGGCCGACCGCGAGCGCAATCGGGACATCCAGAGCGCGTGTCTCGTCGCCTTGGGCAAGGTCGGTCGCGACGGCCCGGGCGTCGAACTCGAGCAGGTGCTGTCCGCGCGCATCTCGCGCGACGATCAGGAAGTCCGCGAGACGGCCGTGCTGTCGCTCGGCATCGCCGGTCGCGAGAAGGCGCTGCCGATCCTGGCGGCGCTGCTGCGCGGCGATGCCGAGGGCCAGCGCCTCAGCGGCAAGGCCGACGTCGGCGATCGCACGCGTGCGTTCGCGGCCTACAGCCTTGGCCTGATGGCGTGGCGCAGCAGCGACGGCACCGTCAAGCAGACCGCACACGACCTGCTGTGGGCGGTGCTGCAGGACAAGACCGAGAAGCACCGCGACCTGCTCAGCTCGGCCGCGAACGGCATGGGCCTGCTGGCCGGCGATCCGGCGCGCGGCGGCCACAAGCGCCTTGCGTGGATCACCGTCGAGGAGCTGCTCGAGTGGTACCAGCGCGACCTCGGCCGCGGCAACGAACAGATCCAGGCCCAGGCCCCGGTCGCGATCGGGCGCCTGCTGGGTCGCGGATCGAGTTCGCTGCACCGGCGCTGCAAGCAACACTTCGCCGAGGTCCTGCTGGCCGAACGCCGCAGCCACCCGATCCTGCGTTCGGCCGCGCTGGCGCTCGGCATGCTGGCGCTTCCCGTCGAGACCGACGCCGAGGACGCCGACGTGGCGCGCGCGCTGCAGCAGCACTACGAGAAGGGTCACGACCGGCTCGCGCGCTACCTGAGCGTCATCGCACTCGCGCGCATCGGCGGGTCCGCCAACCGCCTCTGGCTGCTGAAGGCGCACGAGCGATCGAACAAGACCACCGAGCGGCCGTGGACCGGCATCGCGCTCGGCCTCGTGGCGGCCGAGTCGGCTCGCGGTGGCGCGATCGACGCGACCGTGGCGCGCTTGCTGCTCGACGACCTGCAGGCCTCCCAATATCCCGAGGTGCAGGGCGCGCTCGCGGTCGCCGTCGGGCTGAGCCGCTACACGGCCGCCGTGCCGACCGTGATGCGCCTGCTGCGCGACAACGAGCAACAGGAGACGTTGGCCGGCTACCTCTGCATCTCGCTCGCGCTGCTCGGCGATCCGGTCACGACATCGACGATCTCCGCCGTGCTCGAACGATCGCAGCGCCGCCCGTTCCTGCTGCAGCAGGCGGCCGTCGCGCTGGGCCGCCTCGGCGACAAGGACGCGACGACGCGGTTGCTCGACATGCTGAAGCGCAGCGAGAGCGTCGCGGTGCTCGCGGCGATCGCCAACGCCATCGGCCAGATCGGGGACCGGCGCGCGATCGATCCGCTCATCGAGCTGACGCACGATTCCGAGATCACCAAGCTCGCGCGCGCGTTCGTCGCGGCCGCGCTCGGCGGCGTCGGCGACAAGGACCCGCTGCCGTGGAACATGCCGCTCAGCCGCGACTGCAACTATGCCGCCGCGGTCGACACGCTCACGAACGGTTCGACGGGCGTGCTCGACATCCTGTAGCGCTGTCCCGCCGCAGGTCGAGCCCGCTCACTGCTGCCGCATGTCGTGGGCGTTGCTGAGCGCGAACAACCCGTTGCCAGGGCTGGCCGTCAGCATCAACACCTGCCACCGCAGCAGCTGCTGGCTCACGCCGGGCGGCATCACGAGGCTCAGCGACCAACCGGTCGGAGGCACGCCGACGATGATCACCCAGCCGTCTTCGTGATCGAGGTGCAGGCCGGGCACGAGTCCGCTGAGCGGCGGCGCCCACGGATCGTGCAGCTGCAGGAACAGTCCACCGATGTCGAGCTGGTGCGTGCCGAGCGGGCTCGTCACCTCGAAGTGCATCGTGTCGCCGACACGAACGTCCTTGCCGCAGGTCTCGTCGAGCGGACCGTTGTTGATGCCGGTCTTCAGCACGAGATCCTCGTTGGTGCCCGGCAGGTTGCACCAGCGCGCGGTCGCCATGACCTCGGGGTTCGATTGTCCGGAGTTGCGCCACGCGTCGAAGACGTCGACGCCGGCCGACGCCAGGAACGGGCTCGTGCCGGGGTTGGCCAGGCGCAGGAACTGGATGTACTCCCAGCTCGAGGTCTGGTACAGCAGCTCGACGTCGGCGCGCGTCGCGCCCGCCGGCGGGTTGAGCGTCACGTCGTCGAAGTGGTTGTAGGTGCCGCCGGGGCCGGGATTGCCGTACTGGGTCGCCGGCACCGGCAGCGCGTTGCGCGTCGCCGCCGCGTTGCGATCGAAGCCGTACGGCGGGATGCGGTTGTCGGCGAGCACCTTGTTGTTGAGCACGAAGTGGAACGTCTCCCTCGTCGTGCCGGCCGGCATCGCCGCCAGCTGCGCCAGCGTCATCGTCACGGCGCCCGTCACCTTGTCGAACGAGAGCGGGGTCAAAGGCGACACGCCGAGCAGCAGCAGCTGCATGGCCCAGTCCTGCGTCATGCCGAGCTTCGTCTGGTAGACGCGTGCGTACGGATCGACGATCGAGTTGACGGTGTAGGGCGTGCCGTTCACGACCGAGATGAACGAGCCGTAGCCGCCGTCTTCGCGCAGCAGCGTGCCCTGTTCGTTGCGCCACTTGGTGCGCAGCCACATGCGCCGCCCCTCGGGGTAGCCCGTGATCAGCTTGTGGCCCGTGAGGTTCGTGACACGCAGCGTGTTGCCGGAGATGTCGAGAGCACCCGCGCGCTGCAGGTTCGCACGAGCGCGCAGCACGCCGCGATCCATCGCGGCCGCCATCACCGGCGAGATGCCGGCGCCGAGCCGCAGGCGGCTCGGGACCTGGTTGTCGAGCCACTGGATCGCGTTGGGCACCCACGTGTTGCCGCCGGTCAGGTCGTGCAGCGGCAGGTCGTAGCGCAGCGGCGAGATGCCGAACGCCGTGCCTTCGCCGACCACCGGCTCCATGTGGCAGCCCTGGCACGTGAAGAAGCGCGTCGCGCCGTCTTCGTAGTTGCCGCCCGTGCCGGCGAGCAGCGCCTGATCGTGGGCGCGCCGGATGGCGCCGCGCTGGAGTCCCTGCGGCAGGCTGGCGTAGCTGCTGACCGGCGTCGTCGACAGCGCGCTGGCCTTGTGCTCGCTGTAGGTGCGCTCGACGATGCCGTACTGGAACGGGAAGTTGTTGAACGCGGCCTTGCCGGTGACGGGCGTGCCCGCGACGCCGCTGAACGTGCCCGGTGCGAGCGGAGTCATGGCGCCGTTGCCCGGCGCGAGATCACCGACGACCGGATTGCTGACGTCGTGACACGTGCCGCAGATCTCGGGCGAACGGTGGAACAGCGACTGCGCGAACGAGTGGCCGGCCGTCGTGGTCGCGTAGGGACCGTAGCGCGTGTTGTTGCCGGCCATGACCATCATGCCGCTGCCGTAGTAACCCACGGGCGGCGTGCCGCCGTTGTGGGCCTCGTACGGCGAGACCGCGATGCCCGCGTGTTCCTGCTGGTCCGGGTTGACCATGTTGTGGCAGATCGCGCACTCGATGCCGTTCTGGTCCGTGCTCGGGTTCAACATGGAGCCGTCGGACGGCGTGGCGCGGCCCTCGTGCCAGCCGCGCGGCGAGTGGCAGCGGATGCAGAAGTCACCAGCACCTGGGAAGTCGCTGTCAGCGACGCCGAGCGCGCCCCAGAACACGGGATCCCGGCCGGCCTGCGCCATCATGCTGCCCATCCAGTTCTCGGCGGGCTCGACGGCCTGGTCGTAGTAGCCGTGGCAGCCGTCGCAGTTCTGCAGCGCGCCGAGCAGCGTCGCCTGCCCCGGTTGGGTCCCTGGCTGCTGCACGTCGCTCGGGGCGGCAAAGAACGGGCTGAGGTTCGCGAACAGTACGGCCACGGAGGCCGCACCCCAGAGAGTCACGGGGGCGGTGGCGATGCGCATGCTGGAGGAAAACCGTGTGGGACGGGGTGGTCGGAACCGCGAGAGACTACCAGTAGGGTACCCGACGCACGAGGTTTCGCGGCCGCCGCCGACGGGCGCATTCCGACAGCGGCGATGGCATCGGTCTCGCGTCGATACGGTGCGCAGTCAGCTGGGGGCGAAGGGCGCTACTTCGCGCCGGCGCGCAACTCCTCGACGAGGCGGCCCATGGCGTAGACCTTCTGCAGCGACTCGACGATGGCGTCGGTGTGCACGCTGACGGCGCGGGCCTTCTCCTGCGTGTAGTAGAAGTCGTTGGGCAGCGACTCGATGTTGCCGTCGAAGATCAGGCCGACGACCTGCAGGTCCTTGTCGACCATGCACGAGCCCGAGTTGCCGCCGACGATGTCGTTGGTGCTGGCGAAGCAGACCTTCTTGGCGAGGTCGATGCGCGGCTCGGCTTTGACGAAGGGCTCGGCGAGGTCGAACGGGTGCCGGCCGCCGAACTCGACGGCGCGCCCGTAGAGTCCGTAGAACGTGGTCGCCCACGGCGCGATGGTGCCGTTGTACTCGTAGCCCTGCACGAGGCCGTCCGAGAACCGCAGCGTCATGGTCGCATCGGGGCTGACGTTGCTGCCGTACACGGCGAACAGCGCCCGGCCGATGCGCCGGCCCTGCTCGGCCAGTCCGGCCTTGACCTCGGCGTCGCGCTTCTCGGTGTCGCGCAGCAGCGGCCAGAGCGCACGCGCCACGGCGATCGCATAGTCGTCGCTCTTCTGCACCGCGTCGGCGCCGCCCTCGAGCAGCGCCGTGCGGTTCGCCGCGTCGGCGACCTGGCTGCGCCGCAGCCTGTCCGCGGCCTGCTCGGCGGCGCGGGCCCCCGGCGCCGTGCCGAACAGGGCGACGGCGAACGCGTCGTCGGCCCGCAACCATCGCTGCGTTCGCTCGAGCTGCTTCGGCACCAACGCCGCGATGAGCGGGTTCATGTCGGTCTCGGTGCCGGCGGCCAGCTTGCGGGCGCTCGCCCGTTCGTCGTCGTCGAGCGTCGCATCGACCGCGCGCACGATGGCGAGCGCGACCTCGAGATGCGGCGAGTAGCCAGGTGAGTAGAACGCGACCCTGGCGATCAGATCGCGCTGCTCGGCGGCGAGCTCGGCGATCTTGTCGTGCACGTCGCCGTACTTCGCGGCGACCGCCGCGTCGGCGGCGATGGCGGCGCGGAACTGCGCCTCGTTCGTGGTCTTCTTGGCCATCAGCGCTGCGTCGTGCAGGCCGGCCAACATGCCGCTGACGGCCTTGAAGCTGTTCTCGATGCTGAGCAGCGTCGTCATCAGCTGCGGGATGCGCTGCGCGTACGGCCGCACGACCTCCATCTCGTCGCGCCACTGCTCGAGCTGGATCGGGTACTCGAGGTCGCGCTGGTTCTCGAGCTGCGCCGCCGTGAACAGGCGGTTGGTCTGGCCGGGATTGCCGGGCACGAACACGAGCTCGTTCTCGCGCGCACCTTCCTGGCGCCAGCGGAAGTAGTTCGCCGACGTGTCGGCGGGCTTGTTGTTCTCGTAGGCGCGCACGAACGAGAAGTCGATGCTCCAGCGCGGGTAGGTGAAGTTGTCGGGATCGCCACCGAAGTGCGCGGCCTGCAGGTTGACGGCGAACACGAGCCGGATGTCGTCGTACACGCGGTAGCGGTACAGCTGGTAGACGGCGCCCTGGTACAGCGCGACGACCTGGTGCATGGTGCCGGGGTGCGCCCCGTCGGCGGCCGCGAGGATCGTCGCCTTGTTGGCCTCGATCTTCTTGGCGATGGCGGCGGCGTCGTCACCGGGCTCGACGCCGGCCGAGACCTGCGCGGTGATGTCCTCCTGGCCGATGAGCTGCTGCACGGTCAGGTTGGGGATCGGCACCTCATCCGTCAGGTCGGCGGCGGCGAACCCGCCCTTCACCCAGTCGTTCGTGCCCTGGATCTTGGCCACCTCGTCGCGCACGCAGTGATGGTTGGTCATGATCAGGCCCTGCGGCGACACGAACGAGGCCGAGCACCACGGGTTCTCGCGCTCGCCGAGCCGCAGCGCGCCGAGCCGCAGCGAGTCGAGCCACTTCTGGTCGGGCTTGAACCCGTACTCCTTCTCGAGGTACGCGAGCGGCGGGTTCTCGAACGTCCACATCTTGCCCAGGGCGAGATGGTCGACACCGCGGGTGTCGACGGCACTCTGGCCGAACGCGGCGGCGGCGAGCAGGGCGGTGGCGAAGGCGGTGTGGAACGTGCGATGCATGCGGATGGATGGGTTCACGGTGGCGCGCCGACTCTACGGAGACCGCGCGCCGCACGACAGCGACCGGGTGGAAAGCCTGCGTTTTCCGATCACACGCCGCGATCGAGCATCACCACGAGCTCGACGTGCTCGGTGTGCGGGAACATGTCGCACAGGCGCGCGGCGGTGACGCGGTAGCCGCCGCGCGAGAGCCCGGCCAGATCGTGCGCCAGCGACTCGGCCGAACACGACACGTAGAGCACACGCTGCGGCCGCGCTCCGACGATGCGCGCGACGGTCTTGCTCTGCAGGCCCGCGCGCGGCGGATCGACGACGAGCAGATCGGCTCTGGCCGGCAGCTTGCTGCCCGCGAACGGCGAGTGCACGACCGTCACGTTCGCCATGCCGTTCACCTTGGCGTTGTGTTCGGCGTCGCGGCAGGCGGCCGCACCCTGCTCGACGAGCGTCACGTGCGCGGCGCCGGCCTTGGCCAGGCGCAGCGCGAACGTGCCGACGCCGCCGTAGCCGTCGATCACCTGCCTGCCGCGCACGTCGCCGCACATCGCGAGGGCCGGGCGGTAGAGCAGTTCGTTGGCCTCGGCGTGCACCTGGTAGAAGCTGCCGGCGCTGACGCGGAACGTGAGGTCGTCGCGGCGGTCGACGACGTGGTCGGTGCCGCGCAGCGGCACGTGCCGGTCGCCGAGCAGGAACTCGTCGTCGCGCTCGCTGATGCTGTGCACGACGCCGACGAGCTGGCGCGACTTGCGCGCGGCCGGCACCTGTCCGGCCACTTCCTGGAGCGCGGTGGCGATGGCGGCGCCGTCGGGGAACACACCCGGTCGCGTGACGATGCCGGCGAGCACCTGGCCCGTGCCGCTCGCCAGGCGCGCCCAGAGCGCCTTGACGACGCCGCGCCCGCTCTCGGGGTGGAAGGGCTGCACCTTCAATCGGCGCAACACGCCTTCGGCGGCGCGGCCGAACGCGGTCAACCACGCGTCCTGCGTGCGGCACTCCTCGATGCGCACGAGTTCGTGGCTGCGGAACGCGTAGATGCCGAGCGTCGGCAGGCCGTCGCGGTCGCCGCGCACGGGATACAGGAGACGCGTGCGGAAGTGGCGCGGCGTCCAGGTCGACTCGGCGCACGCGATGTGTTGCCCGTCCAGGAACGGCGCGAGCAGTTCCTCGCTGGCGGCGACCTTGTCGTGCAGCTGCCACTGGATCGGCTGGTCGAGCAGCGAGCAGCCGCCGCAGGTGCCGAAGTGACGGCAGTGCAGGGTCTCGTCGGTGCGAGGTTTCGGCGGTGGGCGGCGCGGCACCGGCGCGATGCTACGGCAACGGTGGGATGGGTTCGCTGCGGATTCAGCGGGCGCGGCGGAGCTGGCGCGCGGGGCGGCGACGCGACGGACCGAGCCGTGCCACCGGCCGCGTCTCGAGTCGGGCCTGGCGCGGTTGCAGGTGCTCGAGCGGCAGCACGATTCGCTGGTGTCCGTGATGCGGCAGTTCGGCATGGTCGCGCCGTAGAGGTCCTTCGAGGCGGCCCGGGAAGTGATCGCGCGAGGTGTCGGCGCCGCGCGTGCGGTAGAGTGCGCGACCGCATGTTCCTCCGCCTCGCCGGTGCTCTCGGTGTCTGCTCGATCGGCGCCCTCTCCTACTGGAACGCCGAAGCAGTCGCGCGCCCGCCCTCAGGCCCGCACGTCGATCTGTTCACGTCGTCCGAGCAGTGTGCCGTCTGCCACACCAACGGCCCCGGTGCCAACGCGATGCACTCGCGCACCGGCGACGAGGTCTCGCCGTACGGCACGTGGCAGGGCACCATGATGGCGAACGCGTTCCGCGACCCCTACTTCCGGGCCCAGCTGCAGAAGGAGACGAGCGCCGCGGGCGAGGTCGTGCAGGAGCTGTGCCTGCGCTGCCACACGCCGATGGTCAGCCACGGCGCAATGCTCGCGGGCGACAAGCCGCCGCGCCTCGCCGACGTCGAGGGCGATCTGTTCGCCGACGACGGCGTGTCGTGCACCGTGTGCCACATGATGGATGGCAAGAACTTCGGCGATGCGAGCAGCTTCTCGGGCCATCCGAGCTTCAACACCGAGCGCCGCATCTTCGGGCCGTTCCCGGACCCGCTCACCAACCCGATGCAGAACTTCGTGCGCTACACGCCGACGCAGGGCGTGCACGTGCGCCAGGCCGGGTTGTGCGGCACGTGCCACACGCTGTTCACGGAACACCACGGCACGCCGTTCCCCGAACAGTCGCCCTACCTCGAGTGGCGCAACAGCGACTTCAACGACGAGAACGGTCGCGACGAAGGCACGCGCACGTGCCAGGAGTGCCACATGGCCGACACCGGGGCGACTCGCATCGCGCGCAGTCCGATGGGCTTCGACTTCGACATCAAGGTGCGCGACGGCTACCGGGCCCACGCGTTCGTCGGCGGCAACGCGTTCATGCTCGACCTGCTGCAGTCGTACCGCGACGACCTCGACGTGACCGCCGAACCCGAGGCGCTCGCGCGCATGGCCGCGGCCACGCGGCGCCAGCTCGGTGAGTCGACGGCGCGGCTCGCGATCTCTGCCATCGAGCACGCGGACGGGGTCGCGAAGTTCTCGGTCAAGGTCGAGAACCTCGCGGGGCACAAGTTCCCGACCGGCTATCCGGCGCGCCGCGCCTGGCTGCACGTGGAGGTGCGGCAGGGCCGGCAGCTCGTGTTCGAGAGCGGCGCCGTCGGCGACGACGGGCGGCTCGTGGGTGTGGCGGACGAGCATCGCCTGCCGCATGTGCGCACGGTCGAGAAGCCGGGCGACGTCGTCGTCTACGAGATGGTCGCGAGCGATTCCGACGGCGCGCCGACGACCTACCTGACCAGGATGCAGAAGCGCCAGAAGGACAACCGCCTGTTGCCGAGCGGTTGGCGGGCCGATGGCCCGCACGTCGCGGACACGGCGCCGCAGGGCGTCGATGGCGACGAGGACTTCGTGGGCGGCAGCGACACGGTGGCCTTCCGCGTCGCGCTGCCCGCGCGCGGCCGCGGGCGGCTGCAGGTCCGTGCGACGCTGTACTACCAGCCCGTGCCACCACTTTGGGTCGACTCGCTGCGTTCGATCGACGCCGAGGAGGCGAAGGCCTTCGTGCGCATGTACGACGCGGCGGACAAGACGCCCGACACCGTGGCGACGGCCGCCCGCGTCGAACGGTAGGCGCTCAGCTGCCGCGAGCCTGCCGCTCGAGCTCCGCGAGCCGCCGCTCGAGGCCTCGGACGAGGGTGCGGTCGGCACGAATGACCGCGGCGCGCAGAGCGAGGGCTACTGCGCCCGCAGCGGTGCACAGGCACGCGATGAACGCGACGAACGCGTTGACGGGCATGACGATGTTGCCGCCCATCAGGCCGATCAGGTCGCATGCCTCGAACAGCCCGTAGATGGCGAGCCCGACGATGATGGCGGCCGAGAGCACGACGAGCAGGGTCTTCACGCACGACATTGGAGCCCGCAACGATCTCGGCGCCAACGCCGGAGGCGCGCCGGCCGGCCGCTTGCATTGCCGGGCGCGGTGTCGTTCGCTTGCGGCATGCAGCGTCCCCCGCGCGACGAGTTCCCCGCCTCCTTCCAGCCCTACGTCGATGGGGTTCCCGATGGCGACGTGCTCGTCCATCTCGCACGGCAGGGCGCGGCGACGGCCGCGCTGCTGCGCACGGTCGACGAGGCTCGCGGCATGTTCCGGTACGCGCCCGGCAAGTGGAGCGTGAAGTCGGTCGTGCAGCACGTGACCGACGGCGAGCGTCTGTTCTGCTACCGGGCCCTGTGCCTCGCTCGCGGCGAGACGAACCCGTTGCCGGGCTTCGACGAGAACCTCTACGCTGCGAACGACGGCGCGGCGGGCCGGCAGCTCGCGGACATCGTGCAGGAGTTCGTTTCGGTCCGCGCCGCAACCGGGTTGCTGTTCGCCGGCTTCGACGCCGCGGCCTGGGCGCGCCGCGGCATCGCCAACGGCAAGGCGGTCAGCGTGCGTGCTCTACCTTGGATCATTGCGGGTCACGAGTTGCATCACCTGTCCGTGCTGCGCGACCGCTACGACATCCGCTGACGCTGGTGCGCGTCGCGGCCGGCGCGCGTCGATCGGTTCACCGCAAGATGGCCGGGGTCCGCACATGCAAGCATCCGGGCGCCGTGCGCGGATTGCACGTGCCGGCGGCTTGTTGCGAAGCCTGCCGTCGGTATCCTGGCCCGTCCTCGTCATGCGCAACTGGGCCCAACTCTGTCTGCTCCCGGCACTCGCTGCGGCGTTGCCTTCCCAGGGTCATCACGCGGTCGGCAAGTACGACGTCGCCTGGACCAACACGACCGGGGTGGGGAACGCGACCTTGACTGCGAGGGTGCACTACCCCGCGCTCATCGGGGGCTACCAGGCGCCGATCGCTCCGAGTCCTGCAGGCTGGCCGGTCGTCGTGTTCCTGCACGGCTACTCGCTGGTCGGTCAGGACTACAGCGCGCTCGGCGACGCGTGGGCCACCGCCGGTTTCGTCGTGGTGCTCAGCGACACCGCACAGTGGAACTACCTCGAGCAGGAGGCCGACGGTTGGGCCCTCTACGACGCGGTCGTGAGCGCCAACACGCAGCAGGGCTTCTTCGCCGGGGCGTTCGACACGACGCGCATCGCGTTGGCCGGCCACTCGATGGGCGGCGGCTCGATCGGCTCGGTGCTCGCGTCCAACCCGGGCTACGCGTGCGGCCTGGCCCTGGCGCCCGTGGCTCCGCCAGCGACGACCGCCGCGCAGGTCCGCGTGCCGTTCGGCATCGTGGTGGGCACGGGCGACGTGATCACGCCGTTCTTCCAGTTCGCACAGCCGTACTTCGAGGCCCTCGGCAGTTCCAACGGCCTCAAGTTCCTGTACTTGATGAACGACGATTGCGAACACATGAACGTCGCCGGCCTCGGCACTTCGCAGGTGACGCCGGTGTTCGAGCGGTCGTCGGAACTCGGGCTCGGCTTCCTCAGCCACTTCATGCGCCTCGGGATCACGGGTCTCGACAATGTCGTGGGCCCGCCGGCGTTGGCCGAGCCGCGCCTCATCCGTCTCTCGCAGGAGGTGTCGGTGCCTCAGGTCTGGGCCGCCGGCCCACTGCAGATCGGCGTCACGACGCGCTTGTCGGTCATCGCCGAACCGGGCCTCGCGGGCATCCTGGCCGCCTTCTCGCTCGGCCCCGGCATCCCGACGTCGATCGGCGTCCTGAACCTCGATCCGCTCTCGGCCTTCACGCTCGCGGCGATGCCCGTCGATTCGCACAACCGCCTCGACGCGTTCGTGCAGATCCCCAACGTGCCTGCGCTCGTGGGCCTGCCGATCGCGCTGCAGGCAGTCGGCGCGACGGCCCTCAGCCCGCTCTGGCTGGGCTCGACGCTGCAGCTTTCCGTGGAGTGAGACAGCTCGCCCCCGAGGGGCGACCTGTCTCAGATTCTCCCGGCAACGCCGCGACGCGGGGACTCGCGGTCGGCGCAGCAACGCAACCAGCCCCGCTGCGGCGTTGCGATGGCGCAGCTCGCCCCCGAGGGGCGACCGTTCACTCCGTCGCAATGAGGCGGGCGTCGAACAGGCGCTGCTTGTCGTGCACGCCGCGCCACCCTTCCCGCAGCACGCAGTGGCCGACCGGGGCGCGCAGCGACGTGCCGGGGCCGGCGCACAGCAGCACGTCGGGTTGGAACTCGCGCATGGCGGTGCGCACGCACGCCGAGAAGTCGAAGGTCTCGAGCACCTGCGCGTGCGTGGTGTAGTGCAGCAGCTCGCGCGGGTCGGCGGACCACGGCGAGTGCACGTTGCCGAAGCCGTCGATGAGGTGGCAGCTGGGCATGGCGACGGGCAGGTCCGCGAACATGGCCGTCGCCTGCGCCGCAGTGCCCGCACACAGGCGCGTGTGGAACGGTCCGTGGCCCGCGAGCCGGAACGGAAAGTCGCGCTCGCCGACCTTCACCTTCGGCAGCCGCGTCAGCAGTTCGGCGACGGCTCGTTCCGTGCCGGCGAGCACCTCGTGTCCGCCGAGCCGGATGCTCGGGTTGCAGTAGTACTCAGAGCCGCGCTCCTGCAGCGCGTGCACCGTGGCCTGGACGGCGACCTGCAGCGCGGCGTTCGGCTGCCAGTCGTCACCGACCGTCGTCGTCAACACCTGCCCGCCGGCGACCTGCTTCTGCAGCGCCGCCATCGTGGCGACGAGGCGCCACCCGTTCGTCGCGTCGAGTGCGCCGCTGGCGGGCAGCGCCGTGTACCAACCGAGCGAGTTGCCGGCGACGGCGAGGATCTCGTAGCGCTCGCGCAGGTGCTCGACGTGCGCCATCGTGCCGAAGTAGATGAGCTCGGCCGCATTCTCGCCGTCGAGGTGCAGGCCCGGGCGGAACGTGGGGGCGCCGTCGATCTCGCTCAGTGCCGGCCGCGACGACGATCGCCGCGCCGCGTCACAGGCGCGCAGCGCCTCGGCGACCGGGCCCGGGCGCACGGTGCGGGCCAGGAAGCCCAGCTCGTCCCGGCCGTACGAGCCGCGGCCGGGGCAGAGCAGCACGGCGGTGGGTTTCGTCACCGCACCCTCTCCTCGCAGATCGACAAGGCGGCCTGCTCGATGTCGTGCTCCTGCACGAGCACGAGGTTGGCGGCGGCGGCGAGCGGCACGTAGGTGTCGACGGACGCGACGCGGCGCAGCACGCAGCCCGCGAGTTCGGGGTCCTGGCAGAGTTCGGTCAGGATCATCGGGCTCGGCCCGCCGTGCGTGTAGCGACACTCGTCGACGACGAGGCAGCGCCCGGTTGCCTGGACGTGTTGTTTGATCTCGTCGATGGGCATCGGCAGCAGCCAGCGCAGGTCGAACACGCGCGCGTGGATGCCGCGCTCGCGCAGGCGGCGCTGCACGCGCAGGCTCATCCACAGACCGTTGCCGAACGTGACGATCGTCAGCTGGTCGTCGTCACCGGGTTCGTAGATGCGTCCTTCGCCGAGGCCCATGACCTCGTGCGGCGGCGGGTAGGGGAACTGCCACAGGCCGTCGTTGGGTTGGTGCAGGTCCTTCTGCATGTAGAGCGCGATCGGCTCGAGGCACAGACAGACCTTGCCGTGCGTCGCGGCGGCCGCCGTCATGGCCCGCAGCATCAGCACCGCCTCGTCGGCGCGGGTCGGAACGCCGAGCACGATGCCCGGGATGTCGAGCAGGGCACCGACCGAGTTGTCGTTGTGGAAGTGGCCGCCGAAGCCCTTCTGGTAGGCGAGGCCGGCGATGCGCACGACCATCGGGTTGCTGTAGCTCGGCACGTGCGCGGGTTGGCCCGGTTCGCCGGGACCCGTGCTGAAGTACTGCAGCGACGCCGCTTCGCCGCGGATCTGGTCGATGGCGTTGTGGATGTAGGCGAGGTACTGGATCTCGGGGAACGACAGGCAGCCGGCCTGGGCCATGCCCTGCGCGAGTCCGAGGATCGCGGTCTCGTCGAGGATGGTGTTGAAGACGCGCCCGGCCCCGAATGTGTCGAACAGCCCCGCCGTCGCGTGGTAGACGCCGCCCTTGCGCGCGACGTCTTCGCCGAACACGAAGGCGTTGGGGTAGGCGGCCAGCAGATCGGTCAGCGCCTGCGGGATGCGGAACGCGAGGTGGCGCGGCCTCGGATCGTGTTCGGGCAGTTTGCCGCCGAAGACCTTCAACCGCGTCGCCTCGTCGGCGACCTTCAGCTCGCTCGCGAACGGACCGGGACGCACGAGCGGCTCCACGATCTCGGCGACCGTCGTCAACTTCCTGCGCGTGGCGGCCTCGGCCGCGGCGCGCCGCAGGCGTTCGTCGGTGTCCCGATAGAGCGCCAGCAGGTCCTGCTTGCCGATCGCCGCGCTCTTCAGCAGCAGGTCCGCGAACGCCAGCAGCGGATCGAGCCGTTCGTTCTGTTCGATCTGCTCGAGCGGCATGTAGTTCGCTTCGAGGTCCGAACCGGCATGGCCCATGAGCCGCACGGTCTTGGTGTGCACGAACGCGGGCCGCCGGTGTGTGCGCACGTAGTCGATGGCGGCCTGGGCCGTGACCCACACGCCGGGGAAGTCCTGGCTGTCGCAGGGGAAATAGCGGATGCCGGGGCGGTTCTGCAGGACGCGCGCGACGAAGTCCGACGGCGTGTGCACGGAGATGCCGATGCCGTTGTCCTCGCACGCGAACAGGATCGGGCACGGCTGGCTGTGCAGCACGGCGGCCGTTGCGGCATGGAAGCCCGCCTGTGCCGTGGCGTGACTCACCGACGCGTCGCCGAAGCTGCAGTAGACGATGCTGTCGACCGGCACGCCCGACGAAGGCTCGATGCCGAGCCGCTTGAGACGGCGCATCGCCATCGCGAAGCCGACGGCCTTCGGCAGGTGGCTCGCGATCGTGCTCGTCTGCGGCGGCACGTGCAGCCGCGGCGATCCGAGCACCTTGTGGCGGCCACCGCTGACCGGGTCCTCGGCCGAGGCACAGAACGACAGCATGGCATCGAAGAACGGCGTCTCGCCCCGGCCCTTGCGTGCCCGCGCGGCCATGAACGCGCCGCTGCGGTAGTGCAGGAACGCGGTGTCGGTAGTCTCGAGCAGTTCGCCGAAGATCGCGTTCGCCTCGTGGCCGCTGCTGCCGATCGTGTAGTAGCTGATGCCCTTGTCCTTGAGTTCGCGCGACAGGAGGTCCTGCAGCCGCGATTGGATCGCCGATTCGAACAGCCCGACCGCCTGGCGGCGCGTCAGCGTCGAGTGCGGCGCGATCGGGCCGTCGAGCGGACCCGTGTGGGCGGGGTCCGGACCGTGGTGATCGCGCAGGAGCCGGAGCAGGCGTTCGGTGACGGGGCCTTCGCGACGGATCGACATGGATGGACGGCCAGAGGGGGCGCGGATCTTACGGCTCCGAGCCCCCAGACGCCGCAACGCGGCGCCTCACCAAAAGGCGAAACACGCAGCTGGCGCCGCTGCGTCGTCTCCCTGGCAGCCGTTAGGACCAGGATGGCCGGTGCGCGCGACGCGAGTGCTCCGAGTTCACCGCGCGAGCGCGGCCAGGGTCGCGTTGCATCGATCGCGCAGGTCGTCCTTCGCGGTCGAGAGCAGGGCCTCGAGGTGCGGCTTCGCGCGCGGACCGAAGGCCGCGACGCGGTGCACGGCCCGGGCTGCATCGGCCGGCGCACAGTCGAGCAGTTCCGCCACCGCTGCCGGCACCGAGCTGAGGTTGGCGCGGATGCTCTGGCTGGCGGCTGCGGCGACGCGCTGCAGCTCGGCATCCGGGCTCGATCGCCATCTCGCCAGCACGGGCAGCGCGGCCAGTGCCTCGTCGCTGAAGAACCCGAGCGTGATCATCACCTCGCGCAACACGCCGCGTTCGGGGTCGTCGAGCGCCCTGATCAGCTCCGGCACCGCGGTGATCGCCGCCCCTGGATCGCGCCGCAGGGCGACGATGGCTTCGAGTCGGACAAGTGGATCGTGATAGCCGAGCAGGCAGCCCCAGGCGAGTTCCCGCTGCACCGGGTCGGTCTCGCTGCGCACGACCGCGAGAGCGGTCTCTTCGACCTCCACCTGCCAACCTCCATCCGAGCGGTTGTTTGCCAGCGCCAGACGATGCGCGGCCAACAATGCGTCGCCCAGGCCCTCGCCGCGCGCCGGATCCTCCGCGATCCACAGCGCGGCGACGCAGGCCGGCACCAGTTGCCTCTTGCCGAGCATGCCGCGCAGCTGGTCGGTGTCGGTCGCCGCGAACTCCAAGCGTGCCAGCGCGAGGTTCCATTCCTGGCGCGTGCGGCCGACCGGAGTCTTCGTGTTGCGCACGTGCTCGACCAGATCGGGTGCATGCTGCACGCCGGCGGGACCCATCGCGCCGATGGCGCGCAGCATCGGCACGAGCAGTGCGGGCGGCGCATCGGCGAGGTGTGCGGCGAGTTGTCTGGCAAGCGGTGCCGAGACGCGCCCGAGCCGTTCGATCGCCAACAGCACGTAGGTCGCGGCAGCGGTTTCGCCGCGGTCGAGGCAGAGATCGAGATCGCTGGCGAGCGCGGGCAGCACCGCGTCGCCGAGGTCGTCGAGGCGGTCCAGCGCAGCGAGGCGATGACGTTCGTCGTGCAGCTGCGCGACGAGTCGGGCTGCGTCGTCCTGGGCGGCCGCACGTGCAACCAGACACAGCAGCAGGATCGACGGCAGGCTGCGCATCGGTGCCAACATACCAGCTCGCCGCCAAGGCGGGGCGGGAGCACCAAGGGAGCACCATCGCGAACAGGGCGATCGCTGCGCTCAGGGGACCCTGGCGACGTCAGTGCGGCGCGCGCTCGGTCAGCAGCTGTTCGTACTGCTCGCGCATCGCCGCGGGCAACGGAGAGTCCCGGACGACTTCGATCGCGCCAGGCAGCGCGGCGCGGGTCTCGGCGAGCACACGTTCCGCGGCCTTGGGCCCGATGCCGAACCGCTCGGCCAACGTCCGCCAGGTTTCGGGCTTCAGGTTGTCGCGCTTGCCGCAGAGTGGTAGCGCGAGCGGGTCGTCGGGCAGCACGAGGCGGGTGTTGAGCTGGTCGTAGGCCGGTGACAAACGCCACCGCTGGTCGTCACCGCGCAGGATGGCGAGGTTCTTGAGGTGTAGGTCGCCGTTGCCGACCCACCACGTGAACACGAACTGACGATAGAGGCGCAGCAGGTCGACGAGTGGCTCGCTGACGTAGCGCTTGACGAGTTGACCGCAGCGCTCTGCGGAGCCGTCGTACTTGCCACTCGGAGGCAGCTCGGCGAGCTGGCAGAAGTCCTCCATCGCGAGCTTGCTGCCGTCGTCGCGGCGGTCGAAGCGCCGCACGAGATAGGCCCACGTGCCGTCGGTGAGTTCGACGAGAGCGGCGGGCGGAACCTCGATGCCGGCGAGTTCCGCGAGACGCTGCGTGACCCATTCGTTCTCCGGCAGATTCGGGAACGTTCCGGCCTGCGGCTTCAGGACGAAGCGACCGTTCGCGAGGGCGATCTGCAGTGTGGCGCGCGTCGAATCGAGCTGCACGCTGAGCTTGCGCTGCACGCCCGAGAGCGACACCCTGCCGACCATCGACAGCGCGAGGGTGTGCAGGCGGGCCAGATCGATGTCGATGCCAGGCAGCTCCTCGGTGCCGAACAGCACGCGCAGGCACTTCGTGTGGTAGCGACGCCGGTCGTCTGGCAGCACCTCGGCGCAAGAAAGGCAGCGCGTCATGACGGGCCTTCGCTCGGTTCGATCTCGACTTCGCCCATGCAGTCGCGACACGTGGCGAGCAGCAGGCCGAACACGTCGTCGCGGGCGATCTTGAGTCGTGCCAACGAGATGTCGAGCAGCCATCCTTCCGGCAGCAGGTTGGCGAAGAAGGGCAACAGGCTCGGAGCTTCGAAGGGATCCGTGCGCAGGGGCATCGTCAGCGAGACCGGCCGCGCGCTGACGTCGGCGAGCCAGGCCGGGTCGTATCGAAAGCGGGTGCGTCCCCCCGGCATCTCCTCGAGTAGACCGCAGCGCGAACCACTGAGTCGCACGATCGCCACGCGCAACTCGTCGGTCATGGCTCGGTCCGTGGCAGGTCCGTGGGCCCGAGCCGCTTGCCGAAGGCGGCGAGCACCCGGTTGACGGCATCGAGGCGCAGGGTGGGCTTGCCGTTCTCGAGATCCGAGATGAACCGGGTGCCGGTGCCGACCAGTTCGGCGAGCTGGTGTTGCGTCAGGCCGGCCGCGCGGCGGCGCTCGCGCACGAAGCTGCCGACCGATTCCCGATCGGGAACATCCGCTGGTTCGTTGGGAGCTGGCGACATGATCTTGGCTGTGATGTTACCGATCGGTAATGATCGGCGGGCGCCGAGGCAGAATCAAGCCGACAGGTGGCGATTGTTACCGATCGGGAATGTCGTGACCACCAGCCGCCCCGTCGCGCAGCAGCCGCTTCTGGATCTTGCCCGAGCCCGTGCGCGGCAGCGCCGCGACGAAGCGCACCTCGCGCGGCGCCTTGAAGTGCGTCGTGCGGTCGCGGCAGTGCGCGATGAGTTCGCCTTCGGTCGCGCGTTCGCCGGCGCGCAGCACCACTGCGGCCGTCACGCGTTCGCCCCAGGTCGCGTCGGGCTGGCCGAACACCGCACACTCGAGCACGGCAGGGTGCGCATGGAGCACGTTCTCGACCTCGACCGAGTAGACCGACTCGCCGCCGGTCTTGATGACGTCCTTCTTGCGATCGACGATGTCGACGTAGCCGTGGGCGTCGATCGTGGCGAGGTCGCCCGTGCAGAGGAACCCGTCGCGATCGAACGCGGCGGCCGTCGCCGCGGGGTCCTGCCAGTAGCCCGGCGTGACCGTCGCGCCGCGCACGCGGATCTCGCCGACCGTGCGGTCGTCGGCTGGCACCAGGGCGCCGCGTTCGTCGACGACGCGCAGTTCGATGCCCGCGAAGGGGCGCCCCGTCTTGCACTTCATGCGCAGCTGTTGCGCCGGGGGCAGGTGCTGCAGTTCGGGCGTGAGCAGGCCGAGCGTCAGGTACGGACTCGTCTCCGTCATGCCGTAGGTCTGCACGTAGTCGCAGCGGAACGTCGCGAGGATACGCCGCACGACGTCGGGTGCGATCGGCGCACCGCCGCTGAGCATGGTGCGCAGCGAGTAGTCGCGTTCGCCCGCGCCCGGCTCGTTGACCATGAGGTTGAGCATGGTCGGCACGAGGTTGGTGATCGTGATGCGCTCGTGCGCGAGCAGCTCGAGCGCCGCAGCGGGCGCGAACTGCGGCAGGAACACGTGCGTGCCGCCGACGGCAGTGATCGCGAACGTCGCCCACGCGTCGGCGAGGTGGAACATCGGGGCGATGTGGGCCCAGCGGTCGTCGGCCGACAGGCCCAACTCGCGCGCCGCCGTGAGTGCGTGCGTGCAGACGTTGCGGTGGGTCAGCACCACACCCTTGGCCGTGCCCGTCGTGCCGCTCGTGTAGTAGAGCTGGGCCGGATCGTCGGCGGAGGCCAGGGCCACCGGTGAGCCGCGCTGTTCGCCGGTGGCCACCGCATCGGCGACGAGCACGGCACCGTTCGCCAGCGATTCGCCGAGTTGCGCCGCGCGTTCCCGATGCGCGGCATCGTGCAGCAACAGGACGCTGCCGCTGTGGGCGAGGATCGTGCGCTGCTCGGCAGCGGCGAGCCGTGTGTTGAGCGAGACGAGCACGGCCCCGGCCGCCGCCACCCCGAAGTAGGCGAGGAAGTGATCGACGTCGTTGTGCATGAGGCAGCCGATGCGCGCGCCCGGCTGCACACCGCGCGCGTGCAACGTGGCAGCGAGCCGCGTCGCGGCGTGCATGGCGGCGCCGTAGCCGAGCCCGCGGTAGCCCTGACGCAGGCATTGGCGGTCGGGCGCCTTGGCCGCCGCATCGGCGAGGAAGGTCCAGACGTTCAAGGCCTCGGTGTAGCGCCGTGCCCGCCCGCTGTCGCGGGTCGGCGGTTGTCTTCGCCGCGGCGAGCGCTCCAATCGCCTGCCCGATGTCCGACCTGCCCCAGCATTCGCTGCCCGTACCCGCGCCAGGGGGACCGGATCCCGTCGAGCCCGCGCACCCGCCGCTGCCGGTGCTGCACCGGGACGCGGACTTCGTCGCGGTCAGCAAGCCGAGCGGCTTGCTCGTGCACCGCGACGACCACCATCCCGGTGCGCCCGCGGCGCTGCAGACGGTGCGCGACCAGCTCGACACGTTCCTGTATCCGTTCCATCGCCTCGACCGCGCGACCTCGGGCATCCTGCTGTTCGGGCTCTCGTCGCAGGCGGCCGCCGACCTGCAGGCGTCGTTGTCCGCACCCGATGCGCACAAGGAGTATCTGGCGCTCATGCGCTGGCCGGGCAGCAACCGCGATCTGGCCGATGCGTGGACGTGCGACCGCGCGCTGACCGACGACAAGGAGAAGCAACGCGAGGCGCGCACGGACTTCGCGCTCGTCGAGGCGTTCCACCGCTGCGCGTTGGTGCGCTGCCGCATCTTCACGGGGCGCTATCACCAGATCCGACGGCACGCGAACCACTGCGGGCGGCACATCCTTGGCGACACGACGCACGGCAAGGGTAGGATCAACGCGGCGTTTCGCGAGCGCTATGGCTTGCAGCGCCTGTTCCTGCACCTGCAACGGATCTCGATGCGCCACCCGAGCACGGGTGAATCGCTCGAATTGCACGACCCGCTGCCGGTGGAGCTCACCACGGTTCTCGATCGGCTGCGCGCCGAGGTGTCATCGGGTTGTCCAACCTCGCCTTCCTGAGCCTCGTCAACGACCGCGAGCAGTTCGACGCGTGCCAGGCGTCGCTGCGAGCACAGGCCCGGCCGTTTCCGGAGTGGCTCATGATCGAACCCAACCGTCGCGGCTGGAACGCCGCGCAGGGGCTCAATCACGGCATCGACCGGCTCGCGGCCGATTGGATCGTCTGCGTGCACCAGGACGTGCTGTTCCCGGAAGGGTTCTGGCGCCGGCTGACGGTCGCGCTCGCCGGCCTGGACCCCGACGTGGCCGTCGCCGGCATCGTCGGCTGCGAACGCTCAGGACGCTTCCGCGGGCACATCTACGATCCCAACGGCCATTGCTACTGGCCCTCGCTGCCGCACGACGTGCTCGCCGTCGACGAGGTGCTGATCGCGGTCCGCAAGTCGACCGGACTGCGGTTCTGCGAGGAAGTGCCGGGATTCCACTGCTACGGCGCCGACCTGTGCTTCACGGCCGACGCGCGCGGCCTGCGCGTCGTGGCCATCGACGCCCCGCTCGTGCACCTGTCGACGGGCAAGCTCGACGCGCACTACGAACGTGCATCGCAGTGGCTCATGGCCAGGTGGGGCGCGCGCCACGGCCACATGCTGCCGATGCCGACGCTGCTGCTGCAGGATGCCGCACGGGCGAACTGGTGGCATCGCTTCCGCGTGCGCCTTCGCCGGCGCGGTGACGTGCGCGCGCGCAACAAGAACCGCTGCGCCGACCCGCAGTGTGCGACGCGGGCATTGGGCAGCCGACTCCGGGTCGGGGAGCGGTCGTGACGCGCGCCCTCGTCGTCGCCTACTACTACCCACCGAAGGGCGGCGCCGGCACGCAGCGCTTCGCGAAGTTCTGCAAGTACCTGCCGGGCTTCGGTGTCGACCCCACCGTCATCAGCGCGTCCGTCGACCTGCACGATCGCAACGCCCCGAACGACGACGCGACGCTCGTCGCCGATTCGGCGGCGCCCGTGATCAGGGTCGGCAAGCCCGCTTCGGCGCCGTTCGCGTACCGGTTGCGCCGCATGTTGCGCCTCGCGCTCGACGAGGACGAGTGGGCCATGGCGGCCGGCGAGCGCGCACTGGCGGTAGCGAAGGAACAGCGAGCCACCGTCGTCGTGACGACGCTCTCGCCGTGGGCCGGCTATCGCATCGGCGAGCGGTTGCAGCGGGAATCCGGCCTGCCCTGGGTGCTCGATCTGCGGGATCCATGGGCGTTGGATGGCTGGCGTTCCTATCGCAGCCGCTGGCACGCGCGAGCGGATCTCGCGCACATGCGCCGCGCGGTGACGCGTGCCGACTTCGTCGTCGCCAACGTGCCCGAGGCCCGGCTCGCCTACATCGGACTCGGCGCCGACCCGGCGCGCACCGTCGTGATCCCGAACGGGTTCGACGCGGAGGACTTCGCGGTGCAGCTCGAGTCCGCACGCGAGCCCGGCGAACGCTTCCGGCTCGTGCACATGGGCACGTTCCATCCGGCCGACACGGCCGAAGGCACGACCGCCGACGGCCTGCTGCGCTGCCGCCATCGACAGATCGCGCCGCTCGGTCGCACCGGTTACTACCTGCTGCACGCGGTTGCGCTGCTCCAGCGACGATCACCGGCGACGTACGCGAACCTGGCCGTGCATCTCTATGGCGCAGTCGACGCGACCCACCGTGCCCTGGTCGAGCAGCTCGGCATCGGCGAGGCCGTTCACTTCCACGGCTACGTGCCACATCGGGAATCGACGGCGGCGCTCGATCGCGCGCACGCGGTGTTCGTCCCGCTGCACGGAGTCCCGACCGGGGAGCGTGCCCTCGTCGTGCCGGGCAAGCTCTACGAGGCGTTGGCCAGCGAGCGCCCGGTGCTCGCGGCATTGCCGCCCGGAGACGGCGCCGACCTGGTCCGACACCTGGCGGCGGGCGTCGTCGTCGCACCGACCGACGCCGACGGTCTGGCGCAGGCGGTGGCCGGGATGGTCGAACGCCGGGCCGGGGGTCGGGCGATGGCCGGCTGCACGCGCGACCGGATCGCCGTCTTCGAGCGCCGTCATCTGACGGGGTTGTTGGCGAACGTGCTGCGGGCCGCGGAGGCGCGCGCGCGGCACGTCGACCTCGAGGACCCGTGGCAGGCATTGGGTGTCTGCCGGGGCAACGAGACGCCGCCGGATCCGGCGCTGCTGCGGCGATCGGCGGTGCTGGAAAGCCCTTGACTGTGTTCTGCCAGTCATCAAGATGCGCTGCACAGCTCGCCCATCATCCGGCGCGACCGGATTGTTGGACGCGCGGCCATCCTCCGTCGATGTCGCCACAACTGTATGCAAAAAAGAAGCTTGGCGGGGATGGACCAGCAGGGCTCTGATTGCTCTCAGGCGAAAATCTAATCTCTGGCCCTTTGAGGGTGTACTGCCCTCGCATCGGGACTTCGGAATGAATCAGAAGAAAAAGTCGGCGCTCGCAGGTGGCGGCTACTGCCTCTATGCACCTCGCTTCCCGCGCTTCCTCGATGCGCCGGGCTTCGCCGACGAGGCCAACATCGCCAATGCGATCGTCCCGTCGGTCTTCTTCCTGTCCTTCCTCGCCGAGGGCAGACCGATCGCGATGCAATGCCGCCAGACCCAGGCGGAGCACGGCAAGCTGATCCTGACCTACGACGAACCAGGCGGCCTCCGAGTCGTCGAGCGACGGTTCGTGACACAGGACGACCGCTTCGTCAGCGAATTGGAGTGCAACAACACCGCGAAGGTCGACCGTGAGGTCACGGTCGTGCTGTGGACGACCACGGACCCGGAGGGTGAGCCCGTCTCGCTCGAGGGTGACAGTTTTCGCATTCGCCGCATGTTGAAGACGGCGGACTACCCCGAGGTGCCGGTCGACATCCACTACTCGAGCCCGGACAGCAAGGGTGCACGCTGTCTGCAGGCATTCTTCGCCGAGGGCGGCAGTGATCGGCCGGACTTCGAGGAGACACCGTGGTTCGAAATGGGCGGCATGCCGACTCCGCGGGCCAAGCGGCCCATGGAGAAGCCGAGCCCAATCGTCACCGGGTCCCGGGTCTATGCGGGCCTGTTCCGTCCGATCCCGCTGAAGCCCGGGGCCAAGGCCGCGCACCGCTTCGAGGCGAACATCGTGTTCAAGGGCAAGGGCGTCAACTTCCGCGCGCGCCGCCCCGACACCAAGGACGAGAACGGCTACCACGCGTTCTGGGACAAGGTGCCTCGCTTCCAGTGCGACAACAAGGAGATCGAGCGTGTCGTCCGGCACCGCTTCGAACTGCTCTGTCTGCTGCGCCAGCCGCACGGCGCCGGGAACTTCAGTTCGGCGGCGGTCAGCGAGGGCAATGGTCTGTTCCATCAGCCGACGAGCTTCAGCACGCCGTCGATCATGCGCGAAGCGCGCTGGCTGCAGGACCCGACGCTCGCGCGCGGTTGCCTCAAGCTGTTCTTCGAGAACATCCACCACAATGGCCAGGTGCCGGGTCGCGTCTACATGAGCGGCCTGAACACGGCCGACTTCTATCACGCCGATTGGGGCGGTGGGTTCGAGTCGCTCGACGCGATGCACCCCGACAAGGCGACGAAGAAGGCCGTGTTGATGGCGATGCAACGCTATGTGAAGTGGCTCGCGAACAACCGCGATCCCGAGGGCAGCGGCCTCACCGACATCGTCAATCACTTCGAGGCCGGACAGGAGTTCTCGCGCCGCTACACGGTGGTCGACGACAAGGCCGATCGCGCCATCGAGTTCACCGAACAGTTCCGCCTGAAGGGCATCGACGCGTCGGTCTTCCGCTACCGCATGGTCAAGTGGCTGCACCGGGTCGCCGAGGAGATCCAGGAGAAGGCCATGGCCAATCGCTTCCAGGCCGAGTGCGAGGTGATCCTCGACACGATCCGGAAGAAGATGTGGGACGAGAAGGCGGGCCTGTTCATGGACCTCGATCCCGACAACCGCCGCAAGACGAACGTCAAGGCGGCGGTCGGCTTCTATCCGCTCGCGACGGACATACCGAACCAGAAGCAGGTCGACCGCATGCTCGACACGCTCTCGGATCGCAATGAGTTCTGGACGAAGTACCCGGTGCCGAGCATCGCGATGAGCGACTCGACCTACGACGCCACGGGTCGTTGGAAGGGCACGCGCAAGGGTTGCCCGTGGAACGGTCGCACCTGGCCGATGCTCAACTCGCACATCCTCGAGGGCCTCACCTACTGGGCCGAGCGCGGCAACAAGCGCGCCCAGAAGCTCGCCGGCGAACTGCTCAAGCGCACGGTGGCGATGCTCAGCGGTCAGACCGAGGGTTCGGAAGAGGCGAACTCGTTCGAGCACTACCACCCGGAGACGGGCATCGGTTCGCGCTACCGCGGCGTCGATCTGTACCTGCACTCGTTCGTGCTCGACAACATCTTCCGCATCGCGTGCGGCTTCGCGATCCGCTACGGCGAGGTGCAGGATGACCCGCTCGGGGACGCGATCGACTTCAGGCTGCAGGGCATGCCGCTCGGCAACAAACTCTACGACGTCGACCGCAAGAACGGCCGGCTGCGCGTGCAGCAGCAGTGACGCCGCCGGCCGCGGCATCGCTACAGTGTGGTGCTCCGTGACCACCCTCGCCGACATCCGGGCTGCCGCGTCCCGCATCCGCGAACACGTGCATCGCACGCCCGTGCTCACGTCGGCGACGCTCGATCGTGAGCTCGGAGCGGCGGTGTTCGCCAAGTGCGAGAACCTGCAGAAGGTCGGCGCCTTCAAGGCGCGCGGCGCCTGCAACGCCGTGTTCGGGCTCGCCGACGGCGAAGCGCGTCGCGGTGTGATCACGCACAGCAGCGGCAACCACGGCGCGGCCCTGGCCTATGCCGCCGGCAAGCGCGGCATCGCATGCACGGTCGTCATGCCCGACAACGCACCCGCGGTGAAGATAGCGGCCGTGCGCGGCTACGGCGCCGAGGTGCGTCTCTGCCCGGCCGCCGAACGGGACGCCGTGTGTGCGGCGCTGCAGCAGGAACGCGGTGCCGCGATGGTGCACCCGTTCGAGAACCCGTTCGTCATCGCGGGGCAGGGCACTGCGGCGCTCGAATTGCTCGAAGAGGTGCCGGAGCTCGACGTCGTCATCACGCCGGTCGGGGGGGGCGGCCTGTGCGCGGGCACGGCGGTCGTGGTGCGCGCGCTGCGACCGGAAGCGCTGCTGCTCGGCGCGGAACCGAAGGCCGTCGACGACGCGGCGCGTTCCATGGCCACCGGCGTGCGGCAACCGCGCGTGGAAGGCGCCAGGAGCTGGGCCGACGGCCTCATGACCGGTCTCGGTGAGCCCAACTTCCGCCTGTTGCAGCAGAACGGCGTGCGCATCGTCACGGTCGAGGAGCCCGCGATCGTGCACGCGGCGCGGTTCTTCCTGGAGCGCATGAAGATCGTCGTCGAACCGAGCGCGGCGAGCGTGCTGGCGGCGCTGCGCGCGGTCGCACCGGAGTTGCGCGGCAAGCGCGTCGGCATGGTGCTCAGCGGCGGCAACACCGACTTCGCCTGGCTCGACTGAGCGTCCGGCTCGCTGGCCGGACCGCCGCGCCGGCTCAGGCCCCGCCGGGCACGCGGCCCGCGATGGCCCGCAGGACGTCCATCGTCGTGATGATGCCGACGACGCGGCCGCGCGTGTCGAGCACGAGCAGCCGGTGCACTTCGGCATCCACCATCTTGTTGGCGACCTCGACGAGGGTCGCGGCGGGCCCGACGCTCGCGATGTCCGTCGTCATGAGGTCGCCCGCACAGGCTTCGTTCGCCACGGCGCGACGGAACGCGACCTGTTCCGATTCGTCGTCGTCATAGCTCGGGTAGGCCGCGTCGTCCGGGCGGGCGCCGTCGTCGACGTGCCGGCCGATGAGGTCGCTCATCGAGATGACGCCGAGCACGTGGTCATCCTCGTCGAGCACCGGTGCGCCGCTGATGTGCGCCTCGGCCAGCACACGCTCGACCTCACGCAGTTCGTCGCTCGCCCTGACCGTGATCAGCTTGCGTTGCATCATGTCATCCGCGCACAGGGTCGTGGAATCGGCGGGCGGACGGCGAGTCGTCTTCCTTGCTGGAGTCTTCATGGCATCGCTCCTGGATCGGGAACCACAGGAACCACGGGTTGTTTCGGAGCCATGGTCCAGGTGGCCCATTTGCGCATGGCCTGTTCGCCCGATGTCGTCCATGCTCTACGCACGTCGTGCCGCGGTGCCTGACGTCGCCGCGGTGTCTCGCCAGTGCAAACGAGGAGTACGAACATGCCCGGCATCGTGTTGACCACCGATCTCTCGAGCGAGTCGAAGCGAGCGTTTGCCCCCGTGCGCGCGTTGGCGAAGCAACTGGGGCTGCAGGTGCGATTGGTCGCCGTGCTCGAGGACCTGCCGTTCGAACCCACGGGCGGCGGGATCATGGCCGTGTACCCCGATCGGCAGCAGGTCAGACAGGACTGGGAGAAGGCGCTGTCGGAGTTCGCGGACGAGTTCGGTCGGGACATCTGCACGCGGGTGGTGGTGCTCGATGCGGCCGACGTGCCGCGCGCCATCGTCGAGCACGCCCACGCCGAGTCCGCCGACTTCATCGCGATGGCGACCCACGGTCGGTCGGGCCTGCGGCGCCTGCTGCTCGGCTCCGTGGCCGAGCAGGTCCTGCGCCACGCGCACGTGCCCGTCGTGCTCTACCCGCCGCCGGCGTGAGCGGGTTCGCGCCGCCACTGCTCGAAGCGGTGCACCATGAGGGCGGTCGCGAGGATGGGGATCACGAGGTTCACGAAGGGCAGCGTCAGCAGGAACGTCAGAGCGATGCCGGTCAGCAGCAGTTCGAACGAGTGCCGGGTTCGCAGCGACCGGCTCGCTGCGGGGGACAGTCGGCGCAGCGCCACGAGTTCGAAGTACTCGCGACCGAGCAACCAGCCGTTGACCACGAAGTAGGCGATCGGATACGCGGCGAACAACAGGAACATCAGGGCAACGTTGACCGCGAGCATCAGGCCGAAGAAGCGCAGGCTGCAGCCGATCGCCTGAGCCCAGGACAGACCCGGTGCGCTCGGCAGCTCGGGGTAGTGGCGTTCTTCGACGAGCGTGGCGACGTGCTCGAGGAACAGTGCGACGAAGGCGCTCGTGACGAGCGGGAAGAGGAACCACGCGAGCGCGACCGTTGCAAGCCCGCCCAGCAGATGCAACGGGCCCGACGCGACGCGATCCGCGAGTGACGAGACGAGCAGCCAGTCGAGGCCGAACCACGCCGCGGCGAAGCAGCCCAGGCTCAGCAGCGCGCAGGCGCCGAGCAGGCCGAGCATGCGCGGGTCGAACAGCTGGCCCAGGGCGCGGAACAGCGCGGTCGCCATGGATGACATCCCTCAGTGCGCGCGCGAGAGCTCGCTCAGGTGGGCCGCGCGCAGCTGCGCCTCGTCGATGGGAGTTCGCATCCGCGGAGGCTACCTGGGGCCGCGCCCGGGGTCTCGCGCTCGCCGGTGCCAACGCGTTCTCGCGCGGTGCGAGTAAGGCCGCCGGTCGTGCGGGCTCCTCGAGGGCATGCGGGTCCCCTTCCAGAGCTTCGTCGGTCGCGGCCGTTCCCCGGACGGCGCGGCGATGCTGCCACACGCCGGTGGCGCCACCGGCGGCGTGGTGGGCGGGATATGGTTCTGGCCCGTGGCCGAATCCCATCGAGCGCCCGTGCGCGCAGACCCGAAGGCAACCGAGGCCGACGCGGTGCTGCGTCGCGACCGCGAACTGCTCGGGCGCTGGCGCGCTGGTGACGCGGGCGCTGGCGTCGACCTGCTGGACCACTACGCGGGCTATGTGCGCCACACGATCCGGCGGCAGGGTGTGACCGGCGATGCCGAGATCGAGGAGTTCTGGCAGGACCTCGTGCTGCGGCTCATGCAGCAGCTGCCCGAGCTCGCCCAACGGCTGCGCAGCAGCTTCTCGGGTTACCTGGCCTGGCAGGTGCGCGATCTGATGCGCAGTTGGCACCGCCAGCGACGGCGCGCGGCCGTGGCCGAGCCCGAGCTCGAGACGAACGCCGGCGAGGACCCGTCGACGCGCACGGCGTTCTGGGAGGCCATGCAGCAGTGCGCGGGCAAGCTGCCCGAGCGCGAGAAGGCGGTGTTCCAGCACCGTTTCCTCGATGGCCTAGGCCTCGGCGAGGTGGCGGAGCGTGTCGGCAGCAACGCGAACGCTGTGGCGCAGGCGGTCTTCCGCCTGATCCGCCGGTTGCGCACCTGTCTCGCGGCAAAGGGCTTCGATGGCCCAGGAGACCTGACGTGAACCACCCCGAACCCGAGACCCTGCTGCGATACGCCGACGGCGAACCGGTCGACGCGAGCATCGTCGAGCACCTGCACACCTGTACCGAGTGCCACACGGCCCTGACGGAGCTGGGGCGCTTCGAAGCGGACGTCGCCGCCGCGACGCCGATTAGGCCCCACCAAAGACAGGCGATGCGGGCCGTGGCGCAGCGCCTGCTCGAGCCGCCGCGATCGGCGCTGCGCACGTGGCGTCTGACCGCGGCGGCCGTGGCGCTGGCCGCCGGTGTGCTCGCGATGTTCGCGCTGTGGGCGCCCGGTCGACCCGTCTGCACGATCGAAGTGCACCGCTACGAGCCCCCGGGCACGATGCGCAGCGGGCACGTCGAACGCTTCCAGATCGACGTCGACGTCGCGGCACCACGCTGGTTGGCGATCTGGAGCGTCGACGACCGCGGGCGCCCGACGCGGCTGCTGCCGAACGTCGAACCGACGCTGCGGTACCTCGGCACCGAGATGCCCCTGGTGTCGGGCAGGCACCGCGTGCCGGCCTCGGAGCTGTTGGACTTCGAGTTCACCGACGCGAATGCGCCCCGGGCGCTGCTGCTCGTGCCGTCGGTGAACGAGCTGCAGCCGGCCGGACTCGCGGCGATCGAACGCGTGCTGGTGGACGAGCCGCGCGAGCGATGGCTGGCCGCGGTGGCGGCCCTGCACGCCGAGGCGCAGCTGATCCCGTTTCCCGCCAGGTGAACGGGTTCAGGCGCCGGCGCTGCCGACCAGTGCTTCGACCGCGACGCGCTCCTTCGGCACGGCGGCGCTCAGCACTTCGACACCCGACTTGGTGCAGACCACGTCGTCCTCGATGCGGATGCCACCGAAGCCGCGCAGCGAGTTCATGCTCAGGAACTGCTCCGCGCGCGCGAAGTCGATCTGGTCCCTGAACTGCTTCTTGAACTTCGGGTCGCGCAGGATGGCGGGCACGAAGTAGATGCCGGGTTCGATCGTGCAGCACATGCCGGGCTGCAGGTCGAGGTCGAGGCGCAGGTAGGCCGTGCCGAACTGGCTGCTGCGCTGGCGACCCGGACCGTAGGCGATCAGGTCGCCGAACGCCTCCATGTCGTGCACGTCGAGTCCGAGCAGGTGGCCGACACCGTGCGGGAAGAACATCGCGTGCGCGCCGCTCTCGACGAGCGCGTCGGCGCGCCCCTTCATGACGCCGATCTGCACGAGTCCATCGGCGATCACGCGCGAAGCCAACATGTGCACGTCGCGGTAGCGCACGCCCGGCTTGATCGCCTCGATCGCGTCGATCTCGGCCTCGAGCACGATGTCGTAGATGTCGCGCGCCTCGGGCGAGAAGTGCCCGCCCACCGGCCACGTGCGCGTCACGTCGGCGCAATAGCCGCTGCGCCGCTCGGCCCCCGCGTCGAGCAGCACGAGGTCGGTCTCCATGAGCAGGTTGTCGTGCGCGTGGTTGTGCAGCACCTCGCCGCGCACGGACAGGATCGTGTTGTACGCGGGCACGCAGCCGTGGCGCGCGAACGCACCCTCGACGTGGCCGACCAGCTCCTGTTCGTAGATGCCGGCCCGCGTGCGTGCCATCGCGACCGTGTGCGCCTCCCGCGTCACGGCCGCGGCCAATCGCATCTCGTTGAGCTCTTCGGGTGCGCGGTGGTTGCGCAGCCTGGCGATGGCGAGCAGCAGATCGGGGTCGCCGATCTCCTTCGCATCGAAGAAGTCGAGCTGTTCGCCGGTGATCGCCGTCGCCTCGGCGGTCGCGCGCGGATCGGCGATCGCGAGCGTGTTGACCTTGCGCCGGCCGCACTTCCTGGCGACCACCTGTCGCAGGTCGGCGCGCTTCTCGATCGACGAGACACCGAGCGCCTTCTTCATGTCGCCGAAGCTCGGCACGGCCCCGTGCCACAGCGCGTCGGCCTGCGTGCGTTCGTCGAGGAACAGCGTGACCGACGCGTCCTTGGGATCGAACAACGCGGCGGCATTGGGCTCGGGCTCGGGAAAAAAGAACAGGAAGGTGCTGTCGGCGCGGAACGGTGCCCAGTTCGCCGGGTAGTTGCGGGAGATCCAGCCGCCCGCCATGAGCAGCACCGGTGTGTCGATGGCGGCCAGGAACTCGCGACGGCGGCTCTTGTAGTGCGGGAGGTTCGGCATGACGGGCGCAGCGTAGGGGGCGGGTCGCTCGCGCGCACAACGATCCAGTGCGTATGGTGGGGAGTTCGAGTTCCGCAGAGCTCGTTGTGGCCCGTTCCGTTGGAGTCCCGCCATGCCCGCCAAAGCCCTCGTCGCTCTCCTGCTCCTGGTTGCCTGCGTCGCCGGTTGGTTCGCCTTCCAGGCCAACGGCGCCGACGTCGCGCCCACCCCCGCAACGAGACAGGGGGTCGAGTCCAAGCCGCACGCCGCTGGCGCGGCGGCGCCGGCAACCGGTGAGGTGGATCGCCCGGCCGACGCCAGGGTCAGCGAGGCCGGTCTCGAGCGCACGGCAGCGCCGACCGCCGATGCGGGCAAGGCGAGCGATGGCTCGGTGACGGTGCGCGGCCGGCTCGTCGACCGCAGCTCGAAGCCGCGCGCCGGGGTCGCGGTGGAGCTGATGTCGTGGTCGATCCCGGACGGCTTCGATGACGACATCGGCGTGCCGTTCGCGAACGGGGCGGACAGGGCCCAGCGGCCGAACGTGACGACGGACGCAGACGGCAGGTTCCAGTTGGCGTTGGCGAGCGATCGCAGCGGTGCGCTCTCGCTGCCCGACGACGATCTGGTGTTCGTCGGCGAAGCTCCGCGCGTGCGCGGCAAGAAGGGCGACCAGGACCTCGGCGAAGTCGTCGTGGCGCGCGCGGGCGCGCTGCAGGGTGTGGTGCACGATCAGAACGGCCAACCGGTCGCCGACGTCAAGGTCTCGGCGACGCTCGGCGTGTTCGCGTTCGGTTCGCAGAGCACGGCGACGACGGCGGCCGATGGCACGTTCTCGGTGGGCAAGCTGCGGCCGGGCAAGTGGACGTTGCGCACGGCTTCGGGCAAGTTCCTGCCGACGGTCGAGGAGTTCACGCTCGCCGCCGAGCAGCGACAGACCGACCTCGTCGTCGTCGTGCATCCGGGTCACGCGATCGCGGGCCAGGTCGTCGACGACCGCGGCCAGCCCGTGGCGGGCTTCAAGGTCGGCAGCAAGCGCAAGGAGGTGCGCGGTGCCGTCGACATCGAACGCTTCGCGGCCGACGAAGCGGCGACCACCGACCACTATGGCTTCTTCACGCTGTCCGGGCTCGCCGAGGCGACCGCGACGCTCAAGGCGTTCGGCCCCGGTCACACGACCTCAACGGTCGCCGACGTGCCGGTGGGCACCGGCAACCTCCTGATCCGCGTCGAGCGCCTCGCCGCCGTCGAGGGGGTGCTCGTGGCCGGCGATGGCACGCCCATCGCGGGCAGCCGCGTGGGCGCCGAGGCGCCCGGCGGCGGTGGTCCGGGCCTGCCGATCGACGGGGCCGATGACCTGCCGCTCGGTGGTCCCCGCGCAAGGGCGACGACGGCCGCGGACGGCAGTTTCCGGGTCGAGTCCGTGCCGCCGGGTTCGGTGGTCGTGACCGCCAGCGGCAAGTCGCATCGCCCGGTCAGGTTGCCGGGCGTCGACGTTCTGCCCGGGCAGACGATGAAGGGCATCCGTCTCGTCGCCGACCTCGGCGCGACCGCGCGCGTCAAGGTCGTCGACGAGCGCGGCAAGCCGGTGGTCAATGCCAAGGTGCTCGTGGAGAGACCGCGCGGCGAACCTGGTCCGGGTGGCATGACCTTCCGGGCGCGCGCGGTGTCCGTCGAGAACGAAAACGGCGACGTGAGGATCGGTGGCGATGAGCGCGCGCTCGGCACGGCCGTCACCGATGCAGACGGCACGGCGGTCGTGACCGGCCTGCCGGCGGGCAACGCCACCGTGACCGCGACGCACGCCGAATTCGCGGCCGCGCTGCCCGTGCGCCTCGCACTGCCCAGGAGCGGTGCGGTCGAAGCCAACCTGACGTTGCGCGAGCCCGGCTTCGTCGAGATCCTCGTGCAGGCGCCGGACGGCAGCCCGTCGTCGGAGGACTCGTTGCGTGTGGTCGGTCCCGCCGACGGCGATCGCGAAGGCGAGTCGACGCGCAGCACGACCGATGGCTCGGGGCGCGCCCGCGTGGGGCCGCTGGCTGCCGGTGAGTACACGGTCCGATTGACCAAGCCCAACGCCGGTACGCGCTTCGGCGACGCGATGGTGGTCGTCGGCGGCGACGGCGGCGCCGACATCGCCTCGTCGACGCGCCGCTTCACGGTCGTCGCCGGCCAGACGGCCCGGGTCGAACTGCGCCGGCCGATCCTGACGAAGGTCCACGGCGTCGTCACGGGTGTCGACGGTCCCGTGGTCGGATGCATCGTCGAACTCTCGCAACACGAGGAGGTGGGCTCGTTCGGCCTTCCGGGCCTCGGCGGTCCCAGCGTCAAGACGTCGGCCGACGGCACGTACGCGCTCGAAGACATCGAAAGCGGCAGCTACACGCTGCGCTACGGCAGGTCGGATCAGCTGGTCAAGGCGAGTTCGTCGCTCGAGGTTCCGCCGAATGCACCCGAGCTTCGTCACGATCTGGAGATGAACACCGGCAAGCTGCGCGTGCAGGTCTGCGCCAAGGGCACCGGCGACCCGATCGCCGGCGCTGAAGTCGAGGTCGTGCCCGCGACCGCGGAGAGACCCGCTGGCGCGCCGCGCCAGGAGCGCCGCATCATGATGGTGTCCATGAGCAACACGGATTCCGGCGGCGAGAGCACGACGATGACGATGGGTGCGCCGCGGGCGCGCACCGACGAGGACGGGGTTGCCGAGATCGACGACGTGCCGGTCGGCGAATACTCGCTGAAGGTGAGCCACAAGAAGCACGCGCCCGCCACCACGGAACGACACGCGGTCGTGCGGGGGCAGACGACGGAGTGTGGACGCGTCGATCTCACGGTGGCCGGGCAGATTCGCGGCAACGTGCTCAACGCGGACGGCAAGCAGGCGAGCATGGCGCTCGTCACGAGTCGACCGGTCGGCACCGAGACCTGGTCCGAGCCCGAGATGGCCATGGGTGGCGCGTTCCGGCTCACGGGTCTGGCGACCGGCAAGTACTCGGTCCGAGCCCAGCAGTTGGGCAACGGAGCGCCGGTCTACTCACCCGAAGTCGAAGTCGACGTGCAGGGCGGCAAGACGGCGACGGCAGAATTGCGGCTGCCGCGCGAGTGACGCGCGCGGGCGCCGACGTCGCGTCCCGCCTCGGGCTCGCTTCGGGCCGGCCTCACTTGAGGGGGTTCTTCTTCAGCCACTCCTTCGCTTCGGCCGCGGTGCTGAATCGCTGGCCCGTGATCGCGAACAGCGCTTCCTTCACCTTCTCGCGCCACACGGCCCACGCCTTCCAGCGGGCCTCCCAGTACTCGGCGGGCGGGTTCTTGGCCTCCTGCACGTTGCTCGGGATCGGCTCGTCGAGATTGCGCAGCAGCAGCGGCAGGGCCTGTTTCTCCTTGTGCCTGGTGATCAGGTCGAGAATCGCTTCGTGCAGCGGCACGCGCTCGGCCAGGTAGTCCTGCTCGAACAGGTTGTCGATGTCCCGCCAGTTGGCGCTCGTGTATCCCGCACCGGAGAGGGCGCGCACCAGCTCCGCCATCACCGCGGGAAAGGCGTTGACGCGTGAGTTCTTGAGCAGCCTGAGGATCGCGTCGCCCGCATCTGCGGCCGGCTGGTTGGCGATGAGTTCCGCGGCGCGCTTGCGGATCAGCACGGACTTGTCGCGCTCGACGATCTGCGCCAGGGGCTTCACGAGCAGCTTGTTGGACCCGCTTGCGACGCGTTCGAGCGCCGCACTCTTCTCGGCCATCGACGGTGTGCCCTTCATGAGCTTGGTGAGCTCGTCGGCGGCAGCCTTGGCGGTCTTGTCGTCCCAGGCCTCGACCTTGGGGGCCGGCTCGGGCTGCTGGGCTGGCGTGGCAGGCGGGGGTGCTGGAGTCGGCGTCGGGTCCTGACACGCCAGCAGGCTCGTGAGGAGGGCTGCGAACATGGTGCGCAGAGCATAGGGCAAGACCGTCCCGCGGCGTCGCCCGATCGGCCCGATGTACGCGCCCGGCGGCCCGGCTCCAGCCCGCCGATGCCAACGGCCGATCAGAAGGGCATGCGCCGTTCGCTTGCCCTGTGTCTGCTGCTCTGCCTGTCGCCCGCGGCATGTCTCGAAATGGAGCAGACCGTGAGTCTCGGACCCGACGGCAGCGGCCGGCAGGTCGTGAAGTTCTCGCTGCGCGAGAGCACGCTGCAGGAAGTCCAGCGGGCGAGCCAGGGTGCGCAACTCGGGGCGGCGACCAACCCCGGCGCGCTGTTCGACAAGGAGCTCGTCGGCCGCAGCCTCGCCGAGGCGGGTATGACGATGTCCAAGCACGCGGCGAAGCGGGAGGCTGGCCGACGCGCGGTCGATCTCGAGGCCACCTTCCCCGACTTCGCCAGTCTGCAGAAGAGCCCCCTGTGTGGCAGCGGCGCCGAATGGGTGCTCGTTCGTGGCCCGCGCGAGGGAACGGCGAAACTCACGCTCTACCCGCAGGGCAAGGCGGCGTGGCTCGACGCGCGGGCCAAGGCGGAGGCCATGGCCGGTGAGAAGGACCCCGTCGCCGACGAGTTCTTCCGCAAGCGGCAACAGAGCCTCACGGGCATGAACGTGGTGGTCCGGTTCGAACTGCCCGGCGAGGTGCTCCTCTGGACCCGCAACCTCGAGAAGACCGGCGATCGAGAGGTCGAGGCGCGCATCACGGCGGCGAAGATCCAGACGCCGGGCGATCTCGTGCGCTGGTTGGCTCCGCGCTTCGAAGTCATCTTCGATGCCACGGGCTGCAAGCTGCCCTTGGACTGAGTCGAATCGCCCGACCAGGCGTTCCTGTTTCGAAACGGGCGGGAACCGCGGGAGCGTCGCCGGCGTTCGTTCGCGGCTCGGCACGCCGCGTGCACGGTGCGCGCGGCCTCAACCCAGGTGCTACCCGATGAACCGTCCGCTGCTCGCGCTGCCGTTCCTGCTCTCCGTTCCCCTCGCAGCCCAGGGTCTGCTGATCGGCCCCGCGCCGGACGGTCCGGGCCCGATCGTGCGGCCGCCCCAACCCGGCCCGCGCGGCACTCCGGTGGTGAAGATCGTGCGCACCGCAGTGCACGCCGACATCGTCGATGGCGTCGCGACGACGTCGATCGATCAGGTCTTCCGCAACGAGGGCACCCGCGACGCCGAGGGCACGTGGTTCCTGCCTTTGCCCATGGGTGCGGTCGCCGATGGCTTCACGATGACCGTCGGCGGCAAGGAGGTCGTCGGCGAGGTGCTCGACGCGTCGCAGGCGCGGTCGGTGTACGAGACCATCGTGCGGCAGCGCCGCGACCCGGGCCTGCTCGAGTACGCGGGTGAGGGCATGCTGCGCGCGCGGATCTACCCGATCCCGGCCTGCGGGGAGGTCGGCGTGACCGTGCGGCTGCGCCAGATCCTGCAGCCGACGGGCGGCGTCTACGAATGGGTGTGGCCTCTGCGTTCGACGCGACTCGGCGACGCGGCGATGGGGCCGATCGGGCTCGACGTGCGAGTCACGTCGCAGACCCCGCTCAGCACGATCATCGCACCCTACGCGAACGCCGAGATCAAGCGCATCGGCGAGCACGAGGCCACGGTGACCCTCGAGGGGTCGACGGAACAGTTCGAGGACCTGCGCGTGCTGTACGGACTCAGCGAGCAGGAGTTCGGCCTGCACCTGCTCGCGTTCCGTCAGACCGGTGACCCGGGCTACTTCACGATGCTGCTGTCGCCGCCGCGCAGCCTGAAGAACGAGAAGGAAGCGCCGCGCCGCTGCGTGCAGCTCGTGGTCGACACCTCGGGCTCGATGGCCGGCGACAAGATCGAACAGGCCAAGGCGGCGGTGCGCATGTTCCTGCGCAGTCTGCGGCCCAACGATCTGTTCCAGGTGGTCACGTTCGCATCGGCCGTGCAGACGTTCTTCGAGGCGCCGCGGATGGCGAGCGCCGAGAACATCGCCGCGGCGATGCAACGCGTCGATCAGCTCAGCGCGATGGGTGGCACGAACATCAGCGGCGCCTTGCAGCAGGCGCTGGCCGCGGTGTCCGCGCCGGCCGACGGTGACGCCGTGTGGTTGCCGCAGATCGTCTTCGTCACGGATGGGCAGCCGACCATGGGGTTGACCAATCCGCAGCAGATCCTGGAGCTGACCAAGAGCGAGGACAAGCAGGCGACGCGCGTGTTCGCGCTCGGTGTCGGCGACGAGATCGACGTGCGCCTGCTCGACGACCTCGTGCAGCAGCACCGAGGGGCGCGCGACTTCGTGCGCAACAAGGAGAAGATCGAGATGAAGGTCGACGCGCTGTGCCGCAAGATCGCCGAGCCGGCGCTCACCGATGTCGAGGTGCGTTGCGACGGTCTCGACTCGTTCGACGTGCACCCGACCCGCACGAGCGACCTGTTCTGCGGCGAGATGCTGCAGGTGGTCGGCCGCTACCGCGACGCCGGCAAACGCACCGTCGTCGTGCGCGGCAAGCAGAACGGCGTCGCCCGCGAGTTCGTGTTCCAGGTCGAGTTCCCCGCCGTCGCGGCACAGCACTCCTTCGTGCAGACGCTGTGGGCGCGGCAGCACGTCACCTCGCTGCTCGATGCGATCCGTCGCAACGGCCAGAAGCAGGAGCTCATCGACGAGGTGCGCCGACTCGCCACGCGGTACGGCATCGTGACGCCGTACACGTCGCAGCTCATCGTCGAAGAGGGCATGCGGCTCGCCGGACCCGACCGACGGGCGGGCGGGCCCGGTGGCGCCTACCACGGACCCGCCGACAGCCTCCCGGCTCCGGGCGGCGGTCGCGGTGGCGTGGTCCCGAGCGGGCCGGCGACGGGTGGACCGGCGGGCAGGGATGCCGGCGCTGCGGCGGACCCGGCATCGCCGGCGTCGCGACCGCTCATCGAACTCGGCAGGACGCGCACCGGCAAGGCGGCCGTCGAAGAGAGCCTCGAAACGGGCAGCGACAGCTACTACCTCGGGGCGAAGCGGAAAGACGATCGCTCGGATGCAGGCCGCAGGGGCAAGGAGTTGCTGATGCGCGCCGCCGGCCGCGTGTTCGTCGTGGTCGGCAGCGACCTCGTCGAACAGGGTCTGCCCGACACCTGGCAGAAGCAGGCGGTCGTGATCGAGTCGTTCTCGGACGCCTACTTCGCGCTGTTGAAGGCGAAGCCAGAGCTGCGCGAGATCCTGGCCCTCGGCGAGCGGGTCGTGTTCCGCGACGGGGAACGCATCGTGCACGTCAAGCCCGGCGACGAGCCCAAAGCGAAGGAACCCGCGGAGCTGCCGGCGCCGAAGAAGTGACGCCGCACGCCTGCGGCGTTAGCTTGCGCGTTCATGGTGCTGTCGATCGCGCGCTGGTTCTGCGCCGTGCTGGGTGGGTCGATCCTCGGCGCTGGGCTCGTGCTGCACGGGCAGGTGGCGATGGCGCGCTACATGCGAGAGGAAGTCGATCACACGTTCTTCCTGTGGCGCGCCATCGGCCGGGCCACGTTCGTGTTCCAGGGCGGTGACACACGCATGGCGTTGGCCATGGCCGAGGTGCCCGAGCAGGCGCTCGCGGAGTCCTCGCGCGCGGGCTGGGTGCTGGTCATCGTCGGCGGACTCATCGCCGCGACCGGGCCGCTGCTCGGTTGTGGGCGACGTGACCGCCCGCGCCGACGCGCCAGCTGACAGCTCCCACGAGTCCTGAGCCACACCCTCGCGTGGCGGGTGGCTCAGAGTTCGCGGAAGATGCCGCCGTTCTGCTCAGCCATGCGCTTCATCAGTTCCTGCGGCGTGATCGACATCTTGGGCTGCGCGCGCTGTTGTTCGGCAGTCATGGCCGAGCTGATGAAGATCGTGTTGATTCGGACGTTCGCGAACCGGTTCCCCTCCTGCACGAGCCTCAGCATCTCGATCGGATCGGTCACCTCGCCCACGGAAGGTGCCCCGTCCGAGAGGATGAACACCTCGTCGACATTCGATTCGTAGTGGCTGCCGTAGACGAGGGACCGCATCTTCAGCGCCTCTTCGAGACCGGCCCAGAGGTTGGTGCCACCCAGGGCCTTCAGCTGATTCACCTTCTTGCGAAAGCGTTCGCGGTTCTTCTCGTTCGCCGGCATGAGGTCCTTGCTCCAGACATCGGCCTTTTCATCGCCGTTGAAGCAGATGAGGTTGAACTGCGCGTTCGGGGCGATCGAATCCATGGCCCGGCCCAGTTCCTGCTTGGCGAAGTCGAGTCGGATCGAGCGCTTCTTGTTGCCATCGTGGGTCACTTCGTCCATCTGCCAGTCCATGCTGCCCGACAGGTCGAGCACGAAGACCACGCGCGTGCCCTGGATCGGAATGCCGCAGAAGGTGCTGGCGACCGTGCGGGGGGCGCCTTCGCGGTCGTGCTTCTTCGTGACCTCGATCTTGTCCTTGTCGCGCTCCCAGAGTTCGCGCCACTTGTCGGGCTGGTCGGCCGGGAACACGGCACCCGTCATGCCGACGAGCAGTTCGTGGGCCTGGTAGAGCAGGAGCCCGGACAGCTTGCCGGACTTGACGTCTTCCGGGTTGTCGCGGAACCGTTCGAGCACCGCGATCAACGCGGGCACGGTCTCGATCGAGCGGAAGTCGTCGAGCAGTCGCACGAGCGCCATGTCGGCGCGCCAGGTGGTACGGCCCAGGGCCTTGATCGCGGCGCGAACGGCCAGCCGTGTGCTCTCGGGTGGGGTCCCCGCGGCGGCCGGTGCCGGCGCCGGGGAGGCGTCCTTGCCACCGTCCGCGGCCGCAGCGGGTGCGGCGCCCTTGTCTTCGCCCGGCTTCTTGTCCTCCTTGGCTTCCGGTGCCGGCGAAGCCGTGAGGTACTTGGCGAACAGCAGGCGAAGGGACTGCGCGGCCGTCATCAGCACCGCGTCCGAACTCTCGCGTTCCAGCGCGCCGACGAGCGCCAGCGCGCCGTCCTCGTCGCCGAGGTTGGCGAGGGCCTCCGCGGCGTTGACGCGCACGATCTCGTCGGTGTCCGCGAGAGCTGCTTCGATCGCTGCGCGGTAGCTCTTGTCCCTGAGCAGGCCGAGGCAGCGAACGCCCGCAGCTCGCATCGCCACGGCGCGGTCCTTGTCGACCTTCAGCTCGCCGCGCGCGGCCTTCGCGACCTCGTCCTTGGCGGCGGTCGTCGTCAGGCGCGCCGTGAACTCCTCACCCATGGCCCGCACGTCGTACGGCGCCATCTCGAACTTGTAGGTGACGCGACCATGATCGATGCCGATCGCCGCGACCTCGAGCAGGGCTTGCGCGGCCTCGGGTGTGTCGAGCTGCGCGACCGCCTCGAGGATCATCTTGAGGTCGCCGGACCAGGTCGGGTTCCCGAGCCCGTTCTTGGGGGCGATGCCGTACTTGGCTGCGATCGAGTCCTTGCGCAGCGGTTGCTTGTCGCGGAAGTCGATCTTGCCGGCGCGATACAGACGCAGCCAGGCGTCGAGCGCCTTGATGGCCTTGTCGTCGCCGAAACCGGCGGCGCTGGCGGCATGAGGTGCGGGTCCGCCCGCATTCGCGAGGCAAGGGGTTGCGAGCGGTCCGGGGGCAGGGAGCAGGTGCGGTGCGGAGCAGAGGCTCAGGGTCAAAAGGAGCAGTTCGAACATGGGGAGAGGCCTTCCGTGGGCGGCGCGGTGGAGGCCGCGCGAGGGCGCCGCCATGTTAGCCCGCCGCGGTGCGGGTGTGCGCCTGCAACCTGGCCTCGATCGCGTGCGACCGCCAGCGTCACCTGTGGTCCCGGGGGACCTCGATGTGCACTTCGACCTGCTGGCCGCCGCCGGGAAGAGCGGTGCTGGAACTGCGGGCATGCGCTCGCAGCAGGCGCAGCAGTCCATCGCGGGCCTCCACCTCGCTGCGCGGGGCGACCCAGCTCGGGCCGCATTGGCCTTCCATGACGAAGATCGTGCCGTTGCGGAACAGGCCGAGCTGTTCGCAGACCGCGTCGTCGGTGCCGAACACGATGAACAGCTTCGGGAAGACTTCCGTCCACTGGCGATTGAGTCGGGCGAGCACGTCCATCTCCAACCGTGGATCGAGCGGCTTCAGGCCGATCGAGTCCGACACGTTGGCGAGTCGGGCCGTGCGCAGCGCCGGGGCCACGAAGGACCGCAGCGTGTCGCGGTCGCGTCGGTGCAGGCGACTCTGCCCCAACATGTCGACGACGAGACGCAGGTCGGCGCCGACTTCCGGGTCGGTGAAGAACAACCAATCGTTGCGGCACATGGCCAGCAGGAACTCGCCGAAGGAGTGCAGGTCGTCGGCGTTCTCGAACACCTGTCGCACGGCCGACTCGCCGTTCGCGCCGCCGTCGTCCGTTCGCCGCAGCGCGCGCGAGGCCGAGGAATAGCGCTGCTCGAGCTGCTTGGCGGTTTCGACCGCGAGCGTGTTGAACCGCAGCCGCTGCATCGAGGCGATCAACGGTGACTGGTCGATCGGATCCAGGGCCTGGTGCCATCCACCCGAAGCATCGGCGCCGCCGCTCGCGACGTTGATCGCCGCCGCATGCGCGTCGTCGTTCGCAGGTGGCGCCACCTTCGCGACGTGACTCTGCTCCGCGGGCACCCGGTCGTTCCGCAGCCACGTCATGCAGGCCAGGACCGCCGCTGCGGCCGCCGCTCCCGTCAATGCGTAGCGGACCTTGGCGAGCACCGGGACCGGCTCGTGGAACACGGCCTCCGGGGTGCCTTCCCCGGCGCGAATGCGCTCCCACAGTTCTTCGTGGAAGCCCTCGCCGAGGCGCACGCGCGGCAGCTGCAGCGTCAACCGCTGGGCGGCCTGGAGCTCGCTCCAGAAGGTGCTGCACCCGTCGCAGGTGGCGACGTGTTGCATCACGACTGCGCGACTCCCCGACGGCAGACGGCCATCGAGGCAGAGCGACAGTTCATAGCGTCGGATGCTGCAGTTCATCGTTCGAGACAATCAGACCTTGATCAACCTGCTCACCAGCGACTTGAAGCGCTGGCGGGCCCTGAAGAGGCGCGTGGAGACCGTCTTGACTGGACAACCCATGACGGCCGCGGCGTCCTCGTAGCTCATCCCCTCGACTTCGCAGAGCAAGAATGCCTCCCGGAACTTCGTCGGCAGTTCGGCGATGGCGCTCTCGATCGCCTGGTTGGCTTCCCTGGTCTCGGCCAGCTGGTCGGGCCGCGTGTTGGTGGCGTCCTGCGGCGTGAACGGCCGATCCTCGTCCTTCTGCAGGTCCCGGAAGAGGCTCAGCTTGAACTTCCGGCGCCGGAGCTGGTCGAGGCAGAGGTTCCGTGCGACCCGGAACAACCAGGGACGAAACGCGCCGGCTGGCACCTGATTCAGGTGTCGGAACAGCGCGAGGAAGGCGTCCTGGGCCACGTCCTCGGCCGCGACGGAGTCCCCGAGCAGGCGCGTGGCGTAGGACTTCAGGCTCTCTGCGTACTCGGCCAGCGCACGATGGTACGAGACCATCGTGATCGGGTCGGGCTGGTATTCCTGCGTCGGATTCACCATCGCATGGGAGAGAATAGGGCCAGGACCGTCGAGTGGGCCAAGACGGATCCGCTTCGCACGACGGTGGCCCGCGGGAGAAACTCCAATCGGACGAAAACCCCGGGGCGGACGTCAGTTCGTGTGCAACCTCATGGATGCCAAGGTCCCATGTATCGGCCGGTTGGCGGCTTCATCCGGCGGCCGGGCAGGCGTGTTCGTGCGGTGCCAGCACGGTCGCAGGCGGGCGCTCGGCGTGCTCGCCCTCGGGCTGGTCAGCGCGTGCGACGGCAGTCTGAGCCATCGTTCGGTCGCCGAGATGTCCGGTACCGTGACGATCGAGCATGACGTGGAGCGGGTTCGCGTCGAGGTCCAGAACGGGACCGTCGGGGTCGATTCGGGCACCGGGCGGGTCATCCAGTTCGCGGGTGGGGTGCGTCGGGCCGCCGACACGGCGTCCGAACTCGCACGGATCGAGCAGATTCCGGTGACCTTCACCGCAGCACCGGACCCCGTGGATCCGCACGTGCTCGTGCTGCGGGGCCCGGCGATTCCCGCCGGCGGCCCGCTAGGCATCCTCGGCGTCGAGGTCGGCATCCGCATGCCGGCCGACATCGCGCTCGAGATCGCGGTCGCCGGCAGCGGGCACATCACGGTCGCGAACCGCACGGCGCCGACGCGCGCGGAGACCGGTCGCGGCGATCTGCGGTTCGAGCGCTGTGCGGGTGGGGTGCGGGCTCGCACGGGCCGTGGCAACGTCATCGCGGTCGATCACATCGGCGACCTCGACATCCAGACCACGGTGGGCGGTATGCAGGCATTCGTGCGCGAACCCGGAGCGCTGATCCGCCTCGTCACGGGTCAGGGCACCGTGCAGTGCCACGTACCGGCCGCCACCGGGTTCGATCTCGACGCCCGCACCGAGGAGGGACGCATCCGCAACGGCTTCGGGCTGACCGCGGAGACGGTGCGCGAGTACGGTGCGGCCCTCGTCGCCAAGGTCGGATCGGCACGCACGGCCATCGTGCTGCGCACGGGCTCGGGGCACCTGTCCCTGGCCCCGAAGGCGTTCGACTAGCGGTCCACGTCGGCGCCGAGACCCCGCCAGGCGGGGGCCTCGGCACGGTCGGGGTTGGCAGCTTCTGCAGTACTCGGCGGTGGGTTCCGCATGCCGCGGAACCGGAAAAAGTCGGCAGGAACCTCACGTCTTCGGCGACGTCGCGTAGCAGTTCCCGTCCGCCCCCCAACCCCACCCTGACCCGGCCTGGCAAGTTCGTGCGAGCGCCCCCGACATCGGAACGCCAGCCCGCCTTGCCTGGCAGCACACTTCTCATGACTCTCGGCAAACGACTGCTTCTCTACTCAGCTCGCGATCCCGCCGCAGCTGCTCTCGCCAAATCGACCGCCGAATGGGGCTGCCTCGTCAGCGGCTGTTCCTCGATCGCCGAGTTGCGCGGGCGCCTCGAGGGCGCCGACTACGACCTCGTGCTCGTCGAGCCTTCGTCGGCGCTGAGCCAGCTCATCGCCGAGAACGTCATCGAGGAGACGCTCCAGCTGACGCTGGCCGAGGTCGAGAAACGCCACATCCAGCGGGTCCTGGCTTCGACCGGCGGCAACAAGACGCGGGCCGCACGGGTGCTCGGCATCGACACGAAGACCCTGTACAACAAGCTCAAGAGCTACAAGTCCGCCGAGGCGGTGGCGCGCAAGCGCCTGCAGGGTTCCAACTCGATGACCGGCATCTGACGCGATCAGCGCCGCGGGAGGGAAGAGCGAGCGCTGGCAGCGCGACGTCCGTGCCAGGTGACCAGTTACCGCACGGTTTCCGGCCGCCCGCCCCTGCGGTCCCGTTGCGGGCCTTTTGTGGCCTCCAGCGTGCCCTGTGCGGCACGAGCAGGGCGCGTGCTGTCGATGCGACCGAGCGGCTGCCGTTGCCGCCCAGCGTCGCTGCCCGAGCGTGGCCAGTCCGAACTCATGCCCGTGCCCGCCGTGCCGAGAATCAGCGTGCCGCGGCGACGCGGCTGCGAAACATCGGAACCCGCGACGGGCCATGATTCGCCGACTTCGATCCTTTGCCTGCAGCGCCTGTCGCGGGTTTCATTTTTCCCTCGCCCGATCGCCCAGCAACGCTGGACTGGCGCGGCGAACGGTGTTCAGATCGATCGCCTCATGGGTCTGAACGATCACCGCCAGGAGTTGAAGGAAGCCGAGCATCGGGTCGAGTCGATCAAGGTGAGTCTTTGACTACGCTCGCCGCCACCGGGAGCTCGCCGACATCGAGCACCAGATGACCCAGGCGGGGTTCTGGGAGGAGCCCGAGCGGGCTCAGACCATCGTCCAGAAGAAGAAGATGTGCGTTCAGGTCGTCGAGCCGATCGACGCCGTGCAGCGGCTCATCGACGACGGGCGCGTCTTCATCGAGATGGGTGAGGACGACCCTGCCGGGGTCGAGGCGGACCTCGTCGCGATCGAACGCCAGATCGCCGAGCGGCTCGACCAGCTCGAATTCCAGCTCATGCTCGGGGCCGAGCACGACCCGCTCAACGCGATCGTGACGTTGCAGCCGGGTGCCGGCGGCATCGATGCGTCGGACTGGGCCGAGATGATGCTGCGCATGTACATCAAGTGGGCTGCGAAGCACGACTACGAGGTCGAGGAGACCGACTTCCAGAAGGCCGAGGAGGCCGGCATCAAGAACGCGACGATCGTCGTCAAGGGCCCCTACGCCTACGGCCGGCTCAAGGCCGAACAGGGCGTGCATCGCCTCGTGCGCATCTCGCCGTTCGACGGTCAGGGCCGGCGGCAGACGTCGTTCGCGTCGGTCGAAGTCGTGCCCGAACTGGACGACAGCATCGCCGTCGACATCCGGAAGGAGGACCTCAAGGTCGACACGTACCGCAGTTCGGGCGCCGGCGGCCAGCACGTCAACAAGACCGAGTCGGCGATCCGAATCACGCACATCCCGAGCGGCATCATCGTCGCCTGCCAGGCGGAGCGCAGCCAGCACAAGAACCGCGAGTCGGCGATGCGCACGCTGCGATCGAAGCTCTACCAGCTCGAACTCGCCAAGCGCGAGGCGGAGCTGGCCAAGTTCTACGGCGACCGGGGTTCGATCAGTTGGGGCAACCAGATCCGCAGCTACGTGCTGCAGCCCTACCAGATGTGCAAGGACCTGCGCACCGACGTCGAGACATCCGACGTGCACGGTGTGCTCGATGGCGAACTGGATCCGTTCATCGAAGGCTACCTGAAGTTGCGGAAGGCGGAGGTGAAGCCATGAGGCGCGCGTTGCTCTCGGTGACCGACAAGCAGGGCATCGTCGAGTTCGCTCGCGGGCTCATCGACATGGATTTTTCGATCCTGTCGACCGGGGGAACGCGGCGCGCACTGATCGAGGCAGGAGTGCCTGCCATCGAAGTCTCCGACTACACGGGCTTTCCCGAGCTCATGGACGGGCGCCTGAAGACCCTGCATCCGAAGGTGCACGGCGGCCTGCTGGCCCGGCGCGGCGACGCGTCGCACCGCGCGGCGATGGAGGCCCACGGCATCGACGCCATCGATCTGCTCTGCGTCAACCTCTACCGCTTTCGCGAAGCCGCGACGCGGCCCGGCGTCAAGCGGGACGAAGTCGTCGAGCACATCGACATCGGCGGGCCGGCGATGTTGCGCAGCGCGGCGAAGAACCACGCCAGCGTCGCGGTCGTCGTCGAGCCCGGCGACTACCCCATCGTGCTGCGCGCCCTGCGCGAGCACGAAGGCACCCTGCCGCAGGACCTGCTGCGCAAGCTGGCGGCCAAGGCCTTTGCCCACACGGCCGCGTACGACGCCTCGATCGCGCAGTGGTTCGACTGCGAACGGCGCACCGGCGTCGGCGAGCCGTTCTTCGCCAACCGCGTGGTGTTCTCGGGCGAGAAGCTGCAGGACCTGCGATACGGCGAGAACCCGCACCAGAAGGCGGCCTTCTACGGCATCGGCGATCCCTCACCGAGTCTCGCCAACAGCCGCCAGCTGGGTGGCAAGGAACTCAGCTACAACAACATCCTCGATGCCGACGCGGCGCTCGCGCTCGCCCTCGAGTTCGAGCAACCGAGCTGTGTGCTGGTGAAGCACAACAACCCCTGTGGCACGGCGACGGCGTCCTCGCTGCCGCGCGCCTTCGAGCTGGCGTTGTCGGGCGACCCGGTCGCGGCGTTCGGCGGCATCCTGGCGACCAACCGCCGGCTCGACGCGGCCACCGCCAGCGCCATCGTCGCGACCGGCACGTTCCTCGAGGTCGTGCTGGCACCCCATGTCGATCCGGACGTGCCCGCGGTGCTGCAGCAGGCGAAGTGGGGTGCCAACGTCCGCGTGTTGGATCTGGGCGGCGTGCCCGACCTCAACCTGCGACACCGTTTCGTCGCCCGTCAGGTCAGCGGGGGCTTCCTGCTGCAGACCGCGGACATGCCCGCCGAAGCGCCCCGGCAGGACGTCGCCAGCAAGCGGGCGCCGACCACAGCCGAGCTGGCCGAACTGCTCTTCGCGTGGCGGGTCGGCAAGCACGTCAAGTCGAACGCCATCGTGCTCGCGCGCAGCACCGACGATGGCGCCTTCTTCACCGTGGGTGTCGGCGCCGGTCAGATGAGCCGCGTCGACGCCGCCAAGATCGCGGTCGACAAGGCAGGCGAACGAGCGCGCGGATCGGTCGTCGCGAGCGACGCGTTCTTTCCATTCCCCGACGGCCTGCTCGTCTGTGCGAAGGCCGGAGCGACGGCCGTCATCCAGCCCGGCGGCAGCAAGCGCGACGACGAGGTCGTCGCGGCAGCCGATCAGCACTCGATGGCGATGGTCATGACCGGTCAGCGCCACTTCCGTCACTGAGCGTCGTCGCGATGGACCTCTCCGCCGCCGTCGCCGACGTCCTGCTGGGCGCCTCGCTGCGCCAGGTCGCATCCGACTACCGCGCCCGGTTGATCGCCGACTTCGGCTTCCGGCCCGAAGAAGTCACGTCCGACACCTTTCGCGACGAGGTCGCGGGCTTCATGCGCCGCCTCGCCCGCCACCTGGGCGAAGTTTGCGCCGGCGACTCACGCGCCTGCCACGCGCTGCGCGACTGGATCGCGTCCAGCGACCACTACGAGGCGTGGGATTCCCTGTTGACCGGCTTCGACTTCGAGGGCCGCGAGACCCTGCTGCGGCGCGGTCGATTGATGTTCCCCGGGCCGCTCACCGCGCATTGGCAGAACGGGGATCGGGCGCAGTCGTGACGTCGTCGATCGCCGCCAACCTGCAGGCCGTGCGCGTTCGCATCGCGCGCGCCTGCGAACGCGCCGGGCGCAGCGCCGGCGACGTGCAGCTGCTCGCCGTCAGCAAGACGCATGCTGCGGCCGCGGTGCGCGAGGCCCATGCCGCCGGTCAGCGGCTGTTCGGCGAGAACCGGGTCCAGGAGCTCGTCGCCAAGGCCGCCGACACGAGCCTGCTGCCTGGCCTGCAATGGCATCTCATCGGTTCGCTGCAGACGAACAAGGTGGGCGGTCTGCTGCGGGTCCCTGGACTGGCGATGGTGCACAGCCTCGACCGCAAACGACTCGCCGACGAGCTGCAGCGTGAACTCGACCGCAGCGGCAGGAAGCTGCCGGTCCTGCTGCAGCTGCATGCCACCGACGAAGCGAGCAAACACGGCTGCCCGATGGCGGCGGCGCCGGCGTTGCTCGAGCACGTGCAGCGGCACTGCCCGAGCCTCGACCTGGTCGGCGTGATGGCGATGGGGCCGCTTGCGGGCGACCCCGGCCCGGCCTTCGCGCGCGTGGCCGCGCTGCGCACCAGACTGCGCGCCGATTCGGGGCTGGACCTGCCCGTGCTGAGCCTCGGCATGTCGTCGGATCTGGAGGCCGCGGTGGCGGCCGGTTCGACGCTCGTGCGCATCGGCACCGGGGTCTTCGGCCCGCGCGGTTGACCCGGAGCCAGGCTGTTGTGGGAAGCTCGTTGAGAGGCGCCCCTCGACTCCGTTACCTTTTCGGCGTGGCCACCAGCAAGAAGCCGGCACCGTCCTTTCCGACGGGGCCGACCGCAGACGTCGCCGAACTCTCGTCGCGGTTGGCGACCGCCATCCCCAACCCGCGCTGCGAGCTGGACCACAAGGACGCGTGGACCCTGCTGGTCGCGACGATCCTCAGCGCGCAGAGCACGGATCGTGCCGTCAACACGGTGACACCGGTGCTGTTCCAGAAGTTCCCGACGCCCCAGGCCCTGGCGGCGGCACCGCGCGAGGAAGTCGAGGCGCTCGTGCACCGCACCGGCTTCTTCCGCAACAAGGCGAAGGCGATCCAGGGCGCGAGCCTGGCGATCCACGAGCTGCACGGCGGCCAGGTGCCACGCGACATGGCGACGCTGCTGCAGCTGCCCGGCGTCGCGCGCAAGACGGCGAACGTCGTGCTCGGGGTGGCCTTCCGCATCGCCGAGGGCATCGTCGTCGACACCCACGTGATGCGCGTGAGCCAGCGCTTGGGTCTGACGACGGCCACCCACGCCGACAAGGTCGAACAGGACCTGTGCGCGCGGCTGCCGCGCAGCGAGTGGATCGATGCGGGCCACAGGCTGCTGCTGCTCGGGCGCTACGTCTGCCTTGCCAAGGGACCCAGGTGCGACGACTGCCCCGTGTTCGAGATCTGTCCGTCGCGGCAAGGGCAGGCGCTCGGCACCTGGCAGCAGCGGGCGCAGCACACGCGCGGTGTGGTCGAGTCGGGCGGCGCCGGCAAGGGGGACCGGCCGGCGACGCCCGGGGGCGAGGCCTAGCCCGAGACTCGGGCCGGGGAAGGGCAGTTCGCCGCGAACGGGGGGCCACCGCCGCCGACGTGCTGTTCGTGGCCCGGAAGCCGGCTACCGTAGGCGAATGAGCGAACGTGCCATGGAGACAAGATGAAGATGGCGCGCGTCTGGCTCTGGCTCGTCGCGCTGCTGCCGGCGGCCGCTGCCGGTCTGTGGGCGTCGTTGGGCGCGTGCTTCCCCGAACCGTGGTTCCAGCGACAGGCCTACGGAGAGATGTCCACGCGATGGACCTTCGCCGAATGGGACGCCGTGCAGGCAGAGCCTTGGCACCCGATCGCGCGCGTGCTGCACCTGGCGGCGCTGCAGGTGCCGGGCATGACGATCCAATGGACCGCCTATGCGAACGCGCTGCTGGCGCTGCTGCTCGTGTGGTGCGTCAGCGGCGTGCTGCGTCGCTCCTTCTCGCTGACCTGGTCCGGGCGCGCCTGGGCCTTCCTCGGCGTCGGCCTGCTCGCCTGCGCTCCTTCGTTCGGCGCCGATTGGTTGCATGGCGAGCGGCTCGGACTGTTCCTGCCACCGCTCGTGCTCGCGTGGGCGCTCGCGGTGCTGCAGTGCGGTGGTGGCTTCGGCTGGCGGGCCGCCGTCGCGCTCGTGCTGGCCGCGCTCGCGCCGTTCTGCCACGGCAACGGCGTGGTCGTCTGCCTCGCCCTGATCCCGCCGATGGTGGAGGCCGGCAGGCGTTCGGGTGGAGGTGGCACGCTCGCGTGCACGATCGCTCTGCCGGTCGTCGGCGGCATCGCCGCCGCGTTCAGCCTGCACCGCATCGGCGCCGTCGGTCTCGGTGATGTCGGTCTGTGGACGCGCGTCGTCGATGCACCGCTGGCGACGCTCGACGCCTTCGTGAGCAGGACGGGTCTGCTGTGGATGGACTTGCTGCCGCGCACGGGTCTCGACGAGAAGGTGTTCGGCGCCGCCAGCTGGTTGCTGCCCTTCGTGCTGTGGGGCATCGGCGACCGCAGCGACGCCGCGCGCCGCGCGGCGGCGCCCTGGTGGGGCTGCGTCTGGTTCGGCCTGCTCGTCGTGCTGTGGAACGCCGTTCGGCACGACCTCGCGCTCGACGCGGCGCGCTGGCGCGAACTGACGTTCGGCGCGTTCCTGCTGCCGGTCGGATGCGTGGGCTTGCTGGCCGCCCGCCTGGGCCGCGACCTGCTGCCGCTGGGCGGGGGAGCGCTGCTCGTGCTCGCGGCACAGGACTGGCAGCGAGGCATCGAGGACCTGCGCCTCGCGCGCATGCAGGTCGATGGCCTGGAGTCGACGCTGTTGGCGCCGCAGGAGACCGTCGGCCCGACCGCGGCCTCGCAGTGGCCGGTGCCCGACCCGGCCCAGATCCGGGTCCTCGAAGAACGGGGTTGGGTGCCTGCGCGCGCGCAGGCGTTGACGCCGGAGCTGCCGGCGGCGGCGAAAGCGCCGCCGAGTGCATGCGGTGCCTGCACGCGCGGCAACGGGAGGGCGGCGTTCGGCGAGGTGCGCAGTTCGCTCCTGGGCGACACGCCCCAGTGGGTGGTCATCGTGGCCGCCAACGGCGATGCACCGGCTCGACAGGTCGGCCGGGCCCAGCCCGAGTTCGCCGGCGCGGGCCGCAGCGCGCCATGGCAGGTCACGTTCGACGCCCCGCTGCCCGAAGGGGTGCGCGTGCGGGCTCTCGGAGTGCTCACCCGGCGCGCCGAGTACGTGCCGCTCGGTCCCTGGTTCGTGCTGCGCAACGGCGAGCTCGTCGCCGAGCCCGGCGCGTAGCGCGGCAGCAGCCGCTACTCGAAGCGCGCCTGGCGCGCGAGCCGCTTGCGGATGATGTCGATGCGTTCGAGCTGCCCGCGCGCCGGGAAGCGCTCGTAGAAGCCCTCGCGCCGGAACTCGCTGGCCACCTCGCCAACCGGCCGGAAGCGGGCCTCGAGCAGGCGCACGAGGTCGGGGCCCGGCGCGACGGTCGCATCGATGCGCGCCGCGACGTCGCCGCACAGTCGCACCATCGCGCCGATCGTGACGTCGCGCGTGACCATGTAGTTCTTGTTGTCGCCCCAGGCCTGGCCGAACGCCTTGCTCAGCGCCTTGAGCGTGTCGCGCACGAGTCCATAGCCGCGCTCCTTGCTCCAGCCGCGCCCGTCCTTGAACCGGTGCTGCGCGTCCTTGCGCCGGATCAGCCGATAGGCTTCGCCGAAGATCTGCGCCTGGTTGATCCACATCTCCTGCGCCGAACGGCCGCCCAACATGTTGATGTGGTATTGCAGCGGCGAGTCGTCGTGCTCGTAGAGCGCACGCACGAGCGTCGCCGCGTACTTCTTCTCCGGGTCGGTGCCCCACTCGATGCGTTCGTAGAGGTCGATCAGGTGCGACCGATTGATGCGCGTGTGGGTGCTGTTGATGACGACGAACATCTCCGTCGCGAAGTCGGCGGTCTTGCCGTCGAAGATGACCACCGGCACCTCGACGCGCGGGTCCGCGTCCTTCTCGTGCAGATAGAAGTGCAGACCGGCCAGCCGGTGCTGGCCGTCGATGATCAGGAAGTCGCCGCGCGGTTCGAGCAGGTTGCCGGCGCGCTCCATGCCCTTCATGGGTTGGAACTCGAGCTTCTCGCTGGTGAACAGCAGCACCGCGCCCGGGATCACTGGCTGGCGCGTCTCATTGCGATAGAAGTCCTTGATCTGACGAACCTTCCTGCGGTTCAGGTCGCGCTGGAACGACTTGCTGTTCTTCTCGATCGCCTGCACGTAGCGCTCGACGTCGTCGTTCTCCTTCTTCTTGCCCTTCGGCACTTCGCCGCCGATCGTCTGGCCTCGTTCGCCATAGAAGCGCGACACGAAGCGTACCTTGCGCAGCAGATCCTCGGCCGGGTAGCTGACGAAGTAGAACTCCGACTCCTTCTGGCGCATGCGCTGGGCAAACATCTGGCGGAACTCCTAGGGGTGAGAGTGTGGCGCAGAGTTTGCGCCGCGGGAGGCGCGTTGGCAAAGGTCGGGTGGGGTTCCCGCGCGCCCCTGGTGCCGATCGGTTCCGATGTGATCGGATCGCTGCGCCGGCTGGCCGGGGGAGGCCGGATGGCATCGGGTAGACGATCCGGAGGCCCTGGCCGCTGCTCAGGGAACGGTTGGCGAGGCGCTCGCGGCTAGGCTGTGTGCCAGCCATGCTGCCAGTGACCGTCGTCTGGGCCTATCGCCGCACCGGCAAGTTCGCGTTCCACGTGCTGACCGGCGCGCTCGAGACCGATCCCGCCGCCTCCGGACTCGCGATCGAGTTCGCGAACGGGCCGGACGCGATCGTGGCCGCCGTGCACGACGCGCTCGCCGGCGGGCACCGCGTGCTGGTCGGGTGGTCGTTCTACTCGCCCGACTTCGCGCAGATGTCGCGCGAACTCGCGGCGGTGAAGGCGAGACTCGACGATGCGCGGGTCGTGCACGTTGCCGGCGGCGTGCACGCGACGGCCGAACCCGAGGCGACGTTGCGCGCCGGCTTCGACCTCGTCGCCTGCGGCGAAGGCGAGACACTCGTGCGTGACCTCGTGCACGCGCTGCAGCACGGCACGGACGGCCGCCAGGTCGCCGGCGTCGCCTGGCTCGACGGCGACGCACTGCGGCGCAGCGGGCGCGCCGGTCGCACGACGCTCGACGACTTCCCGCCGTTCGGTCCGGCACACGCCCGCTTCGGCCCGATCGAGATCACGCGCGGCTGCATCTACGCCTGTCGCTTCTGCCAGACGCCGTTCTTCTCGGGCGCGGTCTTCCGCCACCGTTCGATCGCCAACGTGCGCCATTGGGTGCGCTTCCTGGTCGGCCGCGGCTTCCAGGACTTCCGCTTCGTCACGCCGACGTCGATGAGCTATGGCGCGGCGACCCCCGAGCCGGACCTCGGCGCGGTCGAGGCGCTGCTCGCCGGCGTGCGCGAGGAGATCGGTGCCGCGCGCCGTCTCTGGTTCGGCACGTTCCCGAGCGAGGTGCGGCCCGAACACGTCACCGAGGCGTCGCTGCGCCTGCTGCGCAAGTGGGTCAGCAACCGCACGCTGATCGTCGGCGGACAGTCCGGCAGCGACCGTGTGCTCGCCGCCAGCGAACGCGGCCACGACAGCGCTGCGGTCGAACGCGCCGCGGCGCTCTGCACCGAACACGGCTTCGTGCCGCACGTCGACTTCCTGTTCGGTCTGCCGGGCGAAGAACCCGACGACGTCGACGCGACGCTGCGCCTCATGGACCGCCTCGTGGCGCGGGGCGCCAAGGTGCACGGGCACACGTTCCTGCCGCTGCCCGGCACGCCGTTCCGCAAGGCGGCGCCCGGCGTGCTGACGCCCGAACTGCGCCGCAGGCTGCGCACCATGGCTTCGACGGGGCGCCTGTACGGGCAGTGGGAGCAGCAGGAGGTCGTGGCCAGGCAGATGGCGGACGCGCGGCGCGCCACATGACCTCCGTCCCGGCGGTCGCGGCGAGTGGTTGGCCGAACCCTCGGATCTGGGCCTCGCGTTCGAGAACGTCGAACTGGTCACGGGCGACGACACGCCGGTGCACGCCTGGTTCGTGCCCGCGTCCGGCAACGACGGCCGCACCGTGCTGCTCTGCCACGGCAACGCCGCCGACATCTCCTTCTACCACCCGTACTACTCGTTCCTGCACGCCGCGGGATGGAACGTGCTGCTGCACGACCACCGCGGCCATGGCAGGAGCCGCTGTCAACGCGACGTGGGCGGGCTTCTCGCACGCCGACGATGTCGAACAGGCTCGACGCCTGCTCGATGCGTGGCCGCACTGAATCGATGCACGACTTCGCCGTCGGTAGTTGCGCGACTGAACCCCGGCGCATCGACCGGCCGATACGTGCGCATGGAAATCACGATCCTGCACTGCACGTCTTGAGGCTACGGCCCGCGCGCGGCGAGTCTCGCCGTGCAGATCGAAGACGCGCTCGACCTCGCCGTTCAGCGGAGGCCCGGCAAGCCGGGTCAGTTCGACGTCGTCGTCGACGGCCAGGTCATCGCGAGCCGCGGCGGCAGCCGGCTCGAGAAGGCGCTCGGTGGTGGCTGGCCCGATCCCGAGGAAGTGATCGCCAGGATCGAGGCGCTGCGCGACAAGCCGCAGAAGGTGTAGCGCCGCGCATCGGAGCGGGCCGGACCCGAGCCCACCGGGACGGCCGCCGTGGCATGATGGAGGCATGCGGCGCCCACTCTGCCTGATCCCTCTGTTCGCGTTCTGCATGCCGAGCCGGGCACAAGAACCCACCGCGGCGCCCGATGCGAAGACCTTGCCCGAGGTCGAGAAGCTGCTCGCCTCGACCGTGCCCGCCGAGGTCGCCTGGGGCGGTTACCTCGCGCAGCGGCATCGACTGCGGGACGCGGTGCGAGCGCTCGGTGCAGCGCTGCAACGCTGGCGCGATCGCGACGACAAGCAAGCCAGGTTCGTGCGCCTGCATCTCGTCGACGGGCTGGTCGGCTGCGGCGCGCACGTTGCGTCCGAGCAGGTCGAGTTCCTGTTGGCCGACGCATTGACGCGCGAGGCGGCGTTCGTGGTCATTGCAGCCGAGCCGGCCGTCAACATGGATGCGCTGGCGCGCCTCGCGATGGAACCTGCCGAGCCCGGCGACCTGGTGCGGCAGGCGGCAGCGCGCTTGCTGATCCACGAGGATCTGCACGTGCCCGCCCTGGCCGCGTACCTCGTGCAACATGCCAGCAGCAGCTTCGACGTCACGGTGCGCAGTGATGTCTCGGCCGACGCCGGGTGGAACTCCGCCATCGGCCTCGGCGGGCGTCAGGCTGCGCAGCTGAAGTCCCCGCCCGGCTTCCCGCCGCTGGTTCGTCATGGCTTGGCGAAACGCGCGCGCAAGGGTGCCGAAGACACGATCGTCGCGGCTGCTGCTGGTGTGGCCGGCATGCAGCACACCCGGACCGAGCCAGGTTCGTTCTACGCCTTCGAGGCGACGCGTCGTCCGTTCACCGAGGCGCCGCCGAACAGCACGGTGTTCGAGCTGCTCGGTTGCATGGCGGGTGAGGCCGCCGAGCCGGCCGTCGCCCACACCCTGATCTGGCGCGACGCGCCGACGTTCCTCGCGGCTTGCACGAAGCTCCGCAACGAGCAGCGAAACAGACTCGATGCGCTGGTCGCACGGTTGCGCGCCCAGAAGTGGTTGGCCGCCGACGAGCTGCCTGGCCTGCGCATCACGCTCGAGGAGAGTGTGCACGACGAACGCACCGACAGGTCGGTGACGCTGCCGCCGATCCCGCCGGTGGAGCCGCTCGGCAAGTAGCCGGGAATGGTGACGCCGCCGACGATGCGGCGCCGCGCGTCACTTGTGCTGCACGATCTCGGCGACCGCCTTGGTCAGCGCGGGCACGACCTCGAAGGCGTCGCCGACGATGCCGAAGTCCGCGATCTTGAAGATCGGCGCGTCGGCGTCCTTGTTGATCGCGACGATCGTGCGTGCGGTGCGCATGCCGGCGATGTGCTGGATCGCGCCGCTGATGCCGATCGCGATGTAGAGCGGCGGGCTCACGACCTTGCCGGTCTGGCCGACCTGCTCGCGGTGCGGCCGCCAGCCCGCGTCGACGACGGCGCGCGAGGCGCCGACCGCGGCGACGCCCGGACCGAACGCGGCGGCCAGGTCCTCGATGAGCTTGAAGTGCTGCGGTTCCTTGAGGCCGCGGCCGCCCGAGACGACGACCTTCGCTTCCTGCAGCGGCGTGCGGTCGCTGCCCGAGGCGACGATCTCCTTGACGACGGCCAGCAGGTCGCCGGCCGGCGCGGCGACCTTGCTGATCTCCGCGCTGCCGCCGCCGCTCGCCGCGGCGAAGTTGTTGGGCCGCAGCGAAGCGCAGAACGGCGCCTTGGCGGCCCGCGCGGTCATCGTCGCCTTGCCGGCGAAGACCGGGCGCTGTGCGCCGAACACGCCACCTTCGCACGACACGGCGATCGCGTCCGTGACGATCGCGCCGTCGAGCAGCGCCGAGACGCGCGGCAGCAGGTCCTTGCCCATCGCCGTGTGGGCCATCAACACGGCGGCCGCACCGGCGGCCTTCGCCTGTTCGGCGATGGCCTTGGCGTAGCCGTCGCTGGAGTAGTTCGCGAAGGCGGGGCCGTCGATCGCGACGACCTTGTGCACGCCGCTCGAAGCGAGATCGGCGCAGGCGGCGTCGAGACCCGAACCGCACGCGATCGCGTGGACCTTGCCACCCGATGCGGTTGCGAGTTGCAGGGCGGCGGTGACGGCTTCGAGCGAGGGGCGCTTGAGTTTGCCCCCGCGGACCTCGGCGATGACGATGACGTTGCTCATGGGGAGTTCGGTTGGGGGATCAGAGCAGCTTGGCCTCGCGCAGCGCGGCGATCAGGGCGGGCACGGCCGCCGCGCCTTCGCCGACGATCCTGCCGGCGGCGCGCGCCGGCGGCAGCGCCAGCGACACGATCTCGACCGCGGGCGCGCCGAGCTGGGCGGGGCTCTCCTCGAACGGCTTCTTCTTGGCCGCCATGATGCCCTTGAGGTTGGCGTAGCGCGGTTCGTTGAGGCCCTTCTGGCAGCTGATGACGGCCGGGGTCCTGGCCGACACGACCTCGCGCGCGCCTTCGATGTCGCGTTCGGCCGTGAACGTGCCGTTGTCGAGCGTCAGCTTGCCGGCCTCGGTCACGCAGGCGAAGCCGAGTCGTCCGGCGAGGTTGGCGGGCAGCTGGTTGTTGTCCGAGTCGACGGCCTGGCGCCCGCACAGCACGAGCTGGCACGGTGTCGTCTTGATCCACGCCGCGAGCGCAGCGGCCGTCGACGCGCCGTCGTAGACCCACTGGTCGGTGGTAAGCAGCACGGCCTTGTCGGCGCCGCGCGCGAGCGCATCGCGCAGTTCCTTCTGCGCTTCCTTGGGGCCGATCGTGACCACCGTGACCGAGCCGGCGCCGAGCTGGTCCTTGATGCGCAGCGCCTGTTCGAGCGCGAACTCGTCGTAGGCATTGAGTTCGAACTGCACGCCGGCCGGGTCGATCGACTTGCCGTCGGCGGCGATCTTGATCGCTGCGTCGGTGGCGGGAACTCGCTTGATACAGACGACGATGTCCATGGTGCTGGTTGGTCCGGCCACAGCCGGGGCGGAAAATCAGGGCGAGCAGTCTAGCCGGCGGTCGCCAGGGTTCGACCCTGACTTTTGTGTGGAGTGCGAGGCGAGGCCCGCCTCTCGTGGCCAACACATGGGACCGACCGGGATTTCGGCCGTCCGCGCGGGGCCGGGTCAGATGGCCGGGGCCGCCGGCCGCGCGGTGTCGTCCCGGCCGGCGCCGCGTGCTCGCACCAGGACACGTTGGGCGGCGCCACGGCGCCAACCGAGCAGCGCCATGCACGGGCCGATGCCGAAGTAGACCAGGCCGCTGGTGGCCGGCTGATCCAGCGCGACGAACCCCAGCGACAGCAGCGCGAAGCCGACCAGCACGAGGCACTCGAGCATGCTCGTGATCGTGGCGTGGCGTTCGACCTCGTCGAGGCCGAGGTCGTCGGCGCGCCGGAACGCGTGCCAGTAGAGCAGCACGAACGTCAGGTAGATGGCACCGAAGCCCGAGCCGTAGAACAGCATCATGCGATGCGGGTCGCCGGCCTCCTGGCCTGCGGTCATCGAGGTGGCGTCGAGCGTGCCGATCGGTCCGAACCACATCACGCTGAGCAGCGTGAACAGGAACTTCAGCGGATAGGCGTAGAAGAGCACGAGGAAGAGCAGCGCCAGGTTGCCGAAGAACGTCGTCTTGTCGACGAGGCCGTAGCGCCGGAAGAAGCGGTGGTGGTCGACCCAGACCATGGCGAGCAGGACGAAGGTGACGACGAACGGCAGCAGGCCCTTCATGGTGGCCTTGAGCTCGCCGATGTTCTCGGGCGGCGTGGCGCGCAAGAACAAGAGGGCGAGCACCAGCGCGAACACGGCGTCGGCAAACGCCTCCATGCGCGAGACGTCGGTGCCGCGCCAGCGGAAGTCGCGGTCGAGGAACCGTTGCCCGCGCGCGGTCGCAACATCGCTCATGCCCGCAGTCTAGTGCCGTGTCATGGAAGTGGCCTCGGGTTCTCGCGGAGCAGAGAGCCGGCGGCGTGCAGGGCAGCTCGGCGACGGCTTCGCGAGCGCCGCCGAGGCAGCGCCGTCCGCGGCGGAACCGCGCGCAGGTCGCGCCGTAGATCCGCACGCGAGCGCGCCGGCTGCGAGGCCCCCTGCCCGAGCCAACGCGTCTCCAGCACCCAACCGAACACCAATGCGAAACACTCTGATCATGAGCGTCGCGGCGCTTCTCGCTGCATGTGCAACCGACCGACGGCCGAGCACTCCGACCACCGTCCGTTCCGCGGAGTCCGAGCACACGCCTGCTTCCGCACCGGCGTTCCGGCTCGCGGCGACGCCGAGCGAGAAACTCGGCACTGCCCCAGCGGGCTTCGGCCTCCGTGTCGGCGACCAGGCTCCGGACGCCTCCCTGCCCGACATCACGGGCAAGGAGCTGAGCCTCGCCGCGCTGTATCAGCAAGGGCCCACGCTCGTCATCTTCTATCGCGGCGGCTGGTGTCCGTTCTGCAACCTGCAGCTCCACGAGTTCAGCGGTTCGCAGCCGGACTTCGAGCGGCGCGGAGTGCACATCGTGGCGATCAGCGTCGACAGGCCCTCCGAGGAGGCGAAGACCCAGGCGAAGCAGGGCGTGCCCTTCCCCATGCTGTCCGATTCGAACCTCGTCGCACACCGCGCGTACAAGGTGGTGCACGTGCCCGGCGATGCGGAGCGCAAGGCCCTCGCGAACTACGGGATCGATCTGGCGGCGTATTCGGGCGAACACCATGGTTCCTTCGCCGTGCCAGCGCTCTTCCTCGTCGATCGCGGCGGAACGATCCGGTTCGTGCATGCCGATGAGGACTACATGACGCGTCCGAGTGCGGAGCAGATGCTCGCCGTGGTGGACCGGGTCCTCGGCGCGAGATGAACGCGTCGCCGTGAGCAAGCGGCGCGCCGGTCGGCGGCGGCGCCGCGCGCGGTGAGGCCGTGACGACCGCGCCAGGCAGGGAACGAGTGACGCGTGCCGGAGTATCTCGCGCACCCCCTCTGACGGTGTCGCTCGACACCACCGACCAAGGCCGACGCATGCCCATCGCT
>DASUFY010000305.1:0-45421 GCA_036274315.1 Planctomycetota bacterium | reverse complement strand
CCGCCGCCGTCCAGCAGGAACCCGGCCGTCGCGTCCGGCGAGGCGAGCAGGAGGCAGCTCGACCAGGGTGCGGGCAACGGCACGGCGAGCTGCGTGCCGCCGGCGACGAGGAACGCGAAGCCGTTGGCGGGTCCGGCCGAGACGAGCAGGTTGGCGAGGTGGCTGCCGTCGGGCTGCTGTGCGAGCGATCCGGCCAGCTGCACCGACGCGCACGGCGCGCCGTAGCTCAGCGCCGACGCCTGCAGCTGCAGGCCGAAGTAGTCGCACAGCGCGCGGCCGAGCTGGGCCCCGCAGAGCCGGTAGTCGGCCTCGGTGTTCCACGTGACCGTGTCGGGGCCCACGCCATAGGTGCCCTCGAACGTGATCGCCATGACGGGCTCCTGCACGCCCGGCGCGTTGAGCCAGCCGTTCACAGCCGTCCAGCGATCGTGCATCATCGACTCGACGAACGGCCGCGACGGCGCGCCGGCGGTGCTGCTCTGCGTGCTGCCGAGGTTCACGAACGGACTGCGCGCCTTGAACAGGGCGATCCACTGGCCCTCGATCGCGTTGACGATCGGGATCACGCCCGAGTTGTTGGTCGTCGGGTTCCAGCTCGCGTTCGCGGTGTGCCGGAAGAGGAACGGGTAGTTCACGTTGTGCGAACTGTGCAGGTTGAGCAGCACGCGGATCGGGTTGCTGCCCGGACTGGCGACCGTGCCCATGTAGCCTTCGATCGCGGTGCGCATCGCGACGATCTCGGGCTGGCTGCTGTTGTAGGGCGCCACCCACTCGTTCTCGAGGTTGGCCGAGTTGGCGTTGACGCGGTAGTTGCCGAGGAACACGCCGTCGGGGTTGGCCATCGGCACGAGGTCGATGAGCGCGTGGTCGAGCAGCACCTCGGCCCACGGATCGCCCGACAGCAGCCACGCGACGAGGCCCTCCATCGTGAAGTAGGCCGTCGTCTCGGCGGGATGCACCGCGGTGTGGATCCAGACGCGCACCTTGCCCGCGTCTGGCAGGGTGCCGTCCGTGAACTCGATGCGCTCGATGCTGCGACCCTGCACCGAGCTGCCGATCGTGGTGATGCTGCGCACCCTGGGGTGGCCGGCGAGCGACGCCACGAACGCGTCCTTGCGCGTCACCGTGTACGGGAAGTACTTGGCGAGCCGGATCGCGATGACGCCGGGCGGCACGACGAGCGTGAACGTGTGCGTGGTGCCGCCGCCGCTGACGGTCGGCGTGGCGCTCACCGGGCACCGGTTGTAGCTGCCGAACGCGGTGCCGTTCGTCGACAGCGCCCAGACGGGCAGGATCACGTCGTTGTAGCCGGCGTTGGTGACGCTGACGTGCAGCGTGACGCCGGCCGGATTCAGGTTCCCGATCTGGCAGTGCCACCAGCGGCGGAACGTGCTGCCGAGCGCCGCGTTCGTGTTGTCGTCCTCCATGACGAGCGTCACGTTCCATTGCGCACCCGCCGCGGTGACGGTCGCCGAGCGCAGGTGCATGTTCTCGCCGGCGTGGGTGACGATGGGGGTCTGGGCCGCGGTCGCCGCGACGAGCAGCGGCAGCAGCAGCGGGAGCAGGAATCGACGCATGGGCCCGAGAGCCTGACGCGGCGCGCCACCGCGGTCAATCACCTCGCGCGGTCGCGGCGATGCGCCGGCGTTCGCCGGGGTGCCGGCAGAGCGTATCAGCCCGCATCGCCGAGCAGCGCCGCCACCTCTTCGGCGCAGCCCCAGGCGAGCGTGTAGCCCGCGCCGCCGTGCCCATAGTCGTGCACGAGCCGCCGCCCGGCGCGCGATTCGAGTTCGAGCCGCACGGCGCTGCGGCACGGCCTGAGCCCGACGCGCACGTCGTGCACGACGGCGCCCGCGAGTGCCGGCACTCGCCGCCTCATGCCGCCGAGGATCGAGGCCGTGTCGGCAGCATCGACCGCCATGCGCGAGTCGCCGACCTGCGCCGTGCCACCGAGCACGAGCTCGCCGCCGCGCGGGATCAGGTAGAACGGCTGGGCCGCGTTGTCGTCGATCAGCGCGTGCGCCACGTCGCCGCGCCGAACGACGACGACCTGACCGCGCACGGGGTACAGTTCGCGATCGTCGCACAGCGCCGCCGCGCCGAGCCCCGTGCAGTTGACGACCGCGGGAGCGACGTCGAACGCCTCGTCGAAGTGCGCCACGGTGCGGCGCTCGATCGTGCCGCCGCGCGCGCGCACGGCGTGCTGCAACCAGGCGAGATGACGCCGGCTGTCGCAGACCGGCACGTCGAGACGGATCGCAGCCGCGTAGGGGCGAGGCACCTCGGCCGGCGGCAGCCACTCGAAGGCGGGCACCGCCGGGGCCCACCAGAGGTCGGGTGCCGGCGACGAGAACACCTCGACCACCGCCTGCATGTGCACGCCGGTCGCCGGATCGCGCGAGAGCCGCTGCAGCACCTGGAAGGTGCGCCCGCTCCACGCCAGCACGCGTTCGCGCGGCTCGGCCAGGAACGGATACCAGATCGCCCCTGCGACGGCCGACACCGTGTCGCCGGTGTCGTCGCGCGTCCAGATCGCGACGCGCAGACCGCGTTCGCAGAGCGCGAGTGCGGTCGTCAGGCCGATCACACCCGCGCCGACGACGACGACGTCGACCTCACCGTGCCGCGCGCCGGCGTGCGATGGCTCGCTCATGCGGCGGCAAACGTAGCACGCAGCCGGCGCGGCAACGCACCGGGATCCTGGCGCGCCGCTGTCGGAGACAGCAACATGGGCGCGCCCATGGCCGACCCCCGACCGTTCGCGCGCCTGTGCTCGCTCAGCGAGGCAGTCTCGTACCTGGTACTGCTCGGCATCGCCATGCCGCTCAAGTACGTCTGGCGCCTGCCGATGGCCGTGCACGTGTTCGGCATGATCCACGGCGTGCTGTTCCTGCTGCTGATCTGGTTCCTGCTGCGTTCCCACTTCGAGAAGGGCTGGCCGGCGAGCCGCGTGTGGTTGCTGGTCGGCGCCGCGCTCGTGCCGATCGTGCCGTTCTTCCTCGATCGGCGCGTGCGACGGTGGCTCGAAGAGCAAGAGCCGACGTGATGCTCGCAAGTGCCTTCTGGGCGCCTACCATGCGGCCGATGACCCAGGCTGCCGCGACCCCTTCGACGAGACCTCGATCGCGCCGCCGGCGCCTCCTGTTCGCGATGGTCCCGGTGACGGGCCTGTTGCTGCTCGGCGAGCTCGTCTGCCGCGTGACGCGCCACCCGTTCTACTTCGGCAGCTTCCGCGACAAGCGCACCGACCTCATGGCGCGCAACTACCCGGCCGAACGCGATCCGATGCTCGGCTACGTGCCGAAGCCCGGCTTCGCGAGCCGCGACAACCACTGGCGTACGCTCGTGTCGATCGACGCCGACGGCATGCGCCGGAACGGTCGCACCCCCCCACCGGGCGGCGGACTCGTGGCGGCCGTCGGCGACTCGTTCACGTTCGGCGACCAGGTCGACGACGACGCGACGTGGCCGGCGCAGCTCGAGGTCGCGCTCGACAGGCCGGTCAAGAACGGCGGCGTGTTCGGCTACAGCCTGACCCAATCGGTGCTGCGGGCCGAGGCGATGCTCGATCGCTTCGACGTCGCGGCGCTCGTCGTCAGTTTCATCCCCGACGACCTCACGCGCTGCGAGTACAGCAAGCGCTACACACCCGTGCCGTGGTTCGACCTCGACGGCGACGGCATCGTGCTTCGCGGCGTGCCCATCGACCCTTCGGCACCGCCCGACTCGACGAAGCGGTGGAAGGACACGCTCGGCTACAGCGCGCTCGTCGACACCGTGCTCGCCAACACGGTGCGCGACTGGTGGTGCGAGAACGAGAAGCAGGTGCCGGTGTCCCATCTGCTCGGCCGTGGCCCGGAGATCGGCAAGTACCTCGTCGAGCGCATCGCGGCGCGATGCAGAGCGTGCGGCACGCGGCTCCTCTTGCTGCTGCAGGGCGACGTGCCCACCGAGCAGGCGTGCGGCGTGCTGCACCACGCCGAGGCGCTCGGTGTCGAGACCCTCGATCTCGCCACACGCTTCGTCGCGGAGAAGCGCCGCGATCCGAGCCTCGAGGACCGATACTTCGCCGGCCACATGACGCGCGAGGGCAACCGCTGGGTGGCGGACGCGGTCGCCGAACGGCTGCGCGCGGCGAAGTGAACGATCCCCCATGAGCAAACGAACGATCCGACTCGGCATCCTCTGCGGCGGTGGCCCCGCGCCCGGCATGAACTCCGTCATCTGCGCGGCGACCATCGAGGCCGTCAACTCCGGGTGGCAGGTGTTCGGCATCCCCGACGGGTTCTCGCAACTGATGCTCGGCGACACCTCGCACGTGCACCCGCTCCTGGTCGAGGACGTCAGCCGCATCCATCTGCAGGGCGGCTCGGTGCTGTTCACGTCGCGCGCCAACCCGAGCAAGCGGCCCGAGACGCTGCGCGCCACCGTCGCGGCCCTGAAGGAGCTGCGGCTCGACGCGCTGCTGACGATCGGCGGCGACGACACGGGCCACTCGGCCGCGGTCGTGGCCAACGCCGCGGCGGGCGCGCTGCGCATCGCCCACGTGCCGAAGACGATCGACAACGACCTGCCGCTGCCCGGCGACGTGCCGACCTTCGGCTACCAGACGGCGCGCCACGTCGGCGCCGAACAGGTCAGCAACCTCATGACCGATGCGCTGACCACGCGGCGCTGGTTCTTCGTCGTCGCGATGGGCCGGCAGGCCGGCCACCTGGCCCAGGGCATCGGCAAGTCGGCCGGCGCGACCGTGACCGTGATCCCCGAGGACTTCCCCGCCGGCCAGCCGATCCACCTCGACCACATCGTCGACATCCTCGAGACGTCGATCTACAAGCGCATCGCCCACGGCCGGCCGTTCGGCGTCGCCGTCATGGCCGAGGGGCTGAGCCTGCGCTTCCCGCCCGAAGAGCTGGACCGGGCCATGCCGAACGCCGAACGCGACGACCACGGCCACGTGCGGCTCTCGGAGGTGCACCTGCACCGCCTGTTGACGGACCTCGTGCGGGCGCGCGTCAGGCAGCGCGGCCACGAGGTCACGATCGTCGCGAAGAACATCGGCTACGAACTGCGCAGCGCGCCGCCGATCCCGTTCGACATCGAGTACACGCGCGACCTCGGCTACGGCGCGATCGACTACCTGCGCGGCCTGCTCGCGAGCGAGCAGACGGTCGAGGTCGGGGCCATGGTGACGATCCAGCGCGGCGAACTCGTGCCGCTGCGCTTCGGCACGTTCAACGACCCCGCGACGGGCCGGCCGCGCGTGCGCACCGTCAACCCCGAGTCCGAGGCGTATCGGGTCGCGCGCGAATACCAGATCCGGCTCGAGCCCGACGACTTCTCGAACGGCGATCGCCTCGAGGCGATCGCGAGGGCCGCGAACATGACGGCGGCCGAGTTCCAGCAGCGCTACGGCTACATCGTCGAGCGGGACGCGTTCCGGCCGCGCAACTGAGTCGCGGGCGCATGCGCAGCGCGGCACCGCACTCGCGCGGTCTCAGTCGTCGCGGCTCGCCACCATCGTGCCCGCCGGCAGCGGCGCCGCGGCCGCGGCCTTCGCCAGCGCGTCGCGCGCCGACTCGTAGGTGCGCAGGCGGCGGCGGTAGTCGTCCGAGTTGCCGCCGCGCTCGATCGCCTGCTTCTCGAGCACGATGGCTTCGTCGACCCTGCCGTTGAGGAAGTGCGCGAACGCCACGGTGTCGAGCTGGTTGTGCGCGAGCTCGCCGGGGCTCTTCTGCATGCGCTCGGCGATGGCCAGCGCCACGTCGTCGAACTTGCCGGCGGTCTCCTTGTCGGTCATGAGGTCCCACGCGACGCTGTTGCATCGCTGCACGTTGTCGCCGAGCTGATCGACGACCTTGTTCAGCGTCGCCAGCGCCCGCTGGTCGAGGCCGTTGGTGCGCAGCCACTCGTAGTGCGACATGAGCGCGCGCGAACGCGACGGCGAGCAGTTGCGATCGCGCTGCGGCTCGAACGTGCTCTCGAGTGCGTCGAGCGCCTGATCGAGTTGATGGCCGAGCTTCTCGAGGTCCTGGCGCGCGGCGGCGAGCTCGCGCCGGGCCGCGGCGAGGTCGGCGGCCGCCTTCTTGTTCTGTGCCTCGAGGCGCTGCAGGTCCGCGGCCACGGCAGCGGCTGCCGCCTCGGCGCCCGCCGCAGCACCCGTGCTGTTCGGACGGGGATCCTGCTTGGTGACGAGCGCGATGGGCGCCGAAGCGACGAGAGCCGTGAACACGAGACCTTTGACGAGCATCGGAGTTCTCCTGGAACGTGACCGGGGACCGGGCGGCCGCGCCCAGGAGTGGGTGGGCCGCGCTGCCGTGCATTCTCGCGCACGGCGGTCGTGTTGCCGATGCGTTGGAAAAGTTCCGTGCTACTTCGACTGCACCGGACCGGGCACCGACAGACCCGTCACGTCGGACTCGTGGACCTGCACGGCGACCTCGGGACCGATCGGCCAGAGCCCGGGCGCCGCCTGGCCCGCGCGGCAGCGCGCCCGCAGCGTGTAGCGCGCGTCGCCGAACGGCACGCGAACCGAGAACGAGCCGTCGGGCGCCGGCCTGCCGACCGCGACCGCCCTCGGGGCGAGCACGGTCAGGTCCGGGTCGTTCGCCCTCACGTCGCACACGACGACCTCCGTGCCTGGCGCCAGGTCCGCGCCGGCTGCGGCTACCACGCCGCTGACGACGAGCGGCTCCGTGAGCCGCAGCTCGATGCGGCGGTCCCCCAGCGTGTCGAGCGGCACGCGCACGACGGCGCTCGCAACCCCACCACCGGGCACGAATGCGCTGATGCGATGCACGCCCTCGGGCAGCGGCACCTGCAGCCGCCCGATGCGATCCGCGAGGAAGTCGTCCGGGGCGCAGAACGCAGCCGGTGACGCGAGCCGCGCGCGCACGCCGCTCGCGGGCGCACCCGTGTGGTCGGTCACGGCGAAGCGCGCGACGTGCAGCCGATCGAGCCGCACCTCGCCGAGGTCGAGGTCGCCGCGCGGGGCACCCGATTCGAGCAGCACCGGAACGAGCGCCGGCAGCCCGAAGCCGGGCTTCGTCTCGAGGCCCAGCGCCCGGCCCCGCACGGGCCCGAGCACCGCGAACACACGCACTGCCTCGCCCTGGTACGGCCCGGGCGCGACGAAGGAGCCGTCGGCAGCGATCGGCATCGGCATCGGGGGCATGGCAACGACGGTGCCCCCCATCAGGTTGCGCGCTTCGGTGTGCGCGAACGACTCGACCAGCGCGACGATGCCCTCGTTGACGGCGGCACCGTCCGCATCGACGAACTTGCCGCGCAGAGTCGTGCCCGGGCGCAGCACCGCGGTCGCGGGAACACCTTCGTCGCTGCCCGACAGCGGCACGTCGATCACGCAGCGCTCGTGGTCGAGCGCACTGACGAGCAGCAGCAGGCGATCCCGAGCCGCGCGATCGACGGGATGCACGGCCGGCAACTCGATGCGCAGCGTGCCCGAGGCCGACGTCGCGCCGATCACGTCGGGCGCGAACCCGCGGCGACAGCCCGGCGCGGCGCAGCAGCCGAAGTCGTTGATCTGGTGCACGACGGCGCCGGGCACCGGCCGGTCCGCGGCGTCGAGCACGCGCAGCGCCACGACGTGGGCGCCGGGCAGTTCGATCGTGTGGGTCGTGGCCGACGGATCGTCGGCGAGCGGTGCGGTCGCGAGCAGACGGCCCGTCTTCGTGCGCACGTCGATCGACGTCGGCCCCGCCGGCAGGCTCTCCGGCAGGACCGCGTCCCGTTCCCGATCGAGCGCGAGCGGCACGACGAAGGGGTTGTCGATGCCGACGACGGCGTGCACCTGCAGCTGGCCGTCCGCGAACCACCGCGTCGCGCCGCGCACGCACACCGTGCCGCGGACCCTGGGTTCGACCTCGCGCAGCGTGCGCGGCGAACCGGGGATCACCGCGGGCTCGATCGCGGTGGCATGCGTGCCGAGTTCGTCGCGCCACGTGGCGAAGGCGCCGTAGCATCGCCCGTCCCAGATGCCCGCGAAGAACCGGCCGTCGTCGTCGGTCGTCACGACCACCCGATCGACCGTGCCGATGTCCGTGCGCGCCGGCACGGGCCACGACCACAACGTCACCTGGGCGCCGGCGACGTGACGGCCGTGCTCGGTCGTCACGACCCCGATCGCCTTCGAGCGCCCCGACGCGGCCGGCTCCGTCGGCGACTGCGGGCCAGCCGCTCCGGCGGCCGGCGCCGCGGCGATGCACATGGACAGGCCCAGGCATCGCAGGAACGTCGTCATGGTCGGTCGAGGGAGGGCCGAGCGGTGCCGGCACCCGCGCCGCCACGGCGCGAACCCGGCACAGGCCGTGCCAACGGCGCGCCGGCGCCGCGGTTCAGTGGCCCGCGCCCGAGATCCTTCAGCGTTCGGGGTTCAGCAGTTCGGACCACTCGAGCATCGTCGTGCCGTCGACTTCGCCGTCGCCGTCGACATCGACGGTGATCTCGACGTTGGTCAGGTCCATCACCGTGACCGTGATGCAACTGTCGAACCTGCCCATGATCTTCATCTCGCCGGCCTCCGAGTACGGGTAGCCGTTCGGCCCCGTGAAGAGCACGGTCGTCTCGTAGCTCACGACCCCGTCCACGCCCTGCTGCATGATCGCGCCGGCACCGAACCTGGCGACCTTGAAGTCGAGCGGATACCGGTTGAGGGCGATCGTGTTGCCGGGCAGCAGCGTCGACGCACCCAGCGTGAGGTCGGCGTCGACCTGCATCGACAGCAGCGTGACGGTCGGGCGCTGTTCGAGCATGCACGGCACCGAGCCGGTCAGACTCTCGACGCCGGAGCCGGACGTGATCTCGAGGTTGACGAAGTGCAGGCGCGCCGCGAGCACCCACGTGAAGCCCTCGAGCAGGTCGCCCTGCACGACGATGTCGTCGAGCATGATCGAGCCGTTCAGGGTCAGCAGGCCCTCGACGTAACCGACGAACGTGATGGAGAGTTCGTCTCCGGTCGACACGCTGCCTTCGTCGTCGCGATCGTCGAGCGTGCGCACCGCGTAGCCGCCGCCGGCACCGGGCAGGTTCTCGGTGATCAGCAGCGGCAGCGCGACGTGGCCCGGCGCAGGCCCGCCCAGGCGGTTCTCGACCGACGCCGCGCGACCAGCGGGCTGGTCCATCGACGGCACTGCGGTCACGACCTTGCCGGCGATGTTGCCGATCTCGGCAACTCCGAAGGCCGCGTGCAGGGCCGTGCGGGCGAGGTCGACCGCGTTCTCGGTGGTGATCTCGACGGCAGGCGGCGGCTCGGGGGCGGCGTGGTGCTTGTTGCCACACGTCGCGTGGCAGAGCACGAGGAGCAGGGACGAGGCTGGGTGGATCTTCACGCCGCGGCGATGCTCGCACGCTGCGGCCCCGAAGACGTGGGCGCTGCAACGATTGCCCGCCTCTTCACGGATTCCTAACGCGCCCGCTTGGACCGCCGCCGACGGGCGCGACGCTACAAGGCGCCGACGGTGATCGTCTGGAAGCGCGAGAACGCGAGGCCGGACGGCTGCGCCGGGCAGAAGGTGAGGTTCTGGTTGTGCAGGAACAGGCCCACCGGCGTGCCGACACTGAAGGGGATCGGCATCAGGATCGTGCCGGCCGCGTTCGCGGGACCGCCGATGACGAGGATCAGTCCCGGCCCGGGCGCGAGGCCCAATGGGCACGCGGCCGGTCCGTTGATCGAGACGAATGGGGACGACACGCTGTCGAAGGCGAAGATGCCGAAGCTGACGCCGGGCGTCAGGCCGCCCATGCCGACCGCGAAGCCGGGGTTGGCGATGCTCATGACGCCGGTCGTGAACGCGGTCGGACCGGTCGTCGCGCCGGGGCAGCTCTCGCAGCCCGGAAGCAGCGGCACGGTCGCCGGGTGGTCCATGAACGTGAGGCCGCCAACCGGTGGTCCCGCGGGGAACGGGATCGCGGCGGGATCGCGGATGTCGACGATCAAGGGTCCGCCACCGACGTAGAGCGGGCGCAGACCGGCCGGGTTGAGCTTGCCGAGCTTGTCGATGGCGATGCCACCGACCGGCCCCGGTGGTGGCACGATCGGCACCACCGGCGGGCCGACCGGCGCGCCGCCGACGGCGAAGTTGTAGGCCGTGCCCGCGACGTCGACTGCCCACAGCGTGCCGGTCAGACCGTCGTAGTCGAGCCCCGCGATACCCACCGGCCCTCCTGCCGGGAACGGCGGCACGAGCACCGGCAGACCCGGCACCGGTCCGACGCCGACGACGATGCCAGGCACCGACGTCAGGTACACGAGGCCGGTCAGTGCATCGATCGCCATCCCGGTGACCGGGCCACCGATCATCGCCAGCACCGAGGCCGGGATCGGAACCGACGCCGGCGGCGCCATGAGCGGCGCAAACGTCGGCGAAGCCATCGCCGCGATCGTCGAGCCGTTGGTGTAGTAGAGCAGGCCGAAGCCATTGTCGAAGGTGACGTCGCCCGGCGATGGCAGGCCGGGCAACGGCGGCGGCAACGCCGGCAGCACCGGATAGGTGACCGACGGCGGGTTCGGCATCGGCAACGAGCCGGTCGGAGGTTGCAATTCCGTGGCGAGGCCGGCGAGAGGCTCGTAGGCGATCAGGCGTTGCGCCGGAATCCTGCTGCCGAGCAGCGCGAGCGCGAGCACCGCGAGAGTTCGTGTGTACATGGCTTGAGGTCTCGAGCGGGGCCTGGGCGGCGGCGCCGCCGCGAGCGTGCGCACCACCGGACGGCGCCACTGTCGCCCCGTTGTCGGCACGGCGCCAGCCCCACCCCCGCTGCGACCGCCGCGCGGCGGCGCCGTTCCACGCGTTCGCGCGAGGCACCGCGTCTACAATGCGCGCTCCACCAACCAACGAAGACCCCATGCCAAGACCCCGAACGCCCACCGCCGCGCGCATGATCGAGCACCTGCGCGAACTCGGCCTGCGCAAGTACCCGGGCACGCACCTGAAGAGTCCGTGGCCGGGCCACATGGACCTCGCCGTCGACGACAAGACGTTCGCATACCTCAGCGCACCCGACGATCCGCCGGGCCTGTCGCTGAAGCTGCCGCGCTCGCACCCGATGGCGCTCGCGCTGCCGGGCAGCACGCCGACCGCCTACGGGCTCGGCAGGAGCGGCTGGGTGTCGATGTCGCTCGCGCCGGACGGCGACACCGGCGGCGAGCTGCCGCCGCTCGACCTGCTCGAAGTGTGGCTCGACGAGAGCTACCGCGCCCAGGCGTCGAAGAAGCGCCTGCGCGAGCTCGACGGCGCCCCGCCCGCCGCGCCGGCGAAGCGCAAGGGGCCGGCCGGCAAGCGACCGACACCGCGACGCCGCGCGCGATAGGCGCGGCCGCCGTTCGACGCCGCGCGGCCCGGGGCCGGGGTCCGCGAACGCACGCCCGAACGATCGTCAGGGCCTGTGCATCCAGCGATCGACGAGGCGCAGCGCCGGGCCGAACCAACGTCGGCGCAGCCGTTCGTGGTTGGCACCGAGGTACTGGCCCCACGCCGTCCACTTCGCGTAGCCGTCCGCCCACGCCTCGAGTTCGGCGCGCTGCTGTGGCGACAGCCCCGGTTCTTCGGCGACCTGCCGGCGGAAGTGTGCGCCGCCGTCGCGCACGGCGCGCCGGCAGTGCGCGAGGTCCGGGATCACGACGAGGCCGAACAACGCGAACAGGTTCTGGTGGTCGCAATAGACGCGCTTGCCCTCCTGCCTCGGCGTCGTCCGGTGACTGTGGATCACGGCCGCCTCGGGCACGAAGGCGATGCAGCCGCCCGCTTCGACCACACGCTTGCCGAACGTGATGTCCTCGCCGAAGCGGCGCCAACCGAAGCGATGCCTGGCCCAGCTCCTGCGCCGCACGCTGCTCGCGACGTTGTCGAACGCCGAGAGCCGCAGCCGTTCCATCGGCTGCAGGTCGGCGAACGTCTTGCCGGCCGGCAGCCGCTGCAGCGCCAACGTCGTGCGATCCCCCATCCACTCCTCGATGCGTCGCCGCAGCAGCGCATTGCAGTCGGGCCGCGGGATCTGGCGGCACCACGCCGCATCGACGGCCGGATCGTCGTAGGCGGCCAGCAGCGCCGGCAGCCAGTTGCGATCGGCGGGCGTCGCGTCCTGCGTCAGCAGCAGCACGACGTCGCCCGTCGTCTGCTCGATGCCGTAGTCGCGCGTCGCGCCGTGGTTGAACTCGCGCTGCGCGATCTTCAGCACGCGGAAGCCGTGGCGCTGCAGCGTCGCGACCGTGCCGTCCGTCGAGCCGCTGTCGATGGCGACGCGCTCGAGCGCCTCGGCACCCGGTTGCGTGTCGACGGCGCTCAAGACCTGCTCCAGCAAGGGGCCGGCGTTCCAGGTGGGCATGACGAGACTCGCGGAACCGCCTTGCATGTGCACTAGGCGTCGCTCGAGGCGCGCTGCGCGAGGATCTCGTCGTAGAGCCGGCGCAACCGGCCGATGTTGTCGTCGATGCTCGGCGGTTTCTCGGGCCGCAGCGCCAGCGTGCGCTCGGGCGCCGCTGCGATGCGCGCCAACAGGGCCGCGAGCGCCTTCGCGTCGCCGGCCGGGAACAGCAAGCCGCTCGCGCCTTCGACGACGATCTCGGCGATGCCACCGAGGTTCGAGGCGACGACGGGAACGCCGGCGTGCAGCGCTTCGAGCACCGAGAACGGCGTGTTCTCGTACCAGAGCGACGGCACGACGAGCAGGTCGAGGCCCGCGAGCACGGTGCCCAGCTCGGACGGCGCGAACGGTCCGTGGAACGTGACGCGGCGGTCGCGGATGCCGTCGACGAGCGCTTCCGAGAACCCCGGCTGCGAGTCGCGGCTGCCGTGCAGGTGCACGGCGATGTCGCGCGCATCGACGTGCTGCAGCGCCTCGAGCAGCACGTGCACGCCCTTGTGCCGCGAGATCGAACCGATGTAGCCGACGTCGAGCCGCGGCCGGCCCGGAACGGGCTTGCGCGCCGGCATGTCGGCGAATCGCTGCGGGTCGAGACCGTAGGGCAGGTGCACGATCCTGGCGGCGGGCAGGCCGTGCCCTTCGTAGATGCGCGCCAGGAACCGGGACGGCGCCACGACGCGATCGGCCTGCGCGAGCAGCGCCATGAGCCGTTCCTTGCGGCCGAGCAGCGCGTGTGCCTGACGCACCGGCGACGCGCTCTGGTTGCCGGCCGGCGTCGGCAGCGCCCCGATCGAACGCGTCTCGGCGCCGACGCGCCGCTCGGCCAACGCCGCGTCGAGCGCGGGGTCGAGACACGGGATGCAGCCTGCCCCACCTTCGGGTGGTCCGTCGCACAAGCTGCCATCGCGCCGCCACAGCAGGTAGTTCGGACAGATCCACCAGAAGTCCATCAGGTTGACGACGACCGGTAGCGAGCGCAGGCGCGGCTCTTCGATCGCGGCCGTGCCGAGGTTGCGCGGGTGGAACACGTGCACGAGGTCGAAGTCCGTCTCGTCGAGGCAGCGCGCCAGCAGGCGGCCCGCGAGCGGGTTCTCGTAGTCGCGCAACTCGGGGTTGGGCGACTGCCGGTGGTGCACGCCGATGCGGCGCACGGGCACACCCTCGACCTGCTCGTCGCGTTCGATGAACAGGCGATCGGGGCTGTCGAACTGCACGAGCGGCTCGTAGGCGAGCACGCGCGCATCGATGCCCTGGGCGCGCATGCCGCGGGCCAGCGCCCGCACGTACTGCTCGGTGCCCGTGATGTGGCGCGGCAGGAACTGGTGCACGACGAGCAGGACCTTCACGGCTCGCGCGCCATCCGGTCGAGCAGGGCCTGTTCGGTCGCCGAAAGCGCGCGCGGGAACAGGCGGCGCGTCTGCACCTCGGCGAGCAGGCGCACGATCTGGCGGTCGCGTTCGACGATGCCGTGCTCGGCGGCCTGCACGCGCTGGCTCAACGCGTCGAGGCCCGCCAGCAGCTGCTTCGAGTCGGCGGCTCCGGCCGCGCGCAGCGTCTCCGCGAACTTCACCGACTCTTCGTGCAGTTCGGCGAGGCGACGCTTGAGCCGGTCGCCACGCTCGGTGCTCGCGAGCCCCATGACCTGTGCCACGGCGGACACCTCGTCGGTCAGCTCGTGCGCGGCGCGCTCGGCCTCGGCGGACCGCGCTTCGAGCTCGCGGAGCTGGCCGCGGCTCGCTTCGAGCTGGCGCTGGACCTCGGCGATGTCGTGGTGCAGCTTCTCGCTCGTGGTCGCCTGCTCCTCGAGTCGGGCGTGCGCCTCGCGCAACCACACCTGCACCTGGTCGAGCTGCGTCTGCACCGCGGCGCGTGCGCCTTCGGCGCGCTCGGCGCGCGCCAGCTGCGCGTGCCGATCGACGTCGATCTCCTCCTTCTGGGAATGGGCCTGCTGCAGCTGCTGCTGCAGAACCTGCACGGCACTGGCCACCACCCGCCGGTTCTGGGCCAGGTCCTCGAGCAGCACGGCGAAGGCGGCCAGCGGCTCGGGCAACACCTGCTGCTCGACAGCGCGAAGCGCAGCGCGGACCTGGTCGCGGCCCGTGGGCAGGTCGACATCCGCGAGACCGCGCCACAACTCGAGCCGGCTGTCGCGCACGCGCGCACAGACCTCGTCGACCGGCATCGAGTGCTGCACGAGTCCGAGCGCGACCTGCTCGACGACGGCGCGCGCGTCTGCTTCCTCGGCGCCGCGCGCGCGCGACAGCAGCTGGGCCAGATAACCGGGCAGCGCGGCGCGCTCCATCTGCCACAAGAGCGGTGCATCCGCCAACGCCAGCCCCAACGATGCGGGTCGGTGCGCCGCGAGCACGAGCAGGCGCTGTTCGTCGTCCTGCCGTTCGCCCGCCGCGGCCTCGCGCGGCTCCGCGGTGCGCTCGACGGTCAGGGTGGGGACGCCGAGCACCTCGAAGTTCTGCTGCCGCGCGCGCAGCGTGAAGTCGAGCAGGGCGGCCGGCCCGAGCAGCCCCTCGTCGAAGAGCCCGATGCGCTCGAACGCCGCGCGCCGCACGACGAACGCACCCGCCGAAGGCCACGGCACCTTGGTCGCGCCGGCACCGGAACCGCTCGGCGCTTCGCGAGGCCGCAGGCGCAGCAGTTGCACCTCCTCGCAGCCGAGTTCGGCGCGCGGACCGACCTCTATACGCGGACACAGCAGCGCCGTGTTCGGCGCCGCGTCTGCGCCCGGTAGCCGCGGCTCGGCGCGCAGCCGGTGGCCGGGCCCGACGAAGAGCACGTGCTCGGCGCTGGTCGCCGCCATGCCGAGGTTCCAGCACTGCGCCGGCGTGCGCGCGTCGCGGTGCGCGATCATGTGCAGCCCGCGTTCGGCAGGTTCGGCGTTCGTCGCGCCGTGCGCCTCGGCCGTGCGCCTGGCGGGAACGGCGTCGGGCGGGCCGACCCACGCGACTGGCACCTCGCCGCACTGCCGCTGGCTCGCGATCGCGTCGCCGTGCGCCGCGCCGCCCCAGAACACGACCTCGAGCACCTCGCGCGATCCGGCCGGCGAAGCGTCGCGCGCGGCCTCGGCCACGCCGCCGGCGTGGCGCACGCGGCGGCGCGCGTCGGCGAGCACCTGTTCGAGCTCGCCGAGGCGCCGCGCGAGCTCGTCGCGGTCGATGTTGCGCCTTCGGCTCTCGGCGAGCTCCTCGAGGAAGCCCAGCGATTGTTCGGTCAGGTCGCGCAGCTGCTGTTCGCGCAGGGCCAGGTCGCGCCGCAGACCCGCCGCCGGGTCTTCACCGGTGGCGCCGCCAGGTTCCGTCTTGTCACCCTTCTTGGTCATGGGGCTCGGTGATCGGCGACGATCATGCCCAAAGACGCGGCCCGCCTCACGCCTTTCGGCGGCGATCGAGGCCGTCGCGCATCTTCTGGATGCGGCGCTTCAGGGACCAGCGCGGACGCCTCGGCTCGCCCGGCGCCGCCTGGTTCGCCGGCGGGGGCGCCGGCGGCGCCGCCGGCGTCTGGCCCAGCTCGCGCAGCTGCACCTCGAGCTTGGCCGCGTGGCTGCGGCTCGTCTGGAGCTGCGCCTCGGCACCGAGGCAGCGATGCTGCCAGGCCGCGAGTTCGCGTTCGAGGTCGTTGAACTTGTAGCGCGCCGCGACGGCGAGGCTCTCGACGACGCGCGCATCGAGCGGCTGGCGCGGACTCGCGCCGGACCGGGCCGTCGCGATCGCCTTCTCGTAGCTCGCGAACGTGAGCTCGGCCGTGCGCCGCCACGAGAACGTCTTCTCGCGCGCGGTGCCGCGCTCGATCAGCGCCGCGACCTCGGGGCCGCGCTCGAGGCACTGGCGCAGGTAGCCCGCGAGTTCGAGGTCGTCGCCGGGCCGGTGCAGGAAGGCACCGTCGCCGCAGATCTCGGGGATCGACGTCGCGTTGGCCGCGACCACGGGCGTGCCGAGCGCCATGGCTTCGATCGGCGGGATGCCGAAGCCCTCTTCGAGCGACGGGTAGGCCATGGCGCGACAACCCTGGATCAGCGCCTTGATGTCCTCGTCGTCGAGCCCCTGCACCCACTTGACGCGATCGCCGAGCCCGAGCTGCGCGATGAGTTCGTCGCTCGTCTCGCCGGGGTTCTTCCACACCTTGGTGCCCGCGATGCACAGGCGGACCGGCGCCGGCAGGCGGGCGAGCGCGCGCAGCAGCGTCGCATGATCCTTGTGCGGGTAGTCCTTGCCCACCGCGAGGAAGAAGTCGCCGCGGAAGCCGATGCGCTCGCAGCGGCGGCGCACGTCCTCGGGCGACAGCCGCCGGTGGAAGTCGGGATCGACGGCGAGCGGCGCGACGTCGGCGATGGAAGGATCACCGTGCAGGTCCTTCTCGATCTCGCCGATCACGGACCGGCTGTGCACGAGCAGCCGGTCGCTGTTGCGGATCAGCCGCTCGATGAACGCGTTGTACCACTCCCAGTGCTCGCGGTCGGGGAAGTACTCGGGATGCCGGTTGAGGATGGCGTCGTGCACCTCGACGACGGACGCCGGCGCCAGCAGGGGCAGGAACAGGTCGCGCGGAGTCGTGTCGGGAAACCACGTCATGTGGTAGACGTCGGGCCGCTGTTTGCCGTCGGTCAGGACCTTGACGATGTCCTCGGTCGTCCAGACCTCGCAGCGTTCGACCGACTCGGGCAGCGGCTTGGCCGTGTGCGTGTTCTCGAGCAACACGACGCGCAGGCGCGAGACGCCGGGCAGTTGGCTCAACTCGCGCAGCACGTTGAGCTGGACCCGCTCGAGGCCCGACATCGGGCGGTTGAGCATGCGGGCGTCGAACAGGATGTCCATCGATGGAGGGGTGGATCGGAGACTGGGCGGCCGCGGCTGAATGGTAACCATTCCGGCCGCGCGTAGCACGGAACCCATTCTGCCAGACGCACATGGAGCATCCTCCCCCGCGCCACACCAAGGCGGACCAGGTGCGGGCAAGGTGCCGGGCTGGCGGGGAGCCCGCGCGCCGAACTCAGACGATCTCGACCGCGAAGACGCGCGCGCCGAGGTCGCGCGTGTCGCCGCCCTTCATCGCGGCCGGCAGCGTGTGGTTCACCTCGAGTTCGATCGGCAGCAGGCGGTCGCGCGGCACCGGCTCCGGCAGCGCGAACCGGAACGCACGCGGGCCGTGACCGAGCAGGCCCGTGCCGACCACGGCGCCGGCGACGCGCGCGATCAGCGTCACCTCGTCCTCGGGCAGAGGCGACGCCGCGACGATGCGCAGCGCCGCGCCGGTCGCGGCTCGCAACCGCAGCGAGCCGCGGCGCTGCATCCAACGGAAGGCACCCTCGCTCGGTCGTTCGACGTCGTGGAAGCCGCCTTCGATGCCACGTTCGTCCTCGCCCATGCGAACGCCGGTCGGGTCGAGCCCGGCGTCGCCGGCGACGCGGCCCAGGATGGCGAGCGTCTCGCGCGCGGCGCGGTCCCAGCTGAACCGAGCGGCCTGGGCCAGGCCGTCGCGGCGCAGGCGTTCTCGGAGTTCCCGGTCCTCGAGCACCTGCTGCAGCGTCGTCGCCAACGCGGCCGCGTCGCGCGGCTCGTCGACGTAGGCGACCGCCCCGCCGCCGACCTCGGGCAGCGACGCGACGCGGCTCGTGATGACGGGCGCGCCGCAGCTCATCGCCTCGATCACGGGCAGGCCGAAGCCCTCGTAGAGCGTCGGGTAGCAGAACACCGCGCACGTGTTGTAGAGCGCGAGCAGCTCGTCGTCGGACACGAAGCCGAGCAGGTGCACCTGGTCGCGCAGGCCATGGCGGTCGACGGCCTCGTGCACGGCCGAGTTCTTCCAGCCCGAACCACCCGCGATCGCGAGCGAGGCCGGGTGGCGCGAACGCCGCTTCACCGCCGCGAACGCATCGACGAGCGTCGCGAGGTTCTTGCGCGGCTCGACCGATCCGACGTAGAGCACGAACGGCCGATCGCCGAGTTGCGGCCGGAACCGCGCCGGAACGGCCGTTCCCGGCACGTGGCGGAACAGCGGGTCGGCGGCCTCGTGCACGACGTCGATGCGTTCCCTGGCCATGCCCATCGCGCGCACGATCTCGTCCCTGCTGAAGTGCGACACGGTGACGACGCGGTGGGCGAGGCGCGCCGTGCGGTCGAACTGCTGTTCGCAGTAGACGCGGTTGGCCTCGGTCGAGAACTCGGGGTGCACGCGGAACGACACGTCGTGCCAGACGCAGACGAGCCGCGGCAGCCAGCGGTCGGGCGCGTTGTGGAACGGGCTGAAGTAGACGTCGGGCGGCGGCCCGAGCAGGCGCTTCCGGTCGCCGCGCTGCCAGGCGCGCTCGAGCCAGCGCCGCGGCCAGCGCCCGCACACCGCGCGGAAGTTGCGCGCGTCGGGCAGCACGGCCTCGTCGTGGTTGGGCGGGAACGAGTGCCACGTGATCGGATACAGCCAGTACTCGTTGTGCTGGTCGACGCGCGCCATGGCCTCGACGAGCGACCGCGTGTAGGACGGCAGCCCCGTCTTGCTGTCCGCGGTCATGGAGACATCGATGCCGATGCGCATCGCGTGGATCAGACGCCACGACCTGCGTGCATGCAACGTCGCGACGTTCGCACGCGACCTGGACTCCGCGCGCACCGCCGGCACAATCGCGGCGATGCCGCCTCTGGCTCTGGTCGTCTGCCCGCTGCCCGCCGACCGGGCCGCCGCGCGCGCGGTGCAGGCGCTGCTCGGTGGGTTCTCGCGCGACGATCTCGTGCTGTTCTGCCCCGAGCCGTACCAGGCCCCGGCCGCGTGGGAACGCACCCACCGCCTGCTGCCGCTCGCGGACCTGCCGCTGCTGCGTTCGCGCGGCGACGTCAGCGCCCCGATCTACGTGCTCGACGGCGGACCCGGCGAGAGCGTCGTGAACCGCTGCGCCGCGAGCGTTCCCGGCGTGCAGTGGGCCGCGCGCGAGCCCGCCACGGCCGCCGGCCTGCGCGCCGCCGCCGCGGCGGTCGCCGCCGGGCCGACCGTACGGGCGCGCGACGGCAGGCCGAGAGTCGAAGCGATGGTGCTCGCCTACAAGAGCAAGCACTACATCTCGCCGTGCCTGCAGTCGCTGCTCGAGCAGGACTGGCCCGAGCTCGAGATCACGGTGCTCGACAACCACTCGGACGACGGCACCGCCGACTTCGTGCGCCAGCACTTCCCGTCGATCGATGTGCTCGAGGCGGACACCAACCTCGGCTTCGCGGCCGGCCACAACCTGCTGTTCGACCGCACGCGCGCCGACTACGTGGCGCTGCTCAACCACGACGCGATCGCGCGGCGCAACTGGGTCTCCGAACTCGTCGCGGCGGCCGAGGCCCGGCCCGACGGCGCGGCGTTCGGCGCCAAGATGCTGATGCGGCGCTGCCCGACGATCCTCAACAGCACGGGCATCGTCATGAACGAGAGCGGCTTCGCCGCCGACCGCGACATCGGTCGCCCGGACCTCGATCCGTCGGCCGAGCCCGAGCGCGTGTTCGCGGCCTGCGGCGGCGCGCTGCTGCTGCGCGGCTCGGTGTTGCGACGGCTCGGCGGCTTCGACCCCACGTTCTTCATGTACGTCGAGGACGTCGACTGGTGCTGGCGCGCGCGCCTGGCCGGACACGAGATCTACTACGTGCCGAGCGCGGCGTGCGTGCACGACTGGCACGGCGACATGGCCGCGGCCGGCAGACCCGCGGTCGTCGAGGGCGACGCCGCGGTCGCCGAACGCGAGGGCCGGCGGCGTTCGATGGTCGAGCGCAACCGGCTGCAGGCCGTCTACAAGAACTACGAACGGCGCAACCTCCTGCGCGTCTGGCGCGAGCTGAACGCGTTCGACCGCGGTCGCCTGCAGGCGCTCGCCGAGCACGTCGCGCGCGGCGGCGGGCCGATGCCGGCGCGCGTGCTCGAGGCCGTGCGTTCGGCCCACGCGTGGTGCCGTTCGCATCGCCTCGGCATGTGGCTGCGGCGCCGGCGCACGCAGCGGCTGCGGCGCGTCGCCGACGCGACGTTCCTGGACCTCGTCCCGAAGGGCATGCACGAACCGTCGGGCGTCGGCGACCTGTACGCGATCGTCGATCGCTACTGCGCCGTGGGCCGCGCCGAGATCACGATGGCGACGGCGGACGCCGGCAGCCTCGGCCCGGGCTGGCACCACCCCGAACCGGGGCCCGAGGGCCGGGGCAGCCTGCGCTGGTCGATGGCGGAGTGCTGGTTCTACCTGCGGCGCGACGCACCGTGGTCGTCGGTGCACGTGAGCCTCGTGCCGCAGCCGCTCGACACCTGGGCCGAACTCCGGGTCGACGGGCTGCTGGTCGCGAGGCTGGCCGTTGCCAAGGACCGGCCGCACGAGCTGCGCTGGACGCTGCCGGCGCCGGTGCCGGCGGGCCAGCTCGCCGAGTGCCGCATCGTGTGTGCGGCGTTCGTGCCGAGGCAGCACGGCATGGGCGACGACGCGCGCGAACTGGGCCTGCACGTCGCGACGATGCGCTGCGAGTGAGTCCGGCGACGATCTGCTGTCGGGTCGCCTTCAGTACCAGAACAGATCCAGGAACTGCACGTCGGCCTCGGTCGCCGGCGACTGCAGCGAGAACAGCACCTCGCCGACTTCGTGCACCGACACGCCGTCGGCGCTCGTCGTGAGCGGCAGGAACACCTCGCCGTCGTCGGCGCCGACCGTGAAGTAGTCCGAGCGGAAGCCCTCGAAGCGCGGCGTGTGGCCGTCCGCCCCCGGCTGCAGGTCGCGCGGCCTGCAGTCCGCGCTGAGCACGATGCGGTCGAGGCCAAGGGCCAGGTGCACGCGGAAGCCGAGGCCGCGCGGCCGCACGCCGTCCATCGGCAATCGCGTCGTCACGACGTCGCGATGCGGCACCCATTCGAGCTGCGCCGGGTCGATGGCGTGACGCTCGGCCCCGCGCACCGGCAGGAAGGCCCAACCGAGCAGGTGGCACGCGCGTGCTGCAGAGACCAGCTTGACCGTGAGGTGGGTCGCGTGGGCCTCGAGCACGAGCTGCTGCGGCAGGCGAGCCGGACACCGGATCCACCGTGCCGAGCCGAGGCGGCCCGGCGCGGTCTCCGGCCCTTCGGACAGCACGAGGTCGAACTCATCCCCGAGGGTGTGCGCGAGGTCCGCCGCGGCCGGCAGCGGACCTCGCACAACGGCGACGCGAAAGCCGTCGAGCTGCCGGCTGGCGGCCGCCGATGGCCGCGGACCGTGGCCCGCGCGCGACGGATCGTCGATGCAACAGACGCCGATGCGCCCGACGCGACCAGCGCGCCATCCGGCACCTTCTTCGATCGCGCCCACGGCGGCACCGAAGACGCTGTGCGTGCCGATCTGCGCGACGACCCCATCGACTCCGAGTTCGCGGCCCAGGACGGCGAGTTCGTTCTTGCCACGCGCGCCCGCGGGCAGACGAAGCACCGCGACCGCCGTCGGATCCGCGTCGGGTGCCAGGTCCGACGGCGGGCTCGCCAGCGGCAGCGCGGCGCGCTCCACGCGCGCGGCGCCCGCGCGCGGCACGAGCCTGCCGGAAGCGACCGCGAGCTCATCGACGAGTTGCCTGGCTCCGGTCGGCAGCAAACGCTCGACGCGCAGCGTCGGATCGCTCCACTCGAACCGCAGCAACGCGTGCGCCTCGCCATCACCGGTGCCGACGAAGTACATCGGCAGCTCCGCGTCCCAGACGCGAACCTGCTCCGGTTGCTGGCCATCGCCGCGCAGCACGAGCGCGCAGCCACCCTCGTGCAGCACACGCAGCAGCGCCGGCTCGTCGTAGTAGCCGGTCTGGCTGCCGCCGAACACGACCGCGTGCAGACGCGCGGGCAGGGCCAGTTCCTGTCGCAAGAACCGCATCTGCGGCGCGTCCGGATCCTGGTCGGCCACGTACGACAGGAACGTGAACCGGATGCCGGCCTTGGTGCAGCCGTAGTACGCGTTGTTGCGATCCCCGGCGATCGGCGCGGGATACTCGTGCGGGAACACGGTCCGGAACGCGCGCAGGTCGATGCCGTCGGGGAACGGCCAGCCGGAATCGTGATTGCCGGGGGCGATGAAGACAGGCGTGTTCGCGAGCACGCAATGGAACGGACGGAACAGGAAGCGCTCGTAGTCGCCCACGAGCGCGCGCCACGTCGAGTCGCCCGTGTGCACGACGAAGTCCGCGTTCTGCTCGACGAGCGCCGATGCGAGCAGCGTGTCGAGGTAGTGATCGAACTGCTCGGTGCCGTGCGTGTGGCCGATGGCGAGGAAGACGGCGCTCTTCGGCTGCAGGGTCCGGAACGAACCGCGATGCCCTTCGACGTCGTAGTGGTGCACCGTGCCAGGCGACAGGTCGGCCAGGTGCACGGTGTGCTGGACTCCGGTCGGCGTGTGCACGATCGTCGTGCTGACCGCGGCCGCGCTGCGATAGCAGAGCCGCGACGCGCGCCCGGTCGCGGTCCGCCAGCAGATGGTCGCTTCGCCGACGCCGACATCGAGCAGGTAGGGATCGATCGCCAGCTGGGCCGGCGGGTCCACCCCGGCGAGCGGCGGCGACCAGGGCGATCGCGCGCAGCCGGTGACGCAGACCAGCACCAGCCACGCGCTCCACGAAACGGCGAGGCGCAAGGGCCCGCGATGTGAACCGATGCGAGCAGACCTCGCAAGCGTCGCCCACCGACGTGCACGACGCCGAACACGCCGACAACCCCCATGCCATCGATGGTTGCGGGTTCCTGCTGCCCCGACGGCCGATGACACGCCACGGCTGCTCGTACAAACGATCCCTGTCGCAGCGGCCAGCACGCCGCCTTTCGATGCCCGAGGGATCGAGCTACCCTGAGATCGCCATGCCCCCAGGCCTGCTCACTCGCCGGCGCCCGATCGCCGCCGGCCTCCTCCTGCTCGCCGCCGACGCGCTCTGCGCGCAGGCAACCGCCACCGAACCTGCCTGGCATCGCACCGAGCTCGGCGACCGCGTGTGGCAGGACTACACGCACGCGGTGACGATCGCGGGCGAAGGGTTCCTGCTGCACGGCCGGGACATCGAGATCGTGCACGCCGACGGCTCGCTCGACCGTTGGCCGGGTGTGCTGCCGCGCCGCACCGACGCGTTCTCCGCCGTCGCCGCACTCGACGACGGCACGATCGTCGTCGTGCCGGGTCGCAAGGAGCTCGCGTTCCGGTTCGACCCCAAGACGCGCAGTGCGACCGATCTGCCGGGCTTCGCGCCGCAGACGGGTCGCGGCGCGCGAGCCGTCGACGACGGCCGGGACGGCATCATCTGCATGCCCGCAGGCGGAACGAACGATCTGCTGCGCTACCGCGGCGGCCAGCTGGAGTCGCTGCCCGACGTGCAATGCGTGAACTCACCGGGCAAGTACGCCGCCGGGCTGTTCCGCATCGACCGCCGCCTGTTCGCGTTCGGTGACCACCACGTGTCGTGGATGGACCTCGACAAGCTCACCTGGGCCGGCACCAACCACCTGTTCCGGGTGCTCGGCTTCCGGCCGGCGGTCGACCGCGGCGGCATGGTCTTCCAGGAACCCCAGACGGGCGTGTTGTTCCAGACGCACGGCAAGGACTCGCGCGCGATCGGCGTCCTGCTGCCCAACAGCGACTGCTTCCTGCTCCGGCCGCGCCTGCCGATCGGCCTGCGCGATTCGGGCCAGGCGTTGTTCGCGACCAACACGGGCGCGCTGACGCGCTTGAACGTGCTGTCGCAGATGCACTCGACGCTGTTCTGGATCCCGCTCGCGGATCTCGAACCGGTGACGGCTGCCAGCCGCGAGGTCGAACGCGGCAGCCGGTGGCAGCTGTGGAACTTGACCGAGCTCGGCGTGGTCGGCGACCTCGTGCGCGAGCGCGACAGCGTCGGCAACCTCGTGTTCATCGATCCGCAGATCTACGTGCAGCGCAAGAACATGATGCGAACGATCGAGTACGACAAGTGGCGCCACACGCCGTGGGAGGGCGCACCCGAGTTCGGCAAGAGCTTCGCGATCAAGGGCGCCGCGCTGTGCACCGACGGCAATCGCGTCTACGTCACGAACGGCTACTCGAACGAGTTCTTCTGCCTCGACCTGCACACGACCGAGAGCAAGAAGACGTCGGCCACGATCGTGCCCATCAACGACGCGCTCGTGCGGCCATTGAGCCCGCTGCGGTCGTTCCCGGCCGGCACCGGCAACGACGACCTGCCGCGCAACATGGCGATGGTGTGCCACCAGGGCAAGGTCTACGCGCTGCGCGATCCGGTGACGCGCACACTGCACGCCTACGACGTCGCGGCGGACACCTGGAGTGCGGTCACGCTGCTGCCCTCGGCGATCCACTACACCGACGAACTGGGCCTGGATCTGATGAGCGACGGCGAGCGCCTGCTGCTGCTCTCCGGCGACATGATCACGACGTGGACGCCCGAGCAGGCCTGGGGTCCGGTCCACGAGCTCGGCTTCCGCTACTCGAGCGACGGCGGCATGGCGATCTACGATGCGGCCGCCCACCTCGTCTACGTCGCGCTCGGCGGCCGCAGCCGCGACCTGGCCGTCGTCGACCCGTACGACGGCAGCAACAAGGTCCTGCGCGACTTCTTCCCGGACGTGATCTCCGTGTACGGCCGCCGGCTCTTCCTGTGCGAACGCGACGGAACGCGCTACCTGAACATCCAGCGCGGCCACGACTCGACCGAGTTCTGGCGCACACCCGTGTCCGGCGCGCACGCCCTTTCGGCGAAGTGAGCGAACGCCGCAGCGGGGTGCGTCGCCTCGCCCGCAATGCATCCCCGCGTCGCGGCGTTCCGGAGACGCATTGAGTCCGGTCGCCCTTGGGGCGAGCGGACTCAATAATCGACGTCGTTCTTGCTGACGATGAGCACGACGTCCGACACGCCGTCGGTGCGGCTCAACGCCGCCGTGAGCTTCTCCGCGGTCGCTTCCTTGAGCAGCGTGATGTCGTAGGTCAGCCGCAGGCTGCGGCCGTCGCCGGACGGCTCGATGTGCAGCATGTTCGACCGCTTGGCGTGCTCCGCGATGCCCCGCAGGTAGGCGGCGCTGTCCTTCGACTGGTCGAACGTGAACCGCAGGATGAATTCGCTCTTGTACAGCGCCCCGAAGTTCGTCGCGTAGAGCAGCAGCGCCAGCACGCAGACGACGGCGGTGCCGATCGCCGCCAGCTCCCAGTAGCCGAGCCCCGCGCCCATGCCGAGCGCGAGCGCGGCGAAGATGAAGGCCGTGTCGCGCGTGTCCTTGACGACCGTGCGGAAGCGGATGATCGAGAGCGCCCCGACCAGCGTGAAGGCCGTGGCCAGGCTGTTGCGCACCGTCATCATCACGAGCGCGACGATGAGCGCCACGAAGACGATCGTCTGCGTGAACGACTGCGAGTACGAGAGACCCTTGTGGGTCGCCCGGTAGACGACGGCGATCACGATGCCGAGCGCCGCCGCCGTGGCGCTGCGCACCACGTAGTCGAACGTGTGCAGCGTCATCACCGTGTCGAACGTCGTCTGACCGAGGCCCTGGGGCCCTTGAAACAGGAGTGACAGCATGGGACTAGCGGATGAGTGGGTCAGTTCGGATCGAGTTGCAGACCGAGCGCCTCGGTGCCCGAACAGATCTTGGAAATCGACGTGCGGCGCAGTTCGTACGCCTGCAGGATGTGGTGGAACCAGGCCGGCACGTGCCGCCGGAACTTGACTTCCATCACCGTGTAGCCGCGCAGCATCGAACGCGTGCGCACGGTCTCGCCCGGGAACAACGTGTCGGTCGCGGCGGCCGCGAGTTCGGCGTCGAACGTGAGCCGGAACTCGGGGTCGAACCTGCTCAGGTACGGCCGGCGCAGGTAGTCGACGAGCACGATCGGCTCGATGCGCCGGCGATACAGCGCGAACTCGAACTGATCGCGCACCGCGCCGGGCTCGGCGTGCGCGAGCAGCAGGCGCGACAGCGCATCACCGCGCGCGCGGCGATCGAAATCGCCCGCCAGCGGCGTGCGGTGCTTGAACACGAGGTTGTTGTGCCGCCCCTTGATCTCGAGGAACCACGGCGTCGGATTCGCGAGCGACCGACCGTACGTGCGCACGCGGAACTTGGCGCGCGACAGCATGCCGTCCATCTTGTCGTGGAACGCCGACAGCCCCGGATCGTCGAAGTAGAGGCTGCGTACGACGTACAGATGATCCGGCTGGTTCTGCACGAACGGGTCCAGCTCGACGAAGTGCTGCAGCTCGGCTTCGACCTCGTCGCGCAGCGCGCGGTCGAGCACGTACTTGAACTCGAACCGCGAGAAGTGCAGCGGTGTGATGGCCCTACTTGGCATCTGGCACCCCACGCACACCGCTCTGCACGCTCGACCACGCCTGGCCAGCGAGGTCGCGCAGGTGTTCGAGATCCGACGGGAACGGCAGCGGCGCCTGGTCGCTCGGCTGCTTGCCGTCGCTGCTGTCGCGGATGTGCGCCATGTTCTTCATGCGCCTGCTCGTGCCGTCGACGTAGTCCTGCTCGTAGTGGTCGACCAGCGAGCCGGAGCTCTTCACCTGACAATCGACGAGCTCGGCGCGCGACCAGCGATCCGCCGTCTGCAGCGCGTCGTTGTCGAGCACGATGGACTTGTACATCGTCAGGTAGCCGCCCGAGCCGTAGCGCCAGTTCTTCTTGTAGGCGTTGAAGACCTTCTTGCAGTGCCGGACCTCGCAGTTGGCGGCGCAGGCGATCGACCCGTCCTTCGCCTCGAGTGCCTTCACGCAGCCGTCGAAGCGGCTGCGCAGCACGACGAGGTAGGAACTCTCGCCGATCGAGATGCCCTTGTCCTCGTTGCCCTCGAAGCTGCAGTCCTCGACCAGCGCATGGCACGTCATGAGGTCCACGCCGTCGTTGCCGGACCGCGGGAACGCCGAGTTGCGCACGACCACCGTGCTGATGTCGCAGTCGAGCGCGTCGGCCAGCGCCGTGTCGAGCGTCACGCGGTCGAACACCACGGACGAGTACATGACGTGCACCATGTCGTCCACGACGTGGTTCTCGGCGAAGCGGCAGTCCTCGACGCGCACGTCCACGCAGTTGTGGATCGAGAACATCGACGTGTACTCCTCGACCGGGGACTTGTGACCGCTGCCGCCGCGCATCTCGCACCACTGGAAGCGCGAACCGCGGCAATCGGGGCTGTTGAGCGCCACCGTGCCCCAGGGGTCCTGATCGCGCGCCATCGGCAGGAAGCGGATCGGGTGCTCGCGACTGCCCGTGGCCAGCACACGGCCGCGGAACAGGATGCACGCATTGGCGCCCAGTCGGACGGTCGTGCCTGGCTCGATCACGACGTCGTCGAACACCTCGCGCACGCCTTCGACCACGACGTCGCCGCGCCAGGTCTGGGGGGTCGGGTTGCGCAGCGGCGGCGTGGCGCGGTAGACGAACTCGAGATCGGCCTGCGGCAGGTCGGCCACGAGTTCGGCCGACTGCTCCTGGTCGTCGCGAACCGTGGCGACCTCGAGCACGCGATTGCCGGCCGGCACGCCGTCGAACTGCAGTTCGTAGGTGCCGGGCGCCGCCGCCCGCATGTGATTGCGCAGGGCCTGTGCGGGGACGCAGCGGAACTCGGGAACCAGCTGGCAGAACAACCGGGCCGGCACTCGGAGCGTGTTGCCGCGCTCGACGGTCCCGGCCGTGAGATCGACGTCGATGGTCTCGCCGAGGCGCTCGTAGCGTAGGCGCGTCGACACCGAGGGTGCCAGCTCCCGCTCGAATCGCACGAGCACCGAGCTGACCGGCCGGCGCCCCGTCACCTGCAGGCGAACGGTCTTGTCGTCGACCCTCGCCCACCGCACGTCGCCGCCCTCGAAATAGGCCGCGCGCAGCTGCGCGAAGACCTGATCGACGTACGGGCGGAAGTTCGCGAGCGAACCGAACACGGCGTCCGGGTCGGTCGGCAGCAGGTTCGGGTCGTATTGCAGCGCATACGCGGCCTTCAACAACGACGTGTTGAATTCGCCGAGGAAGCGCTCGGCCTTGCCGCTGCCGAAGAAGTCGCGCAGCGCGGCATGTCGCGCCGCGAGGTAGTCGCCGTTCGTCACGAGCCACAGGTTGATGCGCGACGCCATCACGTCGAGCGAGATCGGGCCGTCCGCGGGCCGCCAGTCGGGGGCCCATCCGGTCGGATCCCACACGACCGGCTCGAACTTGAGCCGCCACGGGTCCCAGAACAAGCGCCAGTTGTGAACCTCGTCGAAGTGGTGCGTCTGTGTCAGCAGCTCGAAGGCGCCGAACCGCCCCCACGCATCCATGTCGAGCAGCCGCGACAGCTCGGCCTGGCTCGCTTCGCTCGGCGAGCCGCGCAGCACGGTCGTCAACGCTTCGAGCGGCGCGTGACTGTCGAGGTCGTAGTGGTTGTTCGCGGCGACCTTCTCCCACAGCAGCGGGTGGTCGAAGACGTCGTTCGACATGCCGGCGTACTGGCTCTTGCTGATGAGTTCGCCGGCGTAGAGGTCGCCCGGCATGCGGTCGTGGCGCCGCAGCGTGCCTTCGTCGAGCTGTTCGGTGAACTCGTGCAGTCCCGTGTTCCGGCCATTGAGGAACACATTGACGAGCTCGCAGTGCGGTGCGATCAGGCCCAGCGTCGTCGCGAGCCGGTAGGCGAGGTAGTTGTTGAGCTGCTCGGGGAACTTCGGAACGATCAGGTTGAACGAACGGAAGCCGCCGAACAGGTCGGTCGCCTTGGTCCGCACGCGGATCGACTTCTTGTCGTAGCCCCAGTGCTTGAGGAAGTCGCCGCGGTAGCGCACGCTGACCTTGTGCAACCCATCGGGGTAGACGAGCAGGCCGTCGACGTACTCGAGCCCAGAATAGGGCAGATCCTCGTCGAGCTTGGCCAGGTCGGCGTCGGCGACGAACAGCTGGATGCTGCGCAGCTGCAGGTCCGCGGGCACGTCCTCGAGCCCGGCACTCGACAGTCGCAGCCGGATCTGGCGCGACAGCGCGCGCCATTGATCGATGCCCGTGCTGAGCAGGGTCGGTTCTTCGGGGCGCGAGTCGTAGTCGACCGCGAAGTTGCGCCATCGCGTGAACGTCTGCGTCGCCCACAGCACGAACAAGGCGCTGGCTGGCACCGTGGCGAGCCAGCTCCATCGCCACAGGGCGCCGATCGCGGCTCTCATGGAGCGCCCTCGACGCGGACGGAGTTGACGACATCGCCGGCCGGGGCGTCGAACCAGAAGAACGGATCGTTGCCGGTCGCGACGAACGTGCCATCGCGACGTTCGACCTCGTTCGTGCCCTTCAGCTCCAGCGTGCGCGGATCGAGCGACGTCAGCCGCCCGTCGACGACGACGTCCAGCTTCGTCAACCGGTAGGAGATGCCAGCCGCATCCGCGGGCAGATCGACGCGCAGTTGGCTCGCGGGCTTGTCGACCTGGAACTCGACGGCGAAGCCACCATCGGGCAGCGTGCCCAGCGTCCCCGACACCTTGCGCACGCCGGCGAAGGGCTCCTTGCCGTGGCGGTAGTACAGGTCGACGGGCTGTCCCGCGTAGGCGACGGCGCGCCAACCTTGCAGGCGTGCCAGCTGCGCGGTCTCGCCGCGATTGGCCCACTCGTCGCGCAGCGCGGCGAAGCGGGGCAGCAACGTCGGGGAGGCGATCAACGACGAACGGCGCGGCTGCCAGCCCGCGACCAGCGTGAACTCCCAGCGGTCCGCCGCGACCTCGGGCAACACGACCTCGACGAACGCGTCGCTGACGCCGACCGCCTCGAGGCGATCGCCGGCGGTCGCCATGTTCGAGACCGAGGCGGACGGGCCGAGCAGCGACAGCACGTGCGTCTCGCCGTTGACGACGACGTGCAGCATCGGCTGCACGAGCGTGAAGCTCGCGAACAACGGGGTCAGGAAGCGCACGCGCTTGCAGCGGCCGACGATGTCGAAGCGCAGCCGGAAGCAATCGTGCACGACCACGGGGATCTGGTGCGCGTTGGACTCCTCGTACCCCTGTCCCTCGTCCCAGAGCACGATCCAGCGATTCGATTGCGGCACGGCACAGGCCGCGTCGAGCACGTCGAGCGCCTCGGCGCCGCGCCCCGCGGCCGCCAGTTGAGCTGCCAGGGCTCGCGCCACGTGGGGATTGCCGGCGAACTTGCGCGACAGCGCCGAGAGGTGGGCCAGGCCCTGGTCACGCGTCTCCGGCCGCGCGCATAGCACCTCGCCGAGGCGCACGAGCGTGCGCACGTGCTGGCCGTCGAACGCCACGCTGGCGCGAGCCCAGGACAGGGCTTCGTCGAGGTCACCCTTCGCCTCGGCGAGTGCGATCAGCCGCGTATGGCACTTCTCGACCATGTCGGAGAGTCGATCCTGGCTGCGCACGTGCTCGAGGTCGTGGGCGAGCCCCTCGAGCAGGTCGTGTTCGACCGCCGGATCCCCGACCTTCCCGGCAGCCTCGAACTGCCCCCAGAACCGGCCCGTGAGAAGATGCACGAGGCGCTTCTCGAACGCGGCCACGGCGTCGGCATGGTGCGTCCAGATCCAGGCCACCGAGCCCGCGAACAGGCAGACCGCCAACGGAATCAATCGGCCCAGGTCGGCCAGGGTCTTGACAGTCTTGCGGCGCATCGAGGGCTGGGATTCGTGGGGGGCCGGGGTGGCGCCAGAAGGGCCGACCGAGCCCCTCTTCGGGAATCGTGCGCGGGATTCTTCACGGTTGCCAAGCAAAAACCTTCACGGCGATGCGGCCATGGCAACGCGCCATCCGGTCGCGCGACCAAGGCGCGGCAGGAGGTGCTGAACGGGTTTGCCCAGCGACGCAGAGCGCCGCTGGGCAAACCCGTTCAGAAGCGGCCGACGTCGACCGACAGCGCGTTCGTCAGGTCGTAGCCGGAGCCGGTGAACGTCGCAGCCTGGAAGATCCAGTTGCTGACCGGCAGCGTGCCGCCGCCGTAGAGCACGAGGCGCAGCTCGCCGTTCATGTCGAGCGTGAAGAGGTCGACGACTGCGACGAGCGGTTCGAGCGGGACGAGGTACTCGGTCGGCGTGATCAGGTACGGGTTCGCGGCCACACCGATGCCGATCAGCACCATGCCGTTGGCCGGGCCGCCGCGCAGCTGGAACGTCGCGCGCGAACTCGTGTCGGTCAGGTGGTCACCGCAGATCTGCATCGTGAACGTGCCCGCACCGGCGAAGCCGAGGCTCGTCTGGCAGTGTTCGCACTCGTCGGGGATGTAGTTCCCGTTGGCGTCGCCGCTCGTGCCGTTGAGCACGTCGAGCAGGTCGTTGGTGTTGTTCGAGTTGCAGTCCTCCTCGTAGACCAGCGCGAACGCCGCGAGGTCGATCGAGTCGACGGCCCCGTCCTGGTTGAAGTCGAAGACCGCCTCGGGATCGTCGGGCGTGTAGGGACCGCCGCCGCGCGCCAGCAGGAACGCCGCGAGATCCACGTGGTCGAGCACGTTGTCGCCGTTCCAATCGAATTCGGCGCGGCCGAGCGAATCGAGGAACGCAACGACCTTCAGCTGGTCCGTGAACGAGAGCGCCTGGAAGGCCGCCGCGGACGGCGCCGCTTCGCTGCCGAACGCCGCGTGCTGGGAGACGATCCCGGCCGGGCCGATGATGCGATCCTGGAAGGTACCGCCCGTGACGCGACCGTCGTGCCAGAGCGGATCGCGCGAGCGCACGCCCCACAGCAGCGGCGTGCGCAGCTCCTGGATGTCGGCCGTGCCGTCGCCGATGAAGTCCGCCGCGATGCCCATGTCGTGCAGCAGGAAGTCCGAGTACGGCTTGACGACCTTGTTGCGCAGCGCTGCTTCGAGCGCGGGATCGTTGCTCGTCGTGTAGGACGGGATGTGGCAGTCGGCGCAGCCGACGCTGTGGAAGATCGTCTCGCCGCTCATGCCCGAGCGCGGCGTCTGCGGCGGCTGGGCGAGGTAGCGCTGGAAGTTCGTGATGCGGTCGATGAAGTCCAGGCCCTGCGCGTCCGGCCCGTCCTCGGGATCGGCGACCGGGTCGTACATCAACGCGAGCGCCAGGTTGCCGTTCGGCGCGCTCTCGGTCGGCACGAGGCGGTTCGTGAAGCCCAGCTCGTTGAGCGACGCGTCGCCGGCGAAGGTCAGCACGGTCGCCACCTGTGCCTTCCAGCCGAAGCGGCCGACGCGCATCGGACCGCCCGGCGTCTCGAGCGGCATCACCATGCGAGCGCGACCGCTGACCGACGGGCTCGGCGGATTGGACTCGTAGTAGGCGATGTCGGCATCGGGAATCGCCTCGATCAGGCCGATGCCCAGCGCCGAGGGCGTCACGCGATGCGCCGTGACGTTGGCCTGCGGCGGCACGACCTCCTGGCAGGCGACGTTCGTCGTGTTCGCCTGCAGCAGCGTGCCGCCGAGCGAGGTCATCGGGTCGAAGCCGTTGAGCGGATCGAAGAAGCCGAAGCGCGTCACCTCGATGCTGCCGGGGCCGCCGATCGGGTTGTTGTGGCAGCTCGCGCAGCTCTGCTGGTTGAAGGTCGGGCCGAGCCCCTCGCTCGCCTGGAACGTGTGGGTGAAGTCGACCCTGCCGGCCTGGAAGCGCTGCAGTTGGCTGGCGCTCAGGCCGTTCAGCGGCGCGCCCATCTTCGGCTGCGGCGCCTGCGCCGTGGCAACGGCGCCCGACGCCGCGAGGAAAGCCAGTGTGGTCGAGAGAACAGGAACGTCGATCAAACGCATGGTACGCGGCTCTGGGGGACGTCGGGCGCGGGCGGAGCAAACCGCGCATCGACGGTAGTGCGGTGAGGCAGGGGCGGAGCAGTCTACCAGGAAAACGAACGGCCCGACCCCCGCACTTGCGAGGACCGGGCCGTCGTTTCGCACCGCTGCCGCGCGAACCCCGTTACGTCGAGGCGTTCACGAGTCGGCGCTCACGCATTTCGCGGTCACCAGTGCACGATGACAGCGTTGGTCTGCCCCACGCCGAACGGCAACCCGGGGTCGACGTAGGCCGTCTGCGAGAACAGATTGAAGCCGTGCGGCAGCAGGCCGCCGATCGGCAGCGGCAGCGACAGGCCGCCGGTGCCATCGACGAAGATCGGCCCCAGGATGACCGGTGCCGGGCTGATCAGGGTGCCGCCCATCCACGGCGTCGGGCTCAGCAGGAAGTCGAACACGAGCAACCCGTTGCCGAACGCGGGCATGCCGACGATGGCGAGCGTGGTGCTCGTGCCCGGCGACAGGTCCCCGCCGCACATCGACATGGTCGCGGTGCCGTTGGTCGCCAGATTGAACGTCGCCTGGCACAGCGTGCAGCTGAACACCTCGGCGCGGAACACGTCGATGCCTGCCTCCGTGATCGAGTCGTCGGGGCTGTCCGAGGTGCGGAAACGGACCCGGACCTGGTTGCTCGGCGTGATGTAGTTGCTGACCTTGAACGAGAAGGTCGTCCACTGGTTCTGGCCCGGCCCGGTCACGACTTCGACGGGCGTCCAGTTCACGTTGTCGGGCGAGACCGACACCGTCAGGTTGTCGTTGTTGTTGCTGCAGTAGAACCAGCGGCGGTAGGAGATGAAGCCGTCGGTCCCCGCCATGTTGATCGGCGGCGAGATCAGGTCCGTGGGGCCACCGTCGACGTCGGCCGCGTTGGCCGCGCCACCGACGGATCCGTTCTGCGTCACGAAGCAGCGCGTCGAACTCGTGCTGGCCTCGGCGTCTTCGGGCGGCGCCGCGAACTCGGCGAGCACGGTCGTGCCGACCGGTGTCGCCACCTGCCACGCGCCGGTCGTCAGCCCCGAGTTGGAGACGGTCCAGCCCGTGGTCGAGCCCTCGAAGTTGTTCTCGTAGATGACCGTCGTGCCGACGGCGGCCACCGCCGTGTGCGTCGCGACCGGCGCCAGCGGCGGGTCGTTGTAGGTGGTCGAGTTCTGGTCCTGCACGCTGAAGTAGAACCGCAGGCCATCGGTGCACACCGGCAGCTGCGGCAGCGTCGCGCGGAACAGGCCGCCGCCGAGGCTCGTCATCGGCGACGTGGTGAACGGCGTGCCGTTGACCGAGTAGTAGAGCGTGGCCGAAGCCGGCTGCGGCACGATGGCGCCCAGACCCGTCGCCTGCACGTCGACCGTGCGGATCGAACCCGGGGAGATGAACGAGGGCAGGCCGCCGGGATAGGTGAACGAGACGCCCGCCGGCGGCTGGTTGATCCAGACCGTCGTGCCGGAGCACCGGCCGATCACCATGTCGTTCCAGCCGTCGCCGTTGATGTCGAACACGGCGACGTCGAAGGTGCCGCTCAGCATGCTGGTCGGGATGCCACCCATGGCCCCGCTGACCAGTTCCTCGCGCAGCGTCACGTTCGGCGCGTTGCCGAGGTTGTGGAAGATGTGGCAGCGACGGCTGCAGCCCGCGATGTCGACGTCGGCGTCGGCGATGATCACGTCCTTCCAGCCGTCGTTGTTGAGGTCGACGATGAGGTTGTTGCCGCCGAAGCCGTCGTCGGCACCACCGCCAGAGTAGGTGAACGCGATCTCGCCGCCGAACGTCGCGACGCCACCCGACACGCCCGCGTGCAGCTTGTAGCGGTCCTGGCCGTCGTCGCTGAAGATCATGTCCGGCAGGTTGTCGTTGTTGAGGTCGCCCACCGCGAAGTGGTAGGGCGCGTTGCCGTAGGCTTCCTGGTAGACATTGAAGAAGCCGGGGTTCGCCGGGTTGTTGTAGCTGATCGAGACCTGCTGCGGCGCGTTGAGCGCGTCGTCCTTGAGGATGTCGACGAAGCCATCGAGGTTCATGTCGACCATCGCGACCTTCATCGCGAACGACGACTCGAGCATCTGGTAGGTCATGCGCGCGGTCGACACGTCGGTGAAGTAGCCGGTGCCGTCGTTGAGCAGCAGCCGGTCATCGACGTCGATGGGACGCGTGCCACCCTGCTGGTAGTCACCGAAGTACAGGTCCATGTCGCCATCGTGGTCGATGTCGCCCGCGGCCACCGAACAGAAGCGCTGGTAGCCCATCCAGCTGGCGCCGGGCTGCATGTCGTTGATGCGCAGCGGGTCGTCGTAGAGGAAGCCGAGCCAGTTGCCCGCGATGTCGTTGCCGCGGTTGATGTAGACGCGCGGCACGCGGATGTACTGCGGGTCGCCGGCCGTGAGCGTCGTCGCCGTCACGAGGTCGATCCAGCCGTCGCCGTTGACGTCCACCGCGACGATGTCGCGGTCGTTCGTGGCGTCGAGCATGCCCTGGCTGCCGGGCACCGTCGATGCGCTGGCCAGCGCCGCCGTGCGGTCCGTCAGCACGCCACCCTCGTTCATGAACAGCACGTTCGGGTACTTGCCCGGGGTCGTGAACGGCTGCTTGCGGGCGACCGCGAGGTCGATGTCACCGTCCTGGTCGAAGTCGGCCCAGGCGTAGTCCTTTTCTTGCGGGTCGGCGGAGCCGAGGTTCGCCGCGGCGACGAGCCGCGTGCTGGTCTGGTCCTGGAAGGTCACCCATTGCGCCGGCAGCGCCGGGATCAGGGTGCACGCCAGCAGGGAGGCGATGGAAGGCGGAGAGAATGGAATGCGCACGAGCACCTCTGTCGGAGACGTCGGATGGCGGGGTGGCAGGAGTCCGGGCAGCGCGCGGAGCCCTCAGGCGGAGAGAAGGTTACCCCACGAGGCCCGTCGATCAACCCGCTCGGGCACGGAGGGCACGGAGGCACGGAGCAGCGGCGTGGCGAAAGTCCGCGGCTCCGCCCGACCCCTCGTCCTCGCGCGTCGGTTCGGTTGGCCCGCTTTGGCGGACTCACCGATCGTGTTGCTGGAATGAGTCGTCCAGATCGTCCGCTTCCGGATCTTCCCTTCGGAGCCAGGCCCCAGCGATCTTGACGCACTTCTGCTCGCACAACGCAAGCACCGCGAGCCTGGGACCTCCACTTTGCCGCAACCAGGATAACCGAACCGGACCTCGAGTCCCTTCGCGTGAGGCACGCCACACCTGATCGGCCTGATGCTCTGACCCTGCTTCGCGACGCAAGCCTCAGGGCTGGAGAAGTAGTCACACAAGAACGCCTTCAGTGACGACTTCAGGTTCTCGTAGGCGTCGCTACCGAGTCTTTGCCCGAGTTCGCTGGCCACCCTTTGGGCTCCCTTGCAGATGACCCAGGTGACCTCGGAGGGCAGGACCACGGTCAGAAGGGCACACCGGTTTCGCTCGCGGCCGTGTCCAGGGCGGTCTGAACCCCGTCGTCGGCGGCGTCATCCAACCACGGATCGTTCTCCAGGGATCTGCTGAAGGGCGATGTTCATGTCGATGCTCGATCCGGTGCGCTGCCGGAAGGCTCGGATCCACCCCTCGTTCTCGTGTGAGTAGTCTGATACCCATGCAGCCGTCTTGCCGTGGATCTTCCGCGCGACCAGCTGGGCGATTCCCACCTCCTCGCTCGAAATCGCCTCGTAGCGTTCCAGTTCACATCTCACGACGAGAGGCTTCTCCCAGCCGTCGGTCGTCTGCTCGGCCAGGCCCAACCGGTCGAGATCTCGAACAAGGGCTCGTTCGTAGTGGTTCAGGACGGGCCCTTGGGGCAGGGCGACATAGCCGGACCTCGTGATCATCTGGCCCGTGTCCCGCAGCCCGCAGAGGTCCGCGTAGAACAAGGCCTTGTTCATGACCGTGATACCAAGCTGGCGAGCCGCGGTAGCCTGCAAGATGGCCATCGCGGTCTCCACGATCCTCGAACGTCCGCCTGGGGGTGCCGCCATGTTTCCGACCATGATAGCCTGGAACCACACGAAGCGCTGGTGCTTCCATTGGCGATCGCGGCGCCAGGTCGCGCGCGACCGGTAGCGCCACGCGCGCGAGTGGCAGAGCGGACCCAACGCTCACCGGCGCGGTGGGCTGCTCGCCTCGACGCCGTCCGACACCACGTCGTCGGGCGTGTCGAACACACCATCGAGGCCGGCACTGCGCACGACGAATCGATCGCCGCCCGACTCGCACCGGAACGCGTGCTGCCACGGGTCGCGGCGCGGCAGGCACGGTCCGGCCGCGAACAGCTCCGCGAGTTCGGGCCAGCGCCCGTAGTCGCTCTCGTAGTCCGCCGCCGCGAAGGCGAGCCGCTGCACGTCGGTCACCGCACGGGTGCCGAAGACCTGGTCCTCGATTCAGGACTTCGGTGGTCGCAGCACACAGTGGAGCAGCGGCACGAGCACGAGCAGCAACGGCAGCAGGTCGGCCCGGAGCCGGCGGGCACGTTTGCTGGCATGGCGGGGGCGCGACATGGCAGAGAGATACGAGCCGTTCCCGCGGCCGTTGCAAGTGGCCCCACGACGAGGCTGGTCGCGCACCGCACGCACGCGTAGGCTGCCTGCCCCGCCATGCTCACGTTCCAGCAACTGATCCTCCGCCTCCAGGACTACTGGGACCGGCAACACTGCGCGCTGCTGCAGCCCTACGACATGGAGGTCGGGGCGGGCACGAGCCACACGGCGACGTTCCTGCGCGCGATCGGGCCCGAGCCGTGGCGCGCCGCCTACGTGCAGCCGAGCCGCCGGCCCAAGGACGGCCGCTACGGGCAGAATCCCAACCGGCTGCAGCACTACTACCAGTTCCAGGTCGTGCTCAAGCCGTCGCCGGCCGACATCCTCGACCTCTACCTCGGCTCCCTCGAGGCCGTCGGCTTCGACCTCGAGAAGAACGACGTGCGCTTCGTCGAGGACGACTGGGAGAACCCCACGCTCGGCTGCTGGGGCCTCGGCTGGGAGGTCTGGCTCAACGGCATGGAGGTGACGCAATTCACGTACTTCCAGCAGGTCGGCGGCATCGACTGCCGGCCGATCACGGGCGAGATCACCTACGGCCTCGAACGGCTGTGCATGTACCTGCAGGGCAAGGAGAACGTGTTCGACCTCGTCTATGCGGAGGGCATCGGCTACGGCGACGTGTTCCACCAGAACGAGGTCGAGCAGAGCGCGTACAACTTCGAGCACAGCGATGTCGAGTTCCTGCTCGCCGCGTTCACGGCGCACGAGAAGCAGAGCAAGCACCTGATGCAGCAGCAGCTCGCCCTGCCCGCCTACGAACAACTGCTGAAGGCGGCGCACACGTTCAACCTGCTCGACGCGCGCGGCGCGATCAGCGTCACCGAACGCGCCGCCTACATCGGCCGCATCCGCACCCTCGCGCGCGCCGTCGCGCAGAGCTACCTCGAGAGTCGCGCGCGGCTCGGCTTCCCGATGGCGCCCAAGGCCTGGGCCGACGAGGTGCTGAGTCGGCTCGCCGCGAGCTGACACGCGACACAGAAGCCCGGGCGAGCCTCGAGCGCCCGCAGCGGATACGCTGCGGCTCGCCCGTGAAGACCATTCGCCGCCTGCTGTCCTGGCTGCTGCCGATCGGCGCACTCGCCGCCGCCGGCATCCTGATGACGAAGAAGGAGCCGCCGACCATCACCGCGTACACCATCGGCCGCGGTCCCGTCGAGGCCACCGTCGCCAACACGCGCGCCGGCACGGTGACCGCCAACCGCCGCGCCAAGCTCGCGCCGAGCGCCGGCGGCCAGGTCGAACGCCTGCTCGTCAAGGAGGGCGACCGGGTCGCGAAGGGCCAGGTGCTGCTCGAGCTGTGGCGCGGCGATCTCGAGGCCCAGCTGGCGCTCGCGCGCAGCGAAGGCGAGCGGGCCGCGGCGATGGCCGACCAGGCCAGGCTGCAGGCGGAATTCGCCGAACGCGAGGCGAAGCGCCAGCAGGATCTGCAGGAACAGGACATCAGCGCCGGCGGCGCCGTCGACCGCGTCGTCAGTGCCGCGAGCGCCGCGCGCGCGGCCGAGCGCGCGGCCGAGGCCGACGCCGCGTCGAAGCAGAACCATGTGCGCGTCATCGAGGCGCAGATCACGCGCATGACCGTCGTGGCGCCGTTCGCGGGCATCGTCGCCGAGGTGAACGGCGAGGTCGGCGAGTTCGTGACGCCTTCGCCGGTCGGCATCCCGACGCCACCCGCCGTCGATCTCATCGACGACGGCGTGCCCTACGTGACGGCGCCGATCGACGAGGTGGACGCCGCGCGCGTGCAGGTCGGCATGACCGCGCGCGTGACGCTCGACGCGTTCGGCAAGCGGGTCTTCGCGGGCCGCGTGCGCCGCATCGCGCCCTACGTGCTCGACCGCGAGAAGCAGGCGCGCACCGTCGACGTCGAGGTCGAGTTCGTCGAGCCCACCACCGACGCGCAGCTGCTGCCGGGCTACTCCGCCGACGTCGAGATCCTGGTCGCGACGCGGGCCTCGGTGCTGCGTGTGCCGACCGAGACCGTGCGCGAGGGCTCCGTCGTGCTCGTCGTGCAGCCGGGCGGCGTGCTCGCAGCGCGCACGATCGGCACCGGCCTCGCGAACTGGCGCTTCACCGAGGTCACGAGCGGGCTCGTCGAAGGCGACCGCATCGTCGCCTCCTTCGATCAGAAGGGGCTCGACGACGGCGTCGTGGTGGCGATCGCCGGAGCCAACGGCAAGCCGTGATCGAGCTGCGGCACGTCGAACGCGTGTTCCAGGTCGGCGACCAGGCCGTACACGCGCTGCGTGCCGTCGACCTGCGCGTCGGTCGCGGCGAGTACCTGTCGCTCATGGGGCCGTCGGGCTCGGGCAAGTCGACGCTGCTGCACGTGCTCGGCCTGCTCGATCGACCGAGCAGCGGCCAGTACCTGTTCGACGGCCAGGACGTCACCGCGCTCGACGACGCCGCGCAGGCGCGCGTGCGCCGCGTGCGCATCGGCTTCGTGTTCCAGGCGTTCCACCTCGTGCCGCGCCTGACGACGGCGCAGAACGTGGCGCTGCCGCTCGTGCTCGCCGAGGTGCCGCCGGCCGAACGCCGCGAACGCACGGCGGCCCAGCTGCGTGCGTTCGGCCTCGAGGAGCGCGGCCATCACCTGCCCGACCAGCTGTCGGGCGGCCAACGCCAGCGTGCGGCGATCGCGCGCGCGACCGTGACGCGGCCCGACCTGCTGCTCGCCGACGAACCGACCGGCAACCTCGACCGCAGCACGGGCCTCGAGGTCGTGCGCATCCTCGAGCAGTTGCACGACGACGGCATCACGCTGATCGTGGTCACCCACGACCAGGAGCTCGGCGCGCGCGCCCACCGCCGCCTGCGCATGGAGGACGGGCGCCTCGTCGGCGACATCGGCAGCGGTCTCGGCGAGGCGCCGCAGGCCCCGGGCGCCGTCGGGCACGACGCGTGAACTGCGTGCGGCCGCGCGCTGCGAGCTATGATTGCCACCGTGGAGTCCGTCCCTCAAGCAACCTGCTGGACGCTGATCCGCGCCGCCGCAGCCGGGCAGAGTGAGCAACGGGAGGAGTTCACTCGCCGGTACTTGCCCGCAGTGCGGGCCTATTTCGGCGCGCGCTGGCGAACGTCGCCACTCCGGAGCGAGATGGACGATGCGGTGCAGGAAGTGTTCGTGGCCTGCTTCCGTGAGGGCGGAGTCCTGGCGCGGGCGCGGCCCGAGCCCGGTGGCTTCCGCGCGTTCCTGTTCGGCGTGATCCGCAACGTCGCACTGCACCTCGAGCGCACCCGCGCGCGGCGCGACCGCAAGCAGGAGGTGGGCGTCGCGGATCGCGATGCGCCGGACGAGGAACCCTCGGCATCGCGGGCCTACGACCGCGCCTACGCGCGCGCCGTCATGCAGGAAGCCGCCCGTGTCATGGCCGCGCGGGCACAGGTCGCGGGCACCGCCGCGCGCCGGCGTGTCGAGATCCTCCGCCTTCGCTTCCAGGAAGGACTGCCGATCCGTGAAATCGCGCGGCTGTGGCAGTGCGACGCAATCGAACTCCATCGTGAGCACGCCAAGGCGGCGCGCGAGTTCAAGTCGGCGCTGCGCATCGTGGTCGGGCTCAGCGAGCGCTGTGCGCCCGATCGACTCGAACAGGAGTGCAAGCGGCTCCTCGACCTGCTCGCCGGGTGACCGAACGAACAAGGTGAGAAACGCACGGTTGTCGGCAAAGAAAGTCACGCTGCACCCGAGGCCTTGATCCATGCCAGAAGACGAACCGCAACTGTCCGACGCCCTCGAGATTGGACTGCAAGCCGCCTTCGGTCATGCCGAGCCGGCTTCGTCGCCGAGCGCACTGCGCGTGCTCCAGGACCGGGCCGGGTCGCGGCTCGGCGTTCGTCTGCCGCCAGTGGGGCCCCAGGCGCAGGTCGAACCGTCGCCCGCGCCATGCAGAACGCACCCAGGTGCGCGCTACCAGATGCTCGACGAGATCGGGCGGGGTGGCATGGGGATCGTGTACAAGGGCCGCGACGTCGACCTGGGTCGAGAGGTCGCGATGAAGGTGCTGCTCGAGGAGCACGCCGGCAACCCGGCCGCTCTCGCGCGCTTCGTCGAGGAGGCGCAGATCGGTGGCCAGCTGCAACACCCTGGCATCGTGCCCGTCTACGAACTCGGACTGCATCAGGGGGAAGAACCGTACTTCGCGATGAAGCTGATCCAGGGCGCGACGCTGACCGAGATCCTGCGGCAGCGCACGAACCTCGTGGCCCGACGGCCCGAGTTGCTGCGCGTGTTCGAGCAGGTGTGCCAGGCGATGGCCTACACGCACGCTCGAGGCGTCGTGCACCGCGACCTGAAGCCCGCGAACGTCATGATCGGTGCCTTCGGTGAAGTGCAGGTGGTGGATTGGGGCTTCGCCAAGGTGCTGCCCGAGGGTGGCGCCGCGAGGCCGTCTTCCGCTGCCGCGACGCAGCTGCCCGCCGCGCAGGTCGCGACCGTTCGCACGCAGTGCGACACCGAGCGCTCCGTCGCGGGCTCGATCATCGGCACCCCGGCCTACATGCCACCCGAGCAGGCGCTCGGCGAGATCGCGGTCCTCGATGCCCGCAGCGACGTGTTCAGCCTCGGTGCGATGTTGTGCGAGATCCTGACGGGGTTCCCGCCATACCGCGCGGAGGAGGGCGACGTGCTCGGCCAGGCAGCGCGTGCGGAGCTGGGCCCGGCAGGCGAGCGCCTTCGGCAGAGCGGCGCCGACCCGATGCTGCTGCAGCTGTGCGACGAGTGTCTCGCCGCGGCGCCCGAGCGGCGACCCGGCTCGGCGCAGCAGGTCGCCGACCGCGTGCGCGGCTACCTGTCGTCGGTGGAGGAGCGCGCGCGACAGGCGCAGGTGCACACCGCCGCCGCCCGCGTCAGGGCCCGCGCCACGCTCATGCTCGCGGCCGTCGTCGTGCTGGTCCTGTTGGTCGCCGGCGGCGCCTGGATCTGGCTCGAACAAGCCACGAGTTCCCGGCGCGCGCGGGCCACGCAACAGGTCGCTGAGGAGCTGCACATCGCCAACGAGAGTGCCGGCGCCGCGCGCGCCAGCGGCGTGGCCGACCTGGCATCGTGGGACCGCGCCGTGTCGGATGCCGAGCAAGCCGCCGCCCTCGCCGGGCACGACGATGTCGAAGCGGATGCCCTGGCCCGGGCGACGAGCCTGCTCGCGGCGGTGACCGGAGAGCGCGACACGGCGCGGCGCCAGCACGCCCAGCGGCAGAAGGACACCGCCACGCGCGGGGAACTGGCCGAACTTCGCATCCCGAGTGACGACGACGTGCGCGCGCCCGGTTGGCGCGAGCGGGAGGCAAGGCGCCTCGATGCTGCCTACGCGCGGGCGTTCACGCACCATCTGGACGGCGGCCGCGACTGGGCGGAGCTGCCCGAGGCCCAGGTGCAGGACGAGCTGCGACGCAGCGGCATCGCGATCGAGCTGGCCGCGGCACTGGACCACTGGGCGATGATCCGGGACCAGCTCACCGGCACCCGAGACGCACCCGACCCGGCGCTGACCACACGCTTGCGCCAGCTCGCAATGCACCTCGATCCCGACGACACGTGGCGCAACCAGCTCCGTCTGATGCTGCCGTCGGTCACGAAGGAACGCGCCGCGATCGTTCGCCTCGCGGGCGAGGCCGATCTCGCCACCTTGCCGGCCCTGAACGTCGTACTGCTCGGCGAGGCGCTCTGGCAGGCGGGCGCCGTCGACGCCGCCGTGGATGTCTATCGGCGCGGCCAGGAGCTGCACCCGGACGACTTCGACATCTGCTTCCGGCTCGCGGTCGCTCTGGAGTCGCTCCCGGCGCCGATGGATGCCGAGGCCGTGACCTTCTATCGGCTCGCGCTGGCGCTGCGGCCCGGCATGCGCGAGGTGCGCCATCGGCTGGGCCTGGCGCTGCACAACCAGGGTGATGATGCAGCTTCGGAGCGTCTGTTCGTCGACCTGGTGCGCAGCGACCCCGACTCCGCGCATTGGCGTTCCCACCTCGGCGACGCACAGAAGGGCCTGCACAAGTGGGAACAGGCCATCGCGAGCTACCAACGCTGCCTCGAGCTCGATCCCGGCTACCCAGCGGCCCACGTCACACTCGGCGAGACCTTGTACCGGGCGCACCGCGTCGACGAGGCGATGGCCAGCTTCCGCCGCGCGCTGGAGGTCGAGCCTGACAGCTACGAAGCGCACAACAGTCTGGGGCAGGCGCTCGCCGACGAAGCCGACGTCGAGGGTGCGGTGAAGCACTATCGGCGCGCACTCGAGCTGAAACCGGACTTCGCCTACGCGCACACCAACCTCGGCTATGCGCTGCAACAACAAGGCAAGCTCGACGAGGCGATCGCATGCCACCGGCGCGCGATCGAACTCGAGCCTCGATTCGCGAACGCGCACAGCAACCTCGGCCTCGTGCTGTACCAACAGGGCAAGCTCGACGAGGCGATCGCATGCCACCGCCGGGCCATCGAGCTGAATCCCCGACTCGCGCGCGCCCACCGGAACCTCGGCAACGCGCTGTTGCGTCAGGGCAAGCTCGAGGAGGCCATCGCATGCCACCGGCGCGCAGTGGAGCTCGCTCCCGATGACGCGTTCTGCCAGTTCAGCCTCGGCCTCGGCCTGCAAGAGGCGGGTCGGCCGGAGGACGGCCTCGCGAGCCTCGAGCGCGCGTTCGAGCTCGGGTTGCGGAATGCGGACGTGTGCATCGCCATCGGTGGCTCGCTGCTCGACCTGCAGCGGACAGAGGCGGCCATCGCCAGCTACCGCCGTGCGGTCGAACTCGAACCCACGCGCGCCGATGCCCATGCCTTGCTCGGCGAGGCGCTGTTCCGCGCAAGCCGCGTCAGCGAAGCAGTCGCCACCTTGCGGCGCGCGCTCGAGCTCGAGCCCGGGCGGTCATACACCAACACCAACCTCGGCATCGCACTCGTGAGGCTCGGCCAGCCGGAGCAGGCGATCGCCTGCTTCCGCCGCGAGATCGAACTGCACCCGACGCTGCCCGGCGCCTTCTTTCAACTGGCCTGGATCCGCGCCACGGCTGCGGACGACAAGCTCCGCGACGTGGAGGAAGCCTTCCGGTTGGCGGACCAGGCCGTCGAACTCGTGCCGCAGGACCACGCTGCGTGGTGTGCCCTTGGCGTCGCGCTCTATCGCAAGGGCGACCTCGAGGCGAGCGCCGACGCGCTCGAGCGCGCGTTGCCGTCCAAGAGTCTGGGGGCCGCAGCTGGCCTGTTCCTGGCCATGGCGCAACACCGCCTCGGCGACGTGGTGCTGGCCAAGAGTACGTTCGAGAGCGCCACGCTCGCGATGCGGGAGCGTGCGGACGATGCAGAGGAACTGAACCGCTTCCGCGCCGAAGCCGCGCGGGTGCTGGGCATCGAGGACACGAAGAACTAGCGCTGCGTCGGTGAACGCGCCGCGTTCACCGTACCGTGAAGTCGATCGACGACCAGCACGCCGACGGCGGGAGCACGCCGACCCTTCCCGTACGCGCGCGAGAAAGGCGCGCCGAGCGGGAGAGAGAGGCATGTGGCCGTCGAGCGTCGACCGCCACCGCGCCGAAGTCCGTCTCCACTCATGCCCTTCCAAACGATGAACCCCCTCTCGTGCGTCCTGACCGGCAGCCTGCTGGTCCCGAGTCTCTTTGCCCAAGGCCCGCTGGGGCTCGGTCCGCGGAGCGGTGGCGTTGCGCCAGCATCGCCATCTCGGATCGAACCGCAGCTCGCCGAACCGGTCGAGCCAGGTCATCGCCTGCCGTCGTTGCTCACGCCGATCCACACCGCCGCGCCCGACCATGGCATCGAGTACGGCATCTGGGCCGCCGGCGACTCCTACAAGGTCTCGTTCCACGACGGCATGACATTCGTGCCGTACCTCGGCTCG
>DASUFY010000304.1:0-14420 GCA_036274315.1 Planctomycetota bacterium | reverse complement strand
CCGTACGGCAGTTGGTCGTCGCGGCAGATGCCGAACCGCGCGTAGCCCGCGAGCGCGCAGTGGAAGAAGTCGCCGTCGTCGCGCCGGCCCGTGGCGGCGTTGGCGGCCCAGTTCAGGTACTCGACGCTGAGCCGTTCGCCGTGGCCGCTGGCGCGCGCCGTCGCGAACTCGAGCGCGTTCGTGACGGTGAAGATCGAGCACGTCGGGCGGCGGCCCTGCCGGCGCGGCGGCAGGCCGAACGCGTCGAACTGCGGGCGCAGGTCGACGATGGCCGGCGTCGCCTGTGGTGGCGGTTCGTCACGTGCGGCGCTGCGAGCAGGCGCGGGTCCCGTGGTGCAGCCGGTCAGCAGCGTGGCGGCGAGCAACAGGCTTCGGGATGGCGTCTCGCGGAACACGGCAGCGCGTCATGCTAGCCGGCCGCGGCCGGGTGCCGCTCGTACCGTTCACGCCTCGGACGGCCCGGGTGGTTCGGCCGCGGGTTCCTGCGGCACCTCCCCGGTCAGCTTGCGCGCGACGGACGCCTCTGTTTCGCCGCCACCACCTCGAACGTGACCGAGCTGTGGACCACCGACGGGACGCCGGGCGGCACGGCCCTCGTGCGCGACATCGTCGCTGGTTCGCCGAGCTCCGACCCGCGTCACTTCACGGTCTGGCACGTGTTCCCCGCGGTCTGGCTCGAGGCTGACGAAGCGGAGGTCTTCGGATCGGGGTGCCGTGGCACCAACGGTGTTCCGGTCATTGGCTGGCAAGGTGTGCCCGCGCTCGGGGACAGCACGTTCGCCGTCGACGTGGAGAACGCGCTCGCGTCGTTCCCGGCGCTGCTGCTGGCTGGCGAGACGCGCACGGACGTGGTGTTGGGTGGCGGCTGCACGCTCCATCCGACCGGGCCGGCCATCTCGCTGCTCACGATCGCGTCGCCCGCGGGCGCTGCGTCGGTGCCCGTTCCGGTTCCCAACTCCACCAGCCTGGTGGGCACCGAACTGATCCTGCAGTGGGCGACCATCGACCCCGCGGGTCCGTTCCTCGGCCTGGCCGCGTTCAGCGCAGGCCTGCGTGTTCGCGTCGGCAGCTCGTGACCCCGGGGCCCGACGGTCCGGCGGTCGTTTGCAAGGTGGAATCGGGATCGCGCAGTCGCGAAGCTGCCGTCATGCCGTTCGCGTTCCAACCCGTCTTCGAACTCGGGCCCGACGACACGCCGTACCGCCTGCTGACCAAGGACCACGTCGCGACGCTCGACGCCGGCGGTCGCTCGATCCTGACGATCGAGCCCGCGGCGCTGACCAAGCTCACGTTCGCCGCGATCCGCGACATCAGCCACCTGCTGCGTCCGGGCCACCTGCAGCAGCTGCGCTCGATCCTCGACGATCCCGAGGCCTCGGCCAACGACCGGTTCGTCGCGCTGCAGCTGCTGAAGAACGCCAACGTCTCGGCCGGCATGGTGCTCCCGGGCTGCCAGGACACGGGCACTGCGATCGTGATCGGCAAGAAGGGCCAGCACGTCTGGACGACCGGCGACGACGAGGCCGCGATCAGCGAGGGTGTGCACCGCACGTTCACGGAGACCAACTTGCGCTACTCGCAGATGGCGCCGCTCGACATGTACAGGGAGGCCAACACGGGCGACAACCTGCCGGCGCAGATCGAGATCCAAGCCGACCAGGGCGACAGCTACCGGTTCCTGTTCCTGACCAAGGGCGGCGGTTCGGCAAACAAGACGTTCCTGTTCCAGGAGACGAAGGCGCTGCTCAATCCCAAGTCGCTGCTGAGCTGGATCGACAAGGAGACGCGCAAGCTCGGCACCGCGGCCTGCCCGCCGTACCACCTCGCGATCGTCATCGGCGGCATGTCGGCCGAGTTCACGCTGAAGACCGTCAAGCTCGCGAGCGCGCGCTACCTCGACACGCTGCCCGTGACCGGCAATGCGCACGGCCGCGCGTTCCGCGACCTCGAGCTCGAGCAGCAGGTGCTCGCGATCACGCAGAAGAACGGCATCGGCGCGCAGTTCGGCGGCAAGTACTTCTGCCACGACGTGCGCGTGATCCGTCTGCCGCGGCACGGTGCTTCCTGCCCGGTCGGCATCGGCGTCTCGTGCAGCGCCGACCGCCAGGTCAAGGCCAAGATCACCAGGGACGGCGTGTTCCTCGAGCAGCTCGAGACCAACCCGGCGCGCTTCCTGCCCGACATCGACGAGAACGAGTTCGCCGGCGACGTGGTGCGCATCGACCTCGACCGGCCGATGGCCGAGATCCGGCAGGCGCTCGGCAGGTACCCGATCCGCACGCGCTTCTCGTTGACGGGGTCGATGGTCGTGGCCCGCGACATCGCGCACGCGCGCATGAAGGAGCGCCTCGACGCGGGCCAGGGCCTGCCGCAGTACATGAAGGACCACGTCGTCTACTACGCGGGGCCCGCGAAGACGCCGAAGGGCATGGCCTCGGGCTCGTTCGGGCCGACGACTGCCGGGCGCATGGATGCCTACGTCGACGCGTTCCAGCAGGCGGGCGGCAGCTTCGTGATGCTCGCGAAGGGCAACCGCAGCAAGGCCGTCACGGAGGCCTGCAAGAAGTACTCGGGCTTCTACCTGGGTTCGATCGGCGGTCCGGCCGCGATCCTCGCGCAGGACTCGATCCGCAAGGTCGAGGTGCTCGACTATGCGGACCTCGGCATGGAGTCGGTGTGGAAGATCGAGGTGAAGGACTTCCCGGCGTTCCTCGTGGTCGACGACAAGGGCAACGACTTCTTCGCATGACACGCCCCAGACCCACCATGCGCCTGCCGACTCCGATCGCGCTCCTGCTGTCGTTCGCGCTGCCGTGGGCAGCCGCCCTGCCGGGCCAATCCGTCGCGTGCGAGAAGTACCGGCTCCCGAACGGCCTGACCGTGATCCTGCACGAGGACCACAAGGTGCCGCGCGTCGTCGTCGACACGTGGGTTCGCGTCGGCGCCAAGGACGAGCCGCTGCACCGCAGCGGCTTCGCCCACCTGTTCGAACACCTGATGTTCATGGGCACCGACCGCGTGCCCGGCAACGGCTTCGACACGATCATGGAAGGGGCAGGCGGCGCCAACAACGCGTCGACGACCGAGGACCGCACCAACTACTTCTCGCATGGTCCTGCCGAGATCCTGCCGACGCTGCTGTGGCTCGACGCCGACCGGCTCGAGGACATCGGCCGCGCCATGGACCAGGCGAAGCTCGACCGGCAGCGTGAGGTCGTGCGCAACGAGATCCGCGAGACCGTCGAGAATGCGCCCTACGGTCGCGTCGAGCGCGTCACGTTCCAGACGATGTTCCCCGAGGGGCACCCGTACCACGACTCGACGTACGGCACCGCGGCCGACCTCGAAGCCGCCACCGTCGACGACGCGCGCGACTTCTTCGCGACGTTCTACGTGCCCAACAACGCGAGCCTCGTGATCGCCGGCGACTTCGTGCCGCAGCAGGTCAAGCCGCTCGTCGAGAAGATGTTCGGCGGCCTGCCGCGCGCGCCCGAGCCGACGCGCCGCAGCGTCGCGCCGGCGAAGCTCGAGCGCGTCGTGCGCGCGACGCTGTTCGACAAGGTGCAGCTGCCGCTCGTCAAGATGGTGTGGCACGCGCCGCCGGACGGCGCCGAGGGCACCGCGTCGCTCGAACTGCTCGCCGAGGTGCTCGCCGCGGGCAAGGACAGCCGCCTGTATCGCCGCCTCGTCGAGCGCGAGAAGTGTGCGGTCGACGTGTCCGCGTTCCTCGACGGCCTGGCGCTCGGCTCGTTGTTCGCGATCGAGGTCTACGCCGCGACCGATGCCGACCTCGGGCGTGTCGAGGCGATCGTCGACGAGGAGCTGGATCGGGTGCGCAGCGGCGACGTCACGGCCGAGGAGGTGCAGCGACGCCAGATCGTGCGCGAGGTGGACCAGGTCTCGTCGATGCAGGACCTGACGCGCATCGCCGACCAGCTCAATCACTACGAGTTCGTCTGGGGCGAGCCCGACTCGTTCGCGCGCGACCTCGCGCGCTACCGGGCCGTCACGCCCGACTCCGTGCGCACCATCGCCGGAGCCGTGCTCGACCCGCAGCGGCGCGCGATCCTGCGCGTGCTGCCCGTGGCGGCCGAACGGCCGCCGAGCGCGCGCGACGAGCGGCCCCCGGACTTCGCGACGCGACCGTTCCGGTTCGAGGAGCCGGCCGGGTTCCGGCTCAGGAACGGCATGCGCGTGCTGTGCTGGCAGCGCGCCGACCTGCCGATCGTGGCCGTGCGCCTGCTCATCGCGCCCGGGGCGCCGCTCGTCGATCCGGCGCACGCGGGCTCGTCGGCGCTCGCGGCGGACCTGCTCGGCGAGGGCACCGGCGCGCTCGATGGCGCACGGTTCACGGCGGCGATGAGCATGCTCGGGGCGCGCTTCGAGGCTTGGGTCGATCACGAGACGGCGAACGCCTGGCTGTTCGTCGCCAAGCGCAACTTCGCGGAGGCGCTGCACCACATGGCGGACGCGGTCGAGCGCCCGCGCCTGCTCGAGGCCGACTTCGAACGCGTGCGCCGCGTGCAGCTCGGTCAGCTGCAGGCGGCGACGGAGCAGCCGGCGACGGTCGCCGCGCGCGTGGCGCGGGCCGTCTGGTTCGGCGCGTCGGATCCGTACGGCTGGCCGGCCGCGGGCACGCCCGACTCGGTCGCGGCGCTCACCTTCGACGACGTGCGCGCGGCGTACCGTTCGACGTTCTCCGCGCGCGGCGCGACGCTGCTCGTCGCCGGCGACGTCGGTGTGGACGAGGCCCGGGCCCTGCTCGAGGCCGAGTTCGGCGGCTGGCCGGCGGCGGCCGAGCGCGGCCCGACCGCACCGTTGCGCGAACCCGCGGCCCGAGCCCTTCGTCTCGTGATCGTCGACCGGCCCGATGCGCCGCAGACCGCCATCCACCTCATGACGCCCGCGACGCCGTACCGCGACCCGGCGCGCATCCGGCTCCAGGTGCTCGGCGAAGTGCTCGGCGGCGGCTTCACGTCGCGTCTCAACCAGAACCTGCGCGAACAGCACGGCTACAGCTACGGTGCGGCCACGTCGTTCGCGCTCGGGCCGTGGCGCGGTTGGTTCACGGCGAGTGCCAGCGTCGAGACGCAGGTCACGGGGCCGGCGCTGAAGGAGCTGCTGGCCGAGCTCGCCCGCCTGCGCCGGCCCGAGGGCGGCGACGTGACCGCCGAGGAGGTCGACAAGGTCCGGCGTTCGATGCGCACCGAGATCGCGGCGTCGTTCGCGCGGCTCGACGGCGTGCTCGCCACGGCCGCGGAACTCGTGCTCAACGACCTGCCGTTCGTCCAGGTCCAGCGCGACCTCGAGTCCATCGCCGCCACGACCGCCGCGGCCGTCAACGCGTCGAGCCGCAGCGACCTCGACCTCGACCACGGTGTGCTCGTGCTCGTCGGCGATCGGCGCCAGCTGCTCGAGCAGCTCGCCGGGCTGCCGCTGCCGACCCCCGAAGAATGCGACGCGCAGGGCCGGCCGGTGGTGCACTGACCGGGCCTCGACCTCGGCGCGGGCCGGCGCCCGGCGTCAGCGGCGCAGCGCGTGCAGGCGTTCGCGCAGGCGGCTCAGCGTCGGCGCGTGGTAGTCGCCTTTCGTCTCGCGGTCGGTCAGGAACGCGTCCGCCGCGGGATTCTCGCCGAGGCACAGCAGTCCGAACGCCGCGCCGACGCGCACGTCGAGCGCCTCGGTCGCGTCCTGCATGCGCTCGGTCAGCCGGGCCGCGCTGGCCCGATCCTGCAGCAGGCCGAGCGCCTGCACCGCGGCGGCGCGCAGTTCGACGTCGGGCAGCGGCAGTCGGGCGCGCAGGTGCGGGATCGCGTCCGCGGCGCCGATCTCGCCGAGCGTGCGCATCGCGTAGGACGCGGTCAGCGGGTCGCCGAGCAGGGGCAGCGTGCTCTCGGCCGCGTCGTGCGCGGCGGGGCCGAGTTCGGCCAGCACCTGCAGCGCCATCGTGCGCAGATACGGTTCGCTGGCCGCGAGCGTGCGGATCAGCAGCGGCACGGCGAGCCGCCCGCAACGCGTGAGCACGTAGCGCGCGTCGTCGATCGGCCGCAGCGGGTAGTTCTCGGTCGTGATCAGGTGCGCCGCGAAACGCGCCTCGAGCTGACCTTTGGCCGGCGCGACCACGCGCGAACCCTCGCCGCGTTCGCGCCAGGCCGCCGACAGCTCGCGCAGCCTGCCCTGCAGTTCGGCATAGGTCGGTGGGTCGGCGAGCGCCAGGCCGCGCTCGCGGCACACGTCGATCGCCATCGTGCCGGCCTGCTGGGCCGTGCCCTGCTGGTTCATGGCGGCGTCGAGCCACGCGAGGCCCGTGTCGTTGCCGAGGCGCTGCAGCGCGTCCGCGACCCAGAGCACGGTCTCGGGGTCCAGTTCGTACTTGAGCCGCAGCAGCAGCGGCAGCTGCAGCACGGACCGACCCGACTGGCCGCACAGCCACGCCGCGCGCCGGCGGACCGTCACCTGCTCGTGCTGCAGCGCCGGCTCGAGGACCCACCACGCGAACGCATGTTCGAGCAGCGCGCGCTCGGCCCGACTCGCCGTGCGCGGGTCCGCCTCGACGAGGTGCAGCGCGACCTCGCCGAGTTCCTTGACCTCGCGCTGCTCGGCCTCGTCCGGCTGCGGCAGCGACGCGGCGAGTTCCTTGAGCGCCGGCAGGAACGGCCGCAGCTGCAGCGGCGGCAGGTCCGGCAGGGCCGGCGCCGCCGATTCGTGTCCGCCGCCGCAGCCGCCGAGCACGGCGAACAGCGCGGGCAGCACCGGGTTCGTGCAGCGGGGCTTCATCGCAGCTCCACCTTCTGCTCGTCGAGCAGCGTGCTCATCGGGTCGTCGTCGCCGCAGAACGGGGTCAGGCGGTACCAGAGCCGCGCCTCGACCGCCGCGGCGCCGGCAGGGATCGGCACCTTCACGGCCTTGGTCACGCCGGCCGGCAGCTGCGTGTTCTCGCCCGGCGCGTTGCCGGGATTGATGGGCTCCGCCTCGTCGCGGTACGGCATGCGGAAGCGATAGGCGCGGTGCCACTCGCCGGTGCCGTCGACGAAGGCGCCGCCGGCGGTGACGAAGCGGTACATCATGTCGACGGCGCGGTGGCGCTCCTCGGTCGGGAAGTTGTGGCCGGCCGCGACGTTCTGCAGCGACAGCACGAGCTCGCCGCCGTCGTGGGCGACCACGAACCTGGCCGCGGTCTGCAGGTACGCCCTGTCGTGGCAGCCCGTGAAGACGTGCTTGCGGCCCATGCGCGCGCTCTTGTCCTGGCGCAGCCGCTGCACCTCGGGCATGTGGCACGCAGCGCAGTCGGTGCCGATCCTGGCGTAGTTGCTCGCGCGCCACTGGTCGGTCGTCTGGTGTTGGTTGTGGCACGCCGCACACGTGTCGACGGCGAGGAACGTCTCGCTGCGCTGCGGCTTGCACGGCACCTCGGGCCGGTCGTTGCGGCCGACGATGCCGCCATCGGGACCGAGGTGGCACGAGATGCAGCCGACGCCCTCGTCGAAGTGCGTGCGGCGCGGCAGCGGGCGCTTGCCGAAGCCCGTGACCGCGAGCGGCCGCGGCAGGTGGCAGTCCATGCACTCCTCCTTGCGGAAGTCGTCGCTGAGCGCGCGCACCTCGGGGTTCGTGTAGGCGATCTGGTGGTGCGAGCCGAGCCATTCGGCGTAGACGTCGGCGTGGCAGTCCCGGCACTGGGAGGAGCTCTCCCAGCGCACGCTGGTCTGCGCGAGCGATCTGCCGCCGCCGCCGCTGGACAGGAACGCGACGATGCCACCGAGCGTGGTGAGCAGGGTCGCGACGATGCCGATGCGCGTGGAGAACTTCATCGGGTTGTCGGTTCGGGGGACCACGGCAGCAGCCGCGGCGGCCGTCGCAGCGCGAGCGCGACCGGTGCGCCGATCGCGGCTTCGTGTGCCGCGACCACCTGCACGATCTGCTCGCCGAACGCGATGCGCAGCCGGAACACGCCGTCGTGCGGCGTCGAGGTGAGCACGCGGCCGTGCGGGGTCGAGTTCGTGCCGCCGTCGGCTGGTGTCGCGTCGAGATCACCGGGCAACAGCACGAGGCGCAGGTCGCCGGTCTGGCCCGCGGGGCGATCGAAGCTGCCGAACGCGGTGTCGACGCGCGAGTGCGCCGCGGCCGTCGTCGGCAGGCACGCCGCACCGAGCAGGAACGCGGCCGTGAACGCGGTCTGCGGGTGCTGCAGCAGTCGGGCCGCGGGTCCCTGTTCGACGAGCCGACCTTCGTGCAACACGACGAGGTCGGTGGCCAGGGCGAGCGCTTCGTCGCGGTCGTGCGTGACGAGGATCGTCGTCAGGCCGCGTTCGTCCGTCAGCGTGCGCAGCAGCAGCACGAGCGCGTCGCGCTGGTGCACGTCGACCGAACGCAGCGGTTCGTCGAGCAGCAGCACGTGCGGCCTGGGAGCCAGGGCGCGCAGCAGGCCCAGGCGCTGCGCCTCGCCGCCCGACAGCACGCCGGGCTTCTTGTGTTCGTGCGCTGCGAGGCCGGCGCGCTGCAGCAGGGCGCGCGCCTCGTCGCGCGACAGGTCGGGAGCTGCGAACGTCAGGTGCTGCAGCACCGTCATGTGCGACCACAGCGCGCCGTCCTGGAACACGAGGCCGAGGCCGCGGCGGTCGGGTGGCACGTGCGTGTGCGGGTCGGCGACACACTGCGTGCCGATGCGGATCGAGCCCGACCGGGGCCGCTCGAGGCCGGCGAGGCAACGCAGCAGCGTCGTCTTGCCCGAGCCCGAGGCGCCGACGATCGCGAGGCGGCCGCCGGCCGGAACGTCGAACGACAGCGGGCCGAGCCGGAAGGCCGCTCGTTCGAAGCACAGGTCGGTGATGCTGACGGGCAAGGTCACGGGCAACTCGGTGGCGGTCAGGAGAGCGAAGACAGCCTACGGCCCGCGAGCAGGGACGGAAGCAAGGGCAGCAGCACGGCGAGGCACAGCAGCATGAGCGCGATGACGCCGCTCCAGTCCTCGTGTTGGAAGTGCACGGCGTTGGCGAGGCGCCGCACGGCGGTGGCGTTCGCCGCGGGCAGCACGACGGCGAGGTCGAGTTCGCGCAGCGCCAGCACGAACACGAGCACGCCCGCGGTCCAGGCGGCCGGCAGCAACGGCACGATGTGGATGCGCAGCGCGCGCACGGCCGGTGCCCGCTGCACGAACCGCGCCGCCTCCTCGGCCGCGATCGGCTGGCGGCGCACCTGCGCGGCCAGCGTCAACGCCGCGAACGGCAGGAAGCGCGCCGCGTAGCCACAGACGGCGAAGCCCCAGCTGTCGTAGAAGTCGCCGCCGACGCTGCGCAGCACGGGGCTGTCGTGGAACGCGCGCACGAGGCCGATGCCGAGCAGGATCGCCGGGATCGCTGCCGGCAGCGCGCAGAGCAGGTCGAGCGCCGGCCAGCGCCGCGCCGACTGGCGCGCGAGCGGCAGCGCGAGCAGCACGACGAAGGTCGCCACGCCGAGCGCGAGCCACAGCGAGTGCAACAGGTCCGGCACGCCCTGGTCGACGGCCTTGGCGAAGCTCTGCTGCGCGAAGTGCAGCGACATCGGCTCGGCCCGCTGCGCCGAACCGAGCACCCACCGCGTCAGCACGAGCACGGGCACGCCGATGCCGGCGCCGAGATAGAGCGCGGGCACGAGCAGCGAGGGCCAGCGCCAGCGACCGAGCGGGCGCACGGGCAGCGGCCGCACGACGCCGCGATCGGGCGCCGCGGCGCGCAGCCGCAGCGAGGCCCACAACAGGCAGCCGAGCCCGGCCAGGAACGGCAGCGCCGCGGTGATCGGACTCTGCAGGTCGGCGAACGTCGTGCCGACCGCGCGGCGGTTCCAGCGCGAGAAGATGCCCTCGGCGTAGGTGTGCCACGTCTTGCCCTTGACGGTCAGGAACTCGGGCACGCCGTGGTCGGCGACCGTGAACAGGAAGGCGAGCAGGCAGCCGGCGAGCAGTTCGGGCGCGACGGCGCGCAGCAACCAGAGCTCGCCGCGGGTCCGGCCGCGCAGCAACCACGCCGACTCGTAGGCCCGGCCGTCGATGGCCCGCAGGCCGCGCGCGGCGAGCACCGCGACGAACGGCGCGTGGGCCACGCCGAGCAGCACGGCGCACGGCCAGAAGCCCGACACGGTGCCGAAGTCGGCGAAGCCCATCGCGATGAAGATCGGCGGCACGACCAGCGGCGCGACGCCGAGCGGGCCGAGCCAGCCGGCGCCGGGCAGGTCGCGCGCGATCGTCACCCAGGCGTGGCCGCCGCCGAGCAGCAGCGACAGCGCCGTTGCCGCGAGGCCGAGCCGCAGCGTCGCGAGCAGCTGCGTGGTCGCGTTCTGGTCGTTCGCGAGCGCGCGCCACGCCTCGAGCGTGAAGCCGTCGGGGCCCCAGACGGTCTGCGCCGCCAGCACGGCGAGCGGCAGCAGCACGAACGTGCCGAGGAAGACGAGCGCCAGCCACAGCGGCAGCCGCGTCGGCAGCAGGCTGCGGCGTCGCCCGTTCACATTCCGAACCGCTTGCCGAAGTCGCGCAGGCAGCCTTCGAGGTTGCTGGCGGTCGCCTCGGGATCCCAGGCCATCGCGTGGAACGTGCCGAACGCGTGGATCGACGGATCGGCGGGACCCACGATGCCCGAGCGCAGCGGGATCTGTGCACTCGCGGCCGCGGCGAGCAGGGCCTCGGTCTCGCGCGCGAGGATCTTGTCGATGAGGCGCTTGCTCTCGGTCGGGTCGGGGCCACCCTTGACGAGTGCGACGGAGTTGGGGATCAGCATCGTGCCGATGCCACCTTGCTGCTGGTCGGGGAACACGCATGCGACCGGGAAGCCGCTCTGCTTCGCCTCGTTGTAGTCGTCGGTGTCGGTGAAGGCCCAGGCCACGCGGCCCGCTCGCGTGGCGCTCGTCGTCGGGCCGTTGCCACCGAGGAACAGCACCTCGTTCGCGACCATGCCGTCGAGCCACTTCGTGAACTCCTGCTCGCCGAGCAGCAGCCGCAGCGCCGTGAAGTGCGTCAGCGTCGTGCCGGTCAGCGGCTTGGCGATCGCGCAGCGGCCCTTCCACCTGGGGTCGACGAGGTCCTTGTAGCTGCTCGGCCACTGCGCCTCGTCGGGCAGCAGCTCGGTGTTGACGATCAGCACGCGCGCGCGCGCCGCGAACGCGGTCCAACGATGCTGCGGGTCGCGGAAGGCGGCCGGGATGTCGCGGGCGGCCGGCGAATCGTAGGGCTCGAGCAGGCCCTGCTGCGCGAGGCGCACGGTGTGCGCGAGTTCGTTGTTCCAGAACACGGAGCAGCGCGGGTGCGACTGCTCCTCGTGCAGCATGGTCACGAGTCCGACCGTCTTGTTGGCCTCGGAGTCGTGGCGCTGGCGCACCTCGATGCCGAGCTGCTTGCCGAAGCCCTCGAGCACGGGTCGGCTGAAGTGTTCGTCGAGTGCGACGTAGACCATCGGGCCGGCGGTCTTCGCTTCGGCGCCGCAGCCTGCCAACAGGGGCAGCAGCAGGGAACAGGTGATCGTGGGGTGCATGCGGGCTCGGTGGTGGTCGATCGGTGGCGGCGGCGTGCGGTGCATCATGGGGCGGCTGCTCGCGGTCAGTTGTCGCGGTAGGTCTTGTGGCAGTCCTTGCAGCTCGTGTGGACCTTCGTCAACAGGCCGTCGGCGGCAGCGCCGTCGCCGCCGCGAACCGCGGTGTCGAGCTGCTCGCAGGTGTCGATCATCGCCGAGAGCTTCGCCTGGTAGTCGGCCGGGTGCTTGCTGCTGTCGGGATCGCCGGGCAGCTGCGCGAACAGCGTGTGCAGGCGCCTGGTCTCGTGCGCGGCGACGAGGTCGGGGTGCTCCTCCGGCGGCTTCCAGCCGGCCTTCTGCGCCTGGCGCACGAGGTCGAACACGCTGTCGATCTCGGCCATCGTCGCGACCATGCCGCGCACCTTGCTCACGCTCGGGAAGCGCGCGGCGTCGACGACGAGCTCGGCCGCGGGCAGCGGCTTCGCCGTTTCGACGGCCTGCCACAGGCCCGTGTAGTCCTTCGCCGTGCCCGAGACGTGCATGCGCACTTCGGCCTGCGCCGGCGTCAGCTTGCCCGCGAGCACGAGCGCCGAGCCGAGCGCCGCGGCGCTGCGGTGCTTGCCGTGGTGGCAGTGCACGTAGATCGGGCCCTCGCAGCTGCTGATCGCCTGCGCGAGCTCCTTCTGCCGTTCGGGCGTGATCGTGTCGTAGGTGACCGGCAGGTGCACGTAGTGCAGGCCGCGCCGTTCGGCGGCGGCGACGTCGGGCGCGGCGCCGTCGACCGAGACGATCGTCTTGACGCCCATCGCCGCGAGCGTCGCCATGCCCTCATCGCCCTCCGGCACGCCACCGCAGACGAGGTTCGGCACGTAGGTGACGACGTTGTGCAGGCCTTCCATCTGCACCGGCTGGGTGGCCGACGGCGGCGGAACGGGCATGGTGATGTCGGGTGGCTTGCTGTGCTCGTTGGCCGGTTGACACGCCGCGAGCGCCACCAGCATCAGTGTGGCCAGGCCGAGTACGCCGCTGGAGGGAAGGCACGGGGAGGAGCAGATCATGGTCGCGGCCCGCCCTTTGGCAAGGACCGTGCCGCCGGCGTCACGCCCCGTCGCCGGACGGCGCCGGCCCCGTGCGGCCCGCCTGTCGCGCGGCGTCGGCGTCGCAGCCGAGTTCGCGCACGCGGCGGTGCAGGTGGCCGCGCGAGATGCCCGCGCGCTGGGCCGCTTCGGTGATGCTGCCGCCGCAACGGCGCAGCAGGTTCGTGAAGTAGATGTGGTCGAAGCGCGCGCGCGCCGCGTCGTACGAGTCGTCGGCCGCGTCGGCGGGGCCATCGCCGGGCCCGCGCAGCTCGCGCGGCAGGTCGCCGATGCCGAGCTCGGTGCGTTCGCCGGCCAGCACGACCATGCGCTCGACGACGTTCTCGAGCTCGCGCACGTTGCCGGGCCAGTCGTAGGCGATCATGGCGCCGATGGCGTCGGGCGTCAGCGACGGCGTCGGCCGCCCGTGCCTCGCCAGGCGCTGCAGGTTCTGCGCGATCAGCAGCGGCACGTCCTCGCGCCGCTCGCGCAACGGTGGCACGCGCAGGCTCACGACGTCGAGGCGCCACAGCAGGTCGGGTCGCATCGCGCCGGTCTTTGCCATCGCCGGCAGGTCCCGGTTGGTGGCGGCGAGCACGCGCACGTCGACGCGCACGGGCTTCGTGCCGCCGAGCGGCACGAACTCGCGTTCCTGCAGGAAGCGCTCGAGCTTGGCCTGCATCGCCGGGCTCATGTCGGCGATCTCGTCGAGGAACAGCGTGCCGCGGTGGGCGCGGCACAGCAGCCCCGCGCGCGCCGTGCGCGCCCCCGTGAACGCGCCCGGTTCGTGGCCGAACAGCTCGCTCTCGACGAGGGTGTCGGGCACGGCGGCGCAGTTCATGGCGACGAACGGGCCGTCGCTGCGCGGCGAGTCGAGGTGCAGCGCCTTGGCGACGACCCCCTTGCCGGTGCCCGATTCGCCGGTCAGCAGGACGGTCGCGGTCGAGTCGCGCAGCAGGTCGAGCTGCCGCAGCAGGTCGCGCATGGCCGGGCTCTGGCCGACGAGTCCCTTGCGCACGCTCGGCTGCTCGAGCATCGATCGCAGGTTGCGGTTCTCGCGCGTCGTGCGCCGCAGCTGCACGGCGCGCTCGAGCCGGAGCTGCAGCTCGTCGAGCGAGAACGGTTTGGTCACGAAGTCGGCGGCGCCCAGGTGCATCGCTTCGACGGCGGTGGCGATGGTGCCGTGGGCCGTCATCAGCACGACGATCGCGTCCGGGTCGGCCGAGCGGATGCGCGCGAGCGCGGCGAGGCCGTCGGTGCCCGGCATCTTGAGGTCGAGCACGGCGAGGTCGTACGGGCCTTCGAGCCAGCGGCCGACCGCGTCGTCGCCGTTGGCGACGGCCTCGGTCGCGTGACCGAGCCGGCGCAGGCCCTTCTGCAGGAAGTGCCGCATGCTCTCCTCGTCGTCGGCGATCAACACCCGCAGGGGAGCGGCTGGGGCAGCGTCGGTCACGGCGGCATCCTGGCGCATCGCGACCGCCGCTGGCAAGTCCGAGACCGCGTCGATGCGCTGCGCAGATCGACCCCGGGTGTCACATCGGTGACGCGGTGTTCCCGGGGCGTAACGCTGCGGTGTCCGCTCCGTCGACCGCAAGCCGGTTCCCGGCTACGGCAGCTTGGGCGCTTCGAACGTCTGGTTGCCGGTCAGCGTCTCGAGGAACGCGACGAGCTGGCTGCGCTCGTCGTCGCTGAGCTGCTTGTCCTGCATCAGTGGGTCCTTGTGCGGGTTGTCGATGCCGCCCGACGACATGATCTTGACGACCTCGGCCAGGGTCTTGGCGCTGCCGTCGTGCAGGTACGGCGCCGTCTTGGCGATGTCGCGCAGCGTCGGCGTCTTGAACGCACCGGTCATCTTCGGGTCGTTGAGGCC
>DASUFY010000303.1:0-3390 GCA_036274315.1 Planctomycetota bacterium | reverse complement strand
GGAGCGGTTCGAGCAGGCGGTCGCGCAGCATCGGCGCATGCTAGCGCCGTGTACCGGAGCGTGCACGGGCGTCGATCCTGCCAGCACTACTTCCTGGCCTCGGCCGCTGAGTGGATCGATGCGACCGCGGCGCGCGCGGCTGCGGCGATCTCGGCGTCGGCGTCCTTGGTCCAGTCGATGAGGTACGGCAGCGCCTCGGCGGTACCGAGCACGGCCAGCGAACGGATCGCGAGCAGGCGCTGGTCCTTCGCTTCGCCGGGCTTCGCCTGCAGCAGCAGCTTCGCCGTCGCACTCGCGGCGCTGACGTCGATGCCGGACTTCGCGTTGGCCCAGAACGCCTGCTGCTCCTGCTGGAAGCGGATGCTCTGCAGCGCGGTCGTCGCGGCGGTGCGCACGATGTCGGCCGGGTCGCGCAACGCCTGCAGCAGTGGTGCGACGGAGTCGATGCTCTGCAGGCGTGCCAGCGCGGTGCACGCGGCGGCGCGCACGTCGGCGTCCTCGTTGCCGAGCATGCCTTCGACCTCGCGCACGAGTGCGGGCGGGCACGGCAGCGGCAGCGCCGCGAACGCGGTTGTCAGGTTGTTGCCGGTGGCGCGACGCAGGATCAGGAGCCAGTCGTCGGTCGACAGTTCGATGCCCGCGCGCCGCAACGTCGGCCGCAGACTCTCGGGGTTGGCCGCGGTGCGCATCAGGTCGCGCGCCTGGCTCGCGAACTGCGCACAGACGTCGGGACGCAGTTGTACGAGCACACTCCATGCGAGCTCGGGTTGCGGGGCGCGGAGCAGGGTGCCGATCGAGGCGCGCAGCGTGGGGTCGGCGGCCAGTTCGTCGACGGTGACGCGACCGAACGCGCTGAGCAGGTTCCACCAGGCATTGCGCTGTCGTGCGTCCGCCGGCCAACGCGTCGGCAATGCCGGCGCGATCAGCGGCAGCACGAGCGTCGGCGGCGTGGACTTCGCCATGAGCAGGTCCCCCCAGACGGCATCCTTGGCCGGCGACGCGAGCAGGGACCGCCAGACCTCGACCAGCTGGGTGTCCGTGTACCCGCGCGGTTGGCTGACCTGCGTGTCGCCGGGGCTGCGTGGTTGCGCGAGGACCTCCACGGCGAGTTCTCGATTCGGCGTGCGCGCGAGTCCGAGTGCGTATGCGCGCGCATACAGCGCGATCGCCGGCACGTCGCCGACGCGCGCGAGCTCGGCGAAGAGCATGCTCCGGGCTGCGTCGCTGAGTTCGACCTCGGGCGTGCCTTCCCAGACGAGCAGCCTGCGCATGGCCACGCGCGCGGGTTCGCCGACGCCGGCGCGGGAGAGTTCCGGCAGGGCGCCCGCCACGTGCTCCGCGGCGGCGGGCAGGCGGTCGACGAACTGGCTGAGCCAGGGTGGTGCTTCGGGGGATCCAGTCCTGGCGACGATCGACAGCAGCGACTGCAGGTCCCGGTCGGGCGCCGACACCTCGACCTTCACGCCGCCGCGCCGGAACGGTGCACGGGTCGTGACGCGCCACGTCGGTGGCGGCGTCGCGAGCACCTGATCGATGACGTCGCGCAGCGCCGGGAACAGAGCCTGTGGCAGGTCCATCGCGGCGAGCTGCTGCAGAGCCTGCTTCACGAGCGGCAGGTGCGGCAGCGCCCGTACGAAGCGCACGAGCTGGGCTGGCTGTGCCAGGGCGAAGAAGCGTGCGAGCCATTGTGGATCGGTGCCTTGGTAGCCGCAGTAGTCGAGTTCGATCAGTTCGAGCAGCGCATCGACGCTGCGCGCCGACCAGGCCGGCTGGTGCAGGGCCAGCAGCACCTCGAGTTCGGCGCGAGCCACTCCACGCGAACGGTCCTCGCTGTGTTGCAGCGCGCGGCCGGCCGCCAGCGCGAGCTGCATCTCGTCGTCGTCGAGCGCGATGCCCTCGGCGACCTTGTGATCCACTTCCTGGCGGAGTCCACTCGGATACTGCGGCAGCTCCGCGAGCCAGAGGTCGCGTCCGGCGCGCGGACCGTGTTCGGCGAAGGCCTGCAGCAGTCGGCACGCGGAACGCGCGACGAGCGGATCGCTTTCGCGCACGGCTGCTCGCACCTGGCTCGTGATCTTCGCAAGCACTGCATCGCGTTCGTCGGCGCCGAGTCCGGGCCACCGCAGGCGCAGACCGTCGAGGCCGCCGGCGCGCGCCGTCGGCGCAGCGTCGGCCAGCAGTCGCTCGAGGTCGGGCACCGACCATCGCCCCGCCAGCACGAGCACCTTGCGCGGCACTTCGCCGGTCGGGTCCTTGTCGCGCAGGAACGCGAGCGCGGTCGGCAGGAGATCGTCGGCTGCGCGACCGCATTCGGTGACCATGCACAACCGCCACTCCGGCGAGAGATCGCTGGCGACCTCGGTGAAGAACGCCTGCGCGGGCGGCGTGCCGACGCGCCACAGCAGACCCGCGAGCCTCGTTTGCTGGGTCGGTTGGGGCGGTGCTTGCGGGGCGAATGGCAGCGACGCCATGCGCGCACGATTGAGCATGTCACTGCGCAAGGAGCGCAGCCGGTCGCCGAGCGCCGTGGCCGCGGCGTCGCCGAGCCAGACGAGTTCGTTCTCCGTGGCCTGGAGTTCCCCGGACCCGTCGTCGCGATCGGGCGTCAGCAACAGCACGCGTTCGACGAGCGAGCGCGCGCGGGCGAGGCGCTCGCCCTGCTGTCTGCCGGCCTCGTCCTGGCCCTGCAGCACCGCCGTCGCGCGTGCGGCGACGTCGCCGCCTTGCGCCACGGCGCGCTCGAGCAACGGCTCGGCGTCGTGCTTGCGGTCGAGCCGCCACAGCAGCGTGCCGAGCCGCAGCGCGGCTTCGGCCTGCACCTGCGCCGGCTGCGCGTCGAGCAGCGCGCGGTAGGCAGCTTCGGCTGCCTTCAGGTCGCCTTCCTGCTGTTCGATCAGCGTGGCGCGCGCCAGCGCATCGGCACCATGCGTCGCTTGGGCGGCGATCGTCTCGGGAACCAGCGCGACCAGCACGGTCGCGGCCAGCGTCGTTCGTAGGCGTGTGTTCATGGTTGCATCGGACCGGCTGTGCGAGCGCAGGCTGTCGCGGGTGGATCGAATCGGTGTCGCGCACTCGTCAAGGCCGTGCTCCCTGGTCGCCGTCGCCGCCGCCTGCCCCGCCGTCGTCGAGCGCGAGCCGGTAGCCGACGCCGTGCACGGTCAGCAGGTGCACGGGCGCCTTCGGGTCGCGTTCGATCTTCTGGCGCAGGTGCAGGAGGTGCGTGTCGACGGTGCGGTCGCCGATGCTGGCGCCGCCCCAGACCTCGCGCAGGAAGCGCGCGCGGTCGACGACGCGGCCGCGTTCCTGCCACAGCAGCGCGAGCATCGCGGTCTCGGTCGGCGACAGGCGCTGCACGGTGCGCCCGCGCCGCACCTCGTAGGCATCGAGGTC
>DASUFY010000302.1:0-31749 GCA_036274315.1 Planctomycetota bacterium | reverse complement strand
GCGACAGGCCGCGCCGCCGATGGCGATCGCCGCAGCCCCGGCTGGCGCCGCCCGGGGTGCTGGCGCCGCGGTGGGCGCGGCGTCGTCGAAGGCGAGGGCCTCGAGCAGGTGCGCCGCGAGCGCTTCGGGGCTCGGCTGATCGAACAGCAGCGTGGAGCGCAGCTGCAGATCGAGCGCCGCCTCGAGTTCGCTGCGGAAGTCGACGGCGCGCAGCGAATCGAAGCCGAGGTCCGGCCACGACGAGGCCGGGCCGACGTCGGCGGCGGCGCGCGACAGGAACGCGGCGGCGCGTTCGCAGACGACGCGCACGAGTTCGCGCCGGCGCGCGCCCGCGGGCAGCCCCGCGAGCCGTTGCCGCAGCGCGCCGCGGTGCTCGAATGCCCGCCCCTGCGTCATGCCGAAGGCCAGTCGACGAGCGCGATCGTGACCTGCGCCTCACAGGCGTCCACGCCGTCGTTGGAGCCGCCGCAGCGCGTCTTCATCAGCGCCATGTTGCGGTGCGGGCGCAAGAGCACCGACTCGATGGCCATCCAGCAACGGAACCGGTGCGACTGCATCGGCCTGCGGAAGCGGGCGCTGTACTCGGCGATCAGCACGTCGGGCAGCTGGTGGCGGAAGAAGTCGTCGAGGCTCCAGGCCGGCGCCGGCAACAGGCCGCGGCGCAGCGAGTCGGCGAGGCACAGGTACAGCATCTGGTTGTACGTGATGTTGAGTTCGACGGCGTTGAAGTGGCCGGTCGCCTCGATGTAGCACACGTCGTCGATGCCGCACTCGGCGTCGAGGCGCAGCCACGAGTCGGGATCGCTGCTCTGCGGCAGGCGGCGTTCGCTGCCGTGCGACAGGCGCGCCTTCTGCACGTAGCGGCAGTGCGGCAGGTACGGCCGCAGCACACGTTGGCGCAGCGCCTCGTCGACCTGGCTGACGAGGCGCGCCGGTTGCGGCGCCGACGCGCTCACGGCTGGTCCTCGCCGGTGACCGGCAGGCCGGGATAGAACGGCAGGCCGTCGTAGACGCCGATGCGGTAGCTGCGGCTCGGCCCGCCGTGCAGCGTGCCCGACGAGCGGTGCATGACCTGGCGGTTGTCCCACAGCAGCAGTTTGCCGGGATGCCACTTCTCGGTGTGCGGTGGGCATTCCTGCTCGAGCCACGCGAACGTGTCGGCGAGCAGCTGCCGGCTCGCTTCGTGGGACATGCCATCGACGCGCGTCGTGAAGCCGCTGCTCACGAACAACGCGCTGCGATCGAGCACGGGGTGCCGGATGATCGCCGGGTGGTCGGCACCGGGCGCCTGGCGATGGAACTCCTCCATGAGCTCGCCGAGGCCCTTGTCGATGTCGAACGGCTGCACCTTGTAGTAGAGCACCGCGTCGTGGAAGCAGCGCGCGGCGGCGAGGGCGGTGCGCAACCGGCCGGGCAGCCGCGCGGCAGCGTCGACCATGTCGACGAACAGCGTGCCGCGCCCGCCGCCGGGCGGCACGATGCGCGGGAAGACGAACGTCAGCGGCAGCGGCTCCGGGAAGAACTGGTAGTCCGAGTGCCACATGCGCCCCGTGCCGGCGACGCCGACGCGTTTGCCGTCCATGGGCACGTTGTTGCTGACGAAGATCTCGGGGAACTCCGGGTGGTGGTAGTGGCTCTGGAAGTAGCGCTGCGGCGTGCCGAAGTGGCGCGCCATGGCGACGTACTCGGCGTCCTCGAGCTCGACGTCGTGCAGCGCGAGCAGCTTGTGTTCGTAGACGGCTGCCCGGATCGCGTCGACGTGTTCCGGCTGCAGGTGCCGCAGGTCGAGTCCGGTCACGTCGGCGCCGAAGGGCGTTCGGGGGGCGATCTTCATGGGCGAGATGCTGGGGCGGCAGCGGGCTGCCGACGGTCTCCGGCGGATTGCTGACGGCGGCGGGCGGCGATCAGGAAGCGTTCCACTGAGATGGCGATCGTAGCGTGAGGTCGCCGTTCGGTGGCGTCGGGCCGGCGAGGATCAGCAAAGGTGGTACCACGTGCGCCGTGCGATGGCTGCTTGCCAGCGGGCACGGGGTCCGGTCTCTTGGTCCGGGCATGACCGAGACGCCGTGCACGCTCCCTGGCATCGTTCGTCGTCAGGCCCAGCTGCGACCCGAGGCGACGGCGCTGGTTCACACCACACGCACGAGCTACGCCGAGCTCGATCGCGAGTCGGACCGCGTCGCGAGCGCGCTCGCGGCGGCCGGCGTGCAGAAGGGCACGCGCGTCGCGATCCTCGACCACGACAGCGCGCGGTTGTTCGGGGTGGTGTTCGGCATCGCCAAGGCCGGCGGCGTGGTCGTCGGCCTCAACTGGCGGCTGTCGGCCGCGGAGATCGTGTTCCAGCTCGACGATGCCGAGGTCGAGGTGCTGTTCGTGGGCAGCCAGTTCGTCGACACGAGCGAACGTGTGCTCGAGCGCTGTGCGCGCATCGCGCTGTGCGTGCAGCTGGACGAGAACCGCGCAGCCGCCGCGGGCCGCCGGCGCAGCTACGAAGCCTGGCTCGCGGCCGCCGATGCATCGCCGCCGCCCGTCGAGGTCGGACGCGACGACCCGGCCGTGCAGATGTACACGTCGGGCACGACCGGCAAACCGAAGGGTGTGGTGCTCGCGCACCGGAGCTTCGTCGCCGTGATCGACTCGATGCGGCAGGTCGGTGACCCTTGGATCGGCTGGCAGCCCGACGACGTGAGCCTGATGGTGATCCCGAGCTTCCACATCGGCGGCATGTGGTGGGCGATGACCGGCTTCAACGCCGGCGCCTGCAACGTCGTCGTGCCCGTGTTCGCGGGCTGGAGCGTGCTGCGTGCGATCGCCGAACACCGCGTCACGCGTGCGTGCATGGTGCCGGCGATGTTGCAGGTCTGCCTGTCCGAGCCCGACTGCGCGCAGACCGACTTCTCGTCGCTGCGCACGATCGTCTACGGCGGCTCGCCGATCCCGCGCGCGAACCTGCAGCAGGCGATGCGCACGTTCGGCTGCGGCTTCGCGCAGATCTATGGGCTGACCGAGACCGGCAACACCGCCGTCTGTCTGCGGCCCGACGACCATCGGCGCGACGACCTGCTCGAGGCGGCGGGGCGGCCCTACCCCGGCGTGCACGTCAAGGTCGTCGATGCGCAGGGCCGGCCCCTGCCGGCCGGCGAGATCGGCGAGATCTGCATCCGTTCGCCGGCCAACATGCTCGGCTACTGGCGCCGCCCCGAAGCGAACGCCGCGACGTTGCGCGACGGCTACGTGCACACGGGCGACGCCGGCCTGCTCGACGACGAGGGCTACGTGCACGTGCGCGATCGCTTCAAGGACATGATCTGCAGCGCCGGCGAGAACCTCTACCCCGCCGAGATCGAGAGCGTGCTGTGCGGCCACCCCGCCGTCGCCGAGGCCGCGGTCATCGGCGTGCCCGACGAACGTTGGGGCGAGCTCGCGATCGCGCTCGTCGTGCTGCGGGCGAACGCGACCGCGAGCGAGGGCGAGATCCTGGCGCACGTGCGCACGCAGCTGGCGGACTTCAAGGTGCCGCGCCGCGTCGAGTTCACGCGCGCGCTGCCGCGCACGCCGAGCGGCAAGATCCAGAAGCACATCCTGCGCGAACCGTACTGGCAGGGCCGTTCGCGCCGCGTCAACTGAACGGCACCTCAATAGCCGAGCCGCGTGCCCTCGAGCGAGTAGACGATCGTGCACACCCTGGGGCTCGCCGGCGGCAACGTGCTCGTCACCGTGCCCGAGAACGAGTCGCTCGACGTGAGTTCGATCTGGATCGTGTCGTCGCCGTTCGTTCCCGACAGGCGGCCGCCCTGCAGCGCCAGCACGACGGGCTCTTCGCCGGCGGTCGCGAGCGTCGCGGTCGAACCGCCGACGACGATGTGGACCTCGGACATCACCATCTCGCCGGGCGAGCCCGTGCAGGCGCCGCCGGTCAGCTCCGTGACCGTCTGCGTGACCTGCCAGACGCCGTTGAACGGCGAGGCCGTCGCGCGCACGCCGTCGACCGCGAGCGTCTGCCGGCACTGCGTCACGGTGACGGTGCCGCTCTTCGTCGTCGCCGTCGCGACCTCGGTGCCCACGAGCCTGCCATCGACGATCTGCAGCTCGACGGTCGACGTCGTGGTGTTGCGCGATTCCTTCACCTCGAGCGTGCCGCGCGCGCGGTCGCCGCTCAGATCGAGCGGGAAGGCCTCGTCGCCGGACCGCTGGAACATCACGACGCCGTCGACCGTGCGGATCTCGATCCTGGCGAACTCGGTGGCGCCGACCGCGGACTCCTCCATCGACCCCCCGCACAGCTGGCCATGCAGGTCGGTCGTCGTGAACGTGACCTGCCATTCGCCCTCGAAGTCGGCAGCCGCGAGCCCGCCGGCGTCGTTGCTGCTCGAGCAGGCCGGGGGAACGACGGCCAGCACGAGGCCGGCGGACAACGGGGCGAGCGCACGCATGGCGGTTCGGTCGGGGGATCGTTCGGCGCGCGCGGCACGTTGCCGCGGTCGCGAAGCACGAGGCAGCGGAGCAGCCGCGCACGCGGCCGGCAAATGCACGCCGAAAATTAACCTGCCGCGCGCCGGTTCTTGCGACCCCGCACGCGTCGGGCCCTACCGCCCGGATCGGCGCCACACCGGCTGGCCGCGCACCTCGATGACCTCGCAGCCCTGGGTCGCGGCGATCGCCTGCCGCACGTCGAGCGCCGGCTGGTCCTTGACGCGGACCGACACGCTGCCCGTGATCCCGCCTTCGTCGATCAGCTTCGTGCCCGTGATCTTGTCGATCGTGTCGAGCACTTTTGCCGTCGGCGTGCGGTCGTAGGCGAAGTACGTGCGCGGAGCTGGCGCCTGTGCCTTGCGCCGCACGTGCAGCACCGTGCCGAGCCCCTCGACCTCGGCGCCGACGGCTCCGGCGAGCAGCGGCAGCAGGTCGCGCCAGGCGCATCGTGTCACGTCGACCGCGACGGCACCCGCGACGTCCGGCCCGACGACGAGGTTCAGGTGTGCTTCGTGGGCGATCAGGTCGAGCAGCGTGGTGACGGGCGTGGCCTCGCGGTGCATGGTCAGCAGCGTCTCGGCGGCGCGCTTTCCCGGCACGACGGTGAGTACGCCTCCGTACGACTCGAGGTGTGCATCGGCTTCGCGCGCGATCGCCTCGAGCGCCTGCCGCGGCGTCGCCGCGTCGAGTGCGACGTGCACGATCTGTTCGCGAACGTCGCTGACCAACGGCAGGCCCGATGCCTTGGCGACCTCCATGAGGCAGTCGAGCGCGGGCCGGCCGTCGAACGAGTAGCGCGCGCGTTCGGGCAGGTCTGCGTCCGTGACCTTCGGCACGGCCGCAGCCTGCTTCGCCTGTGGGTCCTGGGCCCAGGCCAGCGCGGGCTTCGATGCCGCATCGTGCGGCATGACGAGGGACACGCCGACCACCGCGATCGTGCCGAGCAGCAGCGCCGCCGCCGTGAGCCAGCGGCCCGCGTGTGCGCGAGCGACCGTGGGGTCGGCGGCGAGTCGTGCGAGGATGCGGGCCTCGAGGTCCGCCGGTCGCCGCTCGTCGCTCAATGCCATCGCCAGCAGATGCCGGCCGGCCAGATCTTCGTCGTCGTTCATGGATTCCTCCTGACGCACCCGAGCACGGTCTGTCGGGCTCGCTGCAGCAGCATCTTGAGACCATTGGGTTGCAGTCCGAGTCGCGCGGCCACGGCGTCGCGATCGACACCTTCGCCGTAGACCTGTTCGAGGGCCTGTCGCGCGCGCGGTGCGAGCTGCGCGAGGCATCGCTGCACCGCGGTCGAGAACGCGTCGCCGCCGTCGTGTGCGCATTCCTGCTGCCACAGGCGCTCGGCGACGGCCGCGCGGGCGCGTCCTTCGCGGCGTCGGTCGCGGCAATGCTCGAGCCACGACAGCTTGGCCGTGCGCTGCAGGAACGTGGCGAGCGCGGCCGCCGGCAGGTCCTGCTTCTGCTTGCGCCACGCGATCACGAACGCTTCCTGCGTCAGGTCCTCGGCCACCGCGATCGGCGCGCCGAGCGTGCGCAGGAAGCGGAACACGCCGCGCGCGTGCCGGTGCACCCAACCCGTTTCGGGCGGCGGCGCCGGCTGGAACGGCGCGGGGCACGGCTGTAGTTCGGGGCTCGACATCGACACAGCCATCACCTGCCGATGCGCGCGCAGCGGATTCAGGTTTCTGCGATTCTCGGCGGCCGTGCGGGCGATGTCGACGCATGGAACCGCCGCGGCGCGCCGATAGCCTGTGGGCCGTGCCTGCTCCGCCTGCAACGTCGCCCGCGTCGGAAGTGGCGCCGAGCGTCCGCCTGCTGGTCTGGTCGATCGTCGCGGCGCAGTTCGGCCCGCCGTTCCTGTTCTCGGGCGTCGCCGTCGCGCTGCCCGCGATGGGCGCACAGCTGCACATGTCGGCTGTGCAGCTCGGCCTCGTCGAGACGACGTTCCTCGCCAGCAGCGCGGCGTTCCTGCTGCCGGCCGGACGGCTCGCCGACGCCGCGGACCGGCGCTCGTTGTACAAGTGGGGGCTGCTCGCGTTCCTCGTGCTCACTTTCGTGACGGGCCTCGTGTCGGACGCGGCCTCGATCCTCGTGCTGCGCTTCCTGCAGGGGGCGATGGCGGCGGTGTGCGGCGCGACGGGGCCCGCGATCCTCGTCGAACTCGTGCCCGTCGGGCAGCGCGGCAAGGTCTTCGGCGCGCTGCTCGGGGTCGCCTACGCGGGCCTGTCGCTCGGTCCATTCACCGCCGGCGCGGTCGTGGCGCACCTCGGCTGGCGCGCGGTCTTCTTCGTCGGCGCGGGTCTGATCCTCGTCGGCGCGCTGCCGCTGCTCGGGCGCATGCGCTCGCGCTGGCATTCGCCGGGCGCGTGGGTGCACTGGCCGAGCCTCGTGCTGCTCGTCGTCGCGGTCTGCACGCTCGTCTACGCGACGTCGTCGCTGCAGCACGCGTCGCTGGCGTTCGCTTCGGGCGGCGCCGGTGCCGCCCTGCTGCTCGCGTTCCTCTGGCTGCAGCTGCGCATCGCCAGGCCGCTGCTCGACCTGCGCGAACTCGTGCGCAACGGTCCGCTCTGCCGCGCCCTGCTCGTGCAGATGCTGCTCTACCTCAACGCCTACTGCTCGATCTTCATGCTGAGCCTGTTCCTGCAGGTCACGAAGGCGCTGCCGTCCGAGCAGGCCGGCCTCTTGCTCGCGATCGGTTCGCTCGTGATGGCGTGCGTGGCGCCGTTCGCGGGCCGGCTCGCGGACCGCATGCGGCCGCAGGTCGTCGCGGCGTTCGGCGTGCTCGCGGTCGTGCTCAGTTCGGCGCTCGGTACGCAGCTCTCGGCCGAGGTCGCGGTCTGGCACGTCGTCCCGGTGCTGATCGCCCAGGGCGTCGGCTTCGGCCTGTTCTCGTCGCCCAATCTCGCCGCGATCATGGGCAGCATGCACGGGGCCAGGAGCGGCCTCGCTTCGGCGCTCGCGTCGCAGTCGCGCAGCATCGGCATGTTCGCCGGCATGACGGTGACGGCGGCGCTCGTCTCGATGCACTTCGGCGGGCACGCGGTGCAGGAACATCCGCTGCGCTTCGCCGAGACCATGACGAGCGTCTACTCGGTGCTGCTCGGCACCTCGCTGCTCGCGTTCGTCGTGGCGCTCGCGCGGTGGCGTTGATCGCCCCGCGGCGACGGGCACTACTGCAGGTCGATCGACTGCGCGTCGCTGAGCGTCAGGATGTTGCCGATCGCGAACGGCGGCACACTGAGCGCCGCACCCTGCACGAGGAAACTCAGCGAGCTCAGGCCCGGCGGCAGGTTCAGCGAGAACGGGCCCGACGCGGTCGCGAGCATCGCGATCGGCGCGACGTGCAGCGCGCACGTGGCCCCGAACTCCGGCAGCGGCACGAACACCTGCTGCGTGCCGAACACGAGCGCGCGCAGCGGCACGGTCGCGCCGCAGCCCTCGAACGCGTTCACGCTGATGTCGAGCCGGCAGTTGGTCGTGTCGAGCGTCGTGGTCAGCGTGGTGGGCAGCGCGACGATGGCGCAGAGACCCGTCGACGCGAAGTTGCAGCCGGGTGCAAGCGACTGGGTCGTCACGGTTTGGAACGGGCACTGGGCCGGCAGGGCCGCGCTCGCGGCGACTGCGGCGAACAGGAGTCGAGCGGTTGTTTGCATCGGGACACCTCGGGGTGGTGGGGTGTTCAGGATAGCCGCGGACGGACTCGCGGGATCGCGGTTGGGAAATGTCCCCCGGGCGGTTCGCCGCGACCGCGTGCTTGTTCTCGCGCCCGCTGCGGTGATGCTGCGCGTGCCATGAAGCCGTTCCATGCCTGCCCGGTGCTCGCAGGGCTCGCGCTGCTCCTCGCCGGTTGCGCAGCGCCCCACGCCGCGGCGCCGGCTCCGCTCGACGAACCCCTGCACGTGCTGCTGCTCGGCGACTCGATCTCGATCGGCTACACGCCGTTCGTGCAGGAGCTGCTCGCCGGTCGGGCCACGGTCGTGCGGCCGATGCAGGCGGACGGTGTGCGGGCTGAGAACTGCGCGGGCACGAACCACGGTGTCGAGCACGTGCAGCGTTGGCTCGCACTCGACGGGGGGCACTGGGACGTGATCCACTTCAACTTCGGTCTACACGACCTCAAGCACGTGCACGCGGGCACCGGCGCGAACTCGGACGATCCCGCCGATCCGCACCAGGCGGATCCCGAGCGCTACGAATGCCAGCTGCGTGTGCTGCTCGCCGCGCTGCAGCAGACCGGGGCCCGACTCGTCTTCGCGACGACGACGCCGGTGCCGCAAGCACGCGTGCGCCCGTTTCGCGCGCCCGCCGACGTCGTGACCTACAACGACATCGCCAGGCGCGTCATGGCCGAGGCCGGAGTGCCGGTGGACGACCTGTATGCGTTCGCGCTGCCGCGCCTCGCACAGATCGGCCAGCGCGCCAACGTACACTTCACGGCGGCGGGTTCGCGCGCGCTCGCGCGCGAGGTGGCGGCTTCGGTGCTGCAGGTCGCCGGCCGGCCCGGTCTCGGCGGGTAGCGCACGGCGGTCCGCCTCGGCGGCGTGCCAGGAAGCGGGCGCGCGAGGTGCGACCGGAGTCACCCGACGTCGAGAGACGGGAAGATCTCGCGCACGGACAGGCACAGGCCTGGCACGACGTCGCCGCCCTCGAGCCTGTCGCCGACCGCGAACACGCGCACGTCGTTCTTGCTCCGGTAGGCGGTGACCCGGTTCGCCTTGGGGTCGACGACCCACACCAGTCGCGTACCGTGCTCGAGCCAGAACACGGCCTCTTCGTGCACGTCCGCGAGCTCGTCACTCGGCGAGATGACTTCGACCGCGAAGTCGGGTGGGCCCGGGAAGTAGCCGGGTCCGGGTTGCGCCGGCACGCGTTCCCGCTCAACGAACGCAAGGTCGGGCGCGCGCACCGTGTCGGGGTTCCGTTCGAGCAGGAAGCCGGTATCGGTGCCGAAGGTCATGCCGAGGCGTTGCCGCAGCACATGGGTGCCGATCAGCGCGGCGAGCCGGCCGGCGACGGCACCGTGCCAGTATCCCGCGCAGCTCATGCGACGCAGTTCGCCGCGCACGAGTTCGTGGCGGAACCCTGGCTCGCGCAGGGACAACAGTTCTTCGGCGGTCGTGACGTTCGGCCGAGGCATGACCGACATGATAGCGCTCGGTGCTCCTCGTGCTGCGCACGTGCGCCAGTGGTTGTGTGCACGGGAATCGCGCGCGGTCGGTTCGAGCAGGACTCCGGCACCGCTGTCGCCGCCACGTTCGTCCGTGGCGCAATCGAGCAGGTCACCAAGGGCCCGATCGCGGGCCCGCGGCCAGGCACCTACTTCCCGTTCGCGCGGTACTTCTCGAGCGTCTGCCGCATCGACGCCAGCTCGGCCTCGAAGCGCTCCATCTCCGTCATGAGGATCTTGGGCCGCTTGGACTCGAGCACGTCGATCGCGCGCTGCTGCGCGGCACAGGCCGCCTCGAACTCGCCGCGCTGCGCGCGGATGCTCGCCAGCATCGTGCAGTAGTAGTCATACGCATCGAGTTCGACGGCGCGCTCGGCGTAGCTGAGCGCCAGATCCAGGTCGAGCTTGTCCTTGGCGATCGGGAAGTCGTCGCGGCCCGAGAGCAGCCAGGCCATCTGGTAGAGCAGCCACGAGTCGTCGTTCCAGTGCTGCTTCGTGACGCGGCGCACGTAGGCCATGCCGGCCTCGTGGTCCTTCTTGCGGCTCAGCAGGATGCCGGCGATCGCGGGCACCGAGAGGTCGCCCTCGTCGGGCTCGTGCTCGAGCACGTGCAGCGCGAGCAGCGCGTCGTCCCAACGCTGGTCCTTCATCGCCGCTGCCAGCTGGCGGCGCGCCTCGCGGAACTCCTTCGTCGCCTCCTGTCGGGCCTCGACCTTGGCCAGGTGTGCGGCGCGATCCCAGGTGTCCGTGACGACGGCCTCGATCACGGCATCGAGGTCCTTGGGATGACCGATCCACTCGATGCAACCCGTCTTGCCGATCACGAAACACGCCGGGATGCCGCGCAGGCCGGCGGCCTCGAAGTAGCCCTCGTGCACGGAGCGATCGGGATCCGTCGCGAGCGCGTAGCGCACGCGTTCGTCCTGGCGCGTGCCCTGCTTGTCGCAGGCGTGGCAGAGGAAATGCACGGTGGTCTGCAGCGGCTCGTCGCTGAGGCCGATGACGTGCACGCCACGGTCGCCGTAGGTCTCCTGCAGCTTCGAGAGGTGCTCCATGTTCGCGACGCACGGCGCACACCAGGTCGCCCAGAACTCGAGCACGTAGACCTGTCCCGGTGCGAACGTCGTGACCTCGCTGCCCTTCATCCAGTGGGCGATGGACAGCGGCGGCGCCGCCGAGCCGATCGTCATGGTCTGGGTCGCCAGCGGCGCTTGCAGTGCGAGGAGCCAGAAGCTGGTGAAGAGACCGTGGGTCGTGGACTGCATGGCTGCGCTCGGAGCCTCGAGGGTGCGGAGGGGCACGCTAGACGCGATCGTCCGGGCCGTCAAACGGCCCGGCGCAGTCGGCGCCGCTCAGGCGTCCGCCGCCGCGCCGATCTCTTCGTAGACCGTCGAACGCTGCACGGGTTCGTAGCCGGCTTCGCGGATCAGGTGCGCGATCTGCGCTTCGTTCAGCGACTGCGGTTCGGTCGTGCCGGCGTCGTGCGTGATCTTCTCCTCGGTCACCGTGCCGTCGATGTCGTTGGCGCCGAAGCTCAGCGCGGTCTGCGCCGACTCCTGCGTCAGCATGATCCAGTAGGCCTTGATGTGCGGGAAGTTGTCGAGCATCAGCCGCGCGACCGCGATCGAACGCTGGTCGAGCCAGCCCGTCGTGACGTGGCCGAAGTTGGCGAGGTCGGTGTGGTAGGGCCAGAACGCCAGCGGGATGTAGGCCATGAAGCCGCCGCACTCGTCCTGCAGCTCGCGCAGCTTGACGAGGTGCTGCACGCGCTCCTCGACCCGCTCGATGTGGCCGTACAGCATCGTCGCGTTCATCTTGAAGCCGTGCTTCTGCACCTTGCGCGCCGTCGCGAGCCAGCGGTCGGGGCCCATCTTCTCGCGGAAGACGGCCTTGTGCACACGGTCGGTGAGCACTTCGGCGCCGCCGCCGGGGCAGCTGCCGAGGCCCGCTTCGCGCAGGTCGGCGAACACCTCGTCTTCGCTCTTGCCCGAGATGTTGAGCATGTGCTCGATCTCGACCATCGTGAACGCCTTGACGTGGATGTCGGGCCGCGCGCGTTTGGCGGCGCGCACGACGTCGAGGTAGTACTCGTACGGCATCGTCGGGTGGATGCCGGCGACCATGTGCACCTCGGTGACGGGGCGGTGCAGCTGTTCCTTCACCTTCTGCTCGACGATCGACGGCGTCATCAGGTAGGCGCGCTCTTCGCCCTCCTTGGCCGCGAACGCGCAGAACTTGCACGAGTAGATGCAGATGTTCGTGTAGTTGACGTGCTGGTTGACATTGAAGAACACCTTGCGGCCGTGCTTCTGCATGCGCACGCGGTGCGCGAGCAGGCCCAGCGCGGCGAGGTGCGGCGTCTCGTAGAGGCGCACGCCGTCGTCGGGCGAGAGCCGTTCGCCGTTCTGGACCTTGCGGTCGACGTCGCCGAGGCCGGCCTTGGCGATCAGCTGCGTGGCGAGGGACTCGTCGAGGTGGTTGTAGGCGAAGGCGTTCATGGGCGGCGGTCGGGGGCGCCAGGGTAGGCGGACGTCGCGGCGGGGGCAAACGTCATGGGGCCGCCCGGGCCAATGCCGGGGCGCGCGACCGAATTGCCCAGCCGTCAGCCGCGCCGGAAGTCGTCCCAGATCGGCGGTGGCATCTCGACCTCGAGCCGCACGACGCGGCCTTCGACGCGGAGATGGTACCGGCCGAGGCTGAAGTCGTTGCGGCCCTCGAGCAGGCGCTTGCGCCAGGCGACGCCTTCCTGCGCGGCGATCTCTCGCGCCAGGCTCGCGAAGAGCTTGTGCGCACGTTCCGCGGTGGCCGCGACGTACTGGCGCGGCACGCGACCCTCGAGCAGTTCGGTCTTGCCGCCGGGGCCGCCGAGCACGAGCAGGTCAGTCAAGGTGATGTTCGGGCGGGCTGGCGTCGCGGCTGGTACGGCCGCGAGCTTGGGTGTGCGGCGGAGCTCGTAGAGCGGCTCGATGCCGAGCTCGGTGAACCACTCGATGGCGCGCTGCAGCAGGTCGTCGTGATCCATCGCTTCCCAGCGCGCGCGCAGGTCCGGGTGGTTGGCGAGCACGTGGCGGAACCGCGCGAAGGAGCCCTTGCCGTCGAGCGCCACGAACAGCTGCTGCTGGATGTCGGGTTCGTCGAGCGCCTCGGCGAAGGTCTCCATGAGGCCGTGCGCCTCGTGCGCCTCGCGGCGCGGGATCTCGACCCACTGCTCTTCGTCGGGGTCGAAGTCGGGGTCTTCGCCCGTGATCAGCGGATCGAGCAGCAACTCGATGCGGCCCGTGGCGAGGTGCAGGTAGGCGTCGGGCGCGTCGCCGTAGGCGTCCATCGCGTCGAGGATGGACTCCATGTCGACCTGCAGCCTGCGGAGCGGCATGCGGGGATTGTACCGGGGGGCTGGCTGTGAAGCACCGGGCGCGCGCGCCGAGGGGGGCGAGAGCAAGGGCGCCGCCGGATCGTGCGGGGCATCCTGGCGGCGCCAAGGTGGACGCGTCACACGGCCATCTTCCCCCACACTCGCCCGCACAGCGCCGGCAGGAACGTGCACGCCCGACGCCGCGCATGTGCGAACATGCCGCCCCGTGCCCGAGCCAGCTGACCCGATCGTCGCCATGCGCAACGTGCACAAGTCCGTGCACGAGGGTGGCACCGTGCGCCCCGTGCTCGCGGGCGTCGACCTCACCGTCGATGCCGGCGAGGCGGTCGCGATCCTGGGCCGCAGCGGCTCGGGCAAGTCGACGCTGCTCAATCTGATCGCGGGCATCGACGACGTCGATGCGGGCGCCATCCGGACGGCCGGCGTCGACGTCGTCGCGGCCGGGGAACGCGCGCGCGCCGCGTTGCGCGCGCAGAAGATCGGCTTCGTCTTCCAGTCGTTCCACCTGCTGCCGACGTTGACCGTCGCCGAGAACATCGCGCTGCCGCTCGAACTCGCGGGCCACGCGGCGGCCGGTACCGGCGCGCGCGTCGCCGAACTGCTCGCGCGCATCGGCCTCGCCGACCGCGCGCACGCGTGGCCCGAGGTGCTCTCGGGCGGCGAACAGCAGCGCGTCGCGGTCGGCAGGGCGCTCGCGACGCGGCCTTGCGTGCTGCTCTGCGACGAACCGACCGGCAACCTCGACGACAGCTCGGCGCGCGACGTGCTCGCGCTGCTCGACGAACTGCGGCGCGGGCACGGCTGCGCGCTCGTCGTGGTCACGCACAGTCGCGAGGCGGCCGCCATCTGCGATCGGCGGCTCCGGCTCGAGGGCGGCGTGTTGCACGCCGAGGCGGAGGTGCGCCCGTGAGCCTGCTGTGGCGCCAGGGTCTGCGCTACCACAGCCGCCATGCGTTGCAGACGCTGCTGACGCTGACCGGCATCGCGCTCGGCACCGCGCTGCTCTGTGCGATGCAGCTGTCGCAGCGCACCGCCGAACGGGCGTTCGACCTCGCGCTCGAGGCCGTCGCCGGTTCGGCGACGCACACCGTGCAGGACGGTCCGCGCGGGTTGCCCGTGCAAGGCTACGTGTTGGTGCAGCGCGCGCTCGGTGGCCGCGGCGTCGCCCCCGCGATCCGCGCGGTCGCGCGCGTGCCCGATCGGCCCGAACGCACGGTGCTGCGCGTGCTCGGCATCGATCCGCTCGCCGACGTCGAGCTGCGACCCTGGTCGAGCCCGGCCGGTGCCGAGCACGAGAGCCTGCCGCTCGGGCCGCTGCTGACGACACCCGGCGGCTTCGTCGCCACGGCCCCGTTGCTGCAGCGGCTCGGGCTCGGCCCCGGCGACACGCTGCGCGTGACGCTCGGCGGCCGGCCGCACGTGGGCACCTGCCTCGGCGTGCTCGCGCCGCCGCCGCTCGTCGCGGCGGGTCTCGAGGACGTGCTCGTCGTCGACATCGCGACCGCGCAGGAATGGACGGGCCGGCTCGATCGCATCGATCGCCTCGACCTGCGCCTCGCGCCCGAGCTGCTGCCCGACGGCATGACCGAGCAGGCGGCGTTGGCGGCCGTCGCGGCGGCGTTCGGGCCCGGCGTGCAGATCGTCGCCGCGGGGGCCAATCGGGGCGGGCTCGCGCAGCTCGCGCGCGGCTTCCGCATCAACCTGCGTGCGCTGAGCCTGTTGTCGCTGCTGGTCGGCGCGTTCCTCGTGCACGAGACGATGCGCCTTTCGGTCGCGGCGCGGCGGCCGTCGTTCGGCGTGCTGCGCGCGCTCGGCGCGCGGCCGCGCAGCCTCGGCGTCGTCGTCACGCTCGAAGCCGCCGTGCTCGGGCTGTTCGGCAGCCTGCTCGGCGCCGGCCTCGGCGTGGCCTTCGCGCAGGTGCTGCTCGATCCGCTCGCGCGCACGCTCAACGACCACTACGCGACGTTCGCGTTGCACGGCGTGCACGTCGACGGCGCCGTGCTGCTGCTCGGCGTGCTGCTCGGCACCGCGGTCGCGACGTGCGCCGGGCTCGGGCCGGCGCTCGCGGCCGCGCGCGTGCCCGCCCGCGAGGTGCTCGTGCAGCACCACCACGAACCGCGGCGGCGCACGCGGCGGCAGCTGTGGGCCGCGGTGTCGGCGGCGGGCCTCGCGCTGTGGCTCCTGCTCACGGCCGGAGCCGGTCTCGTGCAGGCCTATCTCGGCGTGCTCGCGATGCTGACCGCGGCCGTGTTGCTCGTGCCCGCGGCGATGGGGTGCCTGCTGTGGGGTGCGGGTGCGGGCGTGCGCGGTGCGGGACCGTTCGTGCGCTACGTCGTGCGCAGCACGGCGGCGGCGCGCGACCACCTGGCGCTGCCGGTGGCGGCGATGGTGCTCGCGATCGCGGCGACGCTCGGTCTCGCCACGCTCGTCGGCAGCTTCCGCGACAGCGTCGCGGGTTGGCTCACGCAGGTGCTGCCGGCCGACGTCTACGTGTCGGTGCCGGGAGGCGTCGACGAGCGCGGCTCCTCGGTGCTCGCGCCCGAGGTCGTCGCGGCCCTGCGCACGGCGCCGCAGGTCGCGGCCGCGTCGACGTACCAGCGCACGCGCGCGATGCTGCGGTCGGGGTCCGGCGAAGGGGAGGTCGAACTCGTCGGCATGGACCCGACGCCGGCCGTGCTCGCGTCGTTCCCGTTCCTGGTCGCGGCGCCGGGGGTCGCGCGCGAGGCGTTGCCGCGCGGTGAGGGCGTCTGGGTCTCGGAGCCGCTCGCCTTCCGCTGGCAGCTCGCGGTCGGCGACGCGCTGACCGTCGCGACCGAACGCGGCGCGGCGGTGTTGCCGATCCTCGCGATCTACCGCGACTACGGCAACGAACGCGGCGAGGTGCTCGCCGGCAAGGCCTGGTTCGACGCGCATCTGCGCGGCGGCATCACCGCGCTCGCGCTCGAGACGAAGCCGGGCACCGATGTCGACGCGTCGCTGGCCGAACTGCGCGCGCGCGCCGCGGCCGCGGCCGAACAGGACGTCGGCATCCGGTCGCAGCGCGAGCTGCGCCTGGGCTCACTCGCGATCTTCGACCGCACGTTCGCGATCACGGGCGTGATGCGCCTGTTGTGCCTGCTGGTCGCGTTCTTCGGCATCTACTCGGCGTTCGCGACGCTGCAGCTCGAACGCGGCGCCGAGGTCGGACTGCTGCGTTGCCTCGGCGCGCGACCGCGGCAGGTCGGCCTCCTCGTGCTCGGCCAGACGGCGCTGCTCGGGCTCTGTGCGGGCCTGCTGGCGCTGCCGACGGGCGCGCTGCTCGGCCACGTGCTCGCCGAGGTCGTCAACCGCGTCTCGTTCGGCTGGAGCCTGCTCGAGGTCACGGTGCCGCGCACGGCCATGGTCGAAGCCGTGCTGCTCGCGCTCGTCGCGGCCGTGCTCGCGGGGGTGCAGCCGGCCGTGCGCTTCGCACGCATGCGGCCCGCGGACGGGTTGCGGGAGGCATGACGTGAGGTGCTCTGCGCGAACGAAGTGCTCGGCCCTGATCGTGCTCGCGGCAGCGGCCGTCGGTTGCGACCGAACGGCCGCCGGGCCAGCGGTGTCCGGCGTGAGCCTCGGTGACGTGCTCGGCGGTCGGGGAGCCGACGCCACCGGCTTCGCGCGCGCGAGCGAGCCGCCGGTGCTGCACTTCCCGGCCGACCACGGTGCCCACCCCGCGTTCCGCACCGAATGGTGGTACGTGACGGGCAACCTCGATTCGGCGAACGGCCGGCGCTTCGGCGTGCAGCTCGTGTTCTTCCGCCAGGCACTCGCGGCCGCCGTGCCCGCTCGCGCGGCGTCGCTCGCGGCGCGCGACGTGGTGCTCGCGCACGCGGCGGTCACCGACGTCGACGGCAGGGTGTTCCACGCCGACGAACGGCTCGCGCGTCTCGCCGCGGGCCTCGCGGAGCTCCAGGGGCCCGCCTTTGGCCTGCGGTTCCGCATCGCCTGCAACGAGTGGTCGGCCGCCGCCGCGCCCGGCGGCGACGGCTTCCTGCCGCTCGACCTGCGCGCCGGTGGGCGCGGGTTCTCGTTCGCGCTGCGCGTCGCACCGGGCAAGCCGCTCGTGCTGCAGGGCGAGGCCGGCCTGAGCCGGAAGAGCGACGAGCCCGGCAACGCGTCCTGCTACTACTCGATGACGCGCCTGCCCATCGACGGCACGATCCGCGTCGGCGGCGCCGAACACGCGGTGCACGGCCTCGGCTGGCTCGATCGCGAGTGGAGCACGTCGGCGCTCGGGCCCGAGCAGGTCGGCTGGGACTGGTTCTCGCTGCAGCTCGATTCGGGCGAGGAGGTCATGTGGTATCGCCTGCGTCGCCGCGACGGCAGCATCGACGCGCACAGCCGCGGCAGCTTCGTCGACGCGGCGGGCGCCGTCGCGGTGCTCGCGCCCGACGCGGTGACCGCGACGCCCGCGGGCACGTGGCAGGCTGCCGACGGCGGCGCGCGGTATCCGGCGCGTTGGCGGCTCGTCTGCGCGGAACCCGCGTTCGACCTCGAGGTGACGCCGCTGCTGCCCGACCAGGAACTGCGCGTGCTCGTGCGCTACTGGGAAGGTGCGGTCGCGGTGCGCGGCACGCGCGGCGCGGTGCCGGTCGCGGGGCGCGGCTATCTCGAGATGACCGGGTACGGCCGAGCGAAGTAGGTGCGTCGCGGCGCATCGGGCTGACGAATTTGCGACGCCTCATTCGCTTCGCGGCGGTCCCACCGCCGCGGCCCAGCTGCTAGCCTGCCCCGCTCGGCTTCCAACTTACAACCCCGAACGAAAGGAGCCCCATGCATCGCGTCCTTGCCTTGCTCACCCTCGCTTCCGCCATCGCCGCCCAAGCCCCGGACAATGCGATCTGGGCGACCAACTTCTCCGGCACCATCAAGTCGATCTCGAAGATCGATCCGCGCGGTGAGGTCCTGTTCTCCGCGGTCCCGTCGACGCTGACGCCGTTCGGCCTCGCCGTCGATGCGTCGGGCAACGTGTGGGCGGGCAGCAACGGCACGGCGGTCTCGCAGACCGACCCGACCGGTGTCATCACGAACACGTTCCCCGTCGGCTCGTTCCCGCAGAGCGTCGCGGTCGACATGAACGGCTTCATCTGGGTCGCCAACCGCAGCAGCAACTCGGTCATGAAGCTCGACAGCACCGGCGCCGTGCAGACGACCGTGCCGTTGCCGACTGGCACGAGCCCGATCGGCGTCATCGTCGACGCGCTGAACCAGATCTGGGTGGCCGGCTTCCACTCCAACACCTCGACCGTGCACACGCTGACGGTGCTCGACTCGACCGGCATGGTGCTCAACACGTTCTCCTACACGAGCGCCGCGGCCGGCTTCGGCTTCTCGTTCCCGGCGGCAGCGCCGAACGGCAACATCTGGGTCGCCAACCAGGCGCAGGTGGCACTGCTGCAGGTCGACCAGGCCGGCACCGTGCTGACGACTACGCCGATCGCGTCCGGCCTGCCGCGCGGCTGCGCCGTCGACGGGCTCGGCTACACGTGGCTCGCGAACCAGGGCTTCGCGGGCAGCTGCGTCAAGGTGGATTCCGCCGGCGTGATCCAGGCGACGTTCCTGCCGCCGTCGACGAGCTTCACGACCGTGTCGATCGACGGCAACGGCGACCCGTGGGTGTTCGGCTTCTCGAGTGGCAAGGCGATCAAGCTGTGGCAGGTCGATGCCACGCCGCTGGTCGAGGTCCCTGTGCCGAGCGGCGGTTCGGCCTGGGGCGGCGACTCGACGGGCTTCCATCTCGCCAACACGATCCTGCCGGCGGCGGACTTCGACACCGACGGCTTCCCCAACGCGTTCGAGATCGCGAACGGCACCAACCCGTTCGACATCCGCTCGACGCCGGTGAACCCGCTGCCGATCCAGTCCGGCATCGCGGTGACCGGATCGACCGTGAACTTCTCGTTCCGGCTGCGACCCGACGCCAACCTGCTGTACGTCGCCGCGATCTCGCTCGGCAACGGGCCGATCCCGCTTCCCGACGGGCGGCTCGTGCCGCTGGACCTCGCGTTCGTGATCCAGTCGTTCGGCCTGCTCGACGGCAACGGCGACGCGCGCACGTCGATGGTGATGCCGTCCGGCCCCGGCATCGCGGGCCAGACCTTCTACATGATCTACGTGACGCTCGATGCGGCCGCCTCGCTCGGCATCCGCACGATCAGCAACGATCTGCCCGTGACGCTGCAGTAGCGAAGTGTCGCGCCTTCCGATCGCCTTTGCGGCCGTCGCCATGCTCGCTGCGTGCGGCGGGGTCGCCGACCCCAACCTCGCGGACCGCGTGACGCAGCTCGAACGCCGCCTCGACGCCGAGGACGCGCAGCAACAGCGCCTGCTGGCGACGCTGCGCGAGCACGGCATCGTGTTCCATCCTGATCCGCCGAAGGACGCCGCCGAGTCGATGGCGCGCGCGCTCGAGGACCTCGAACTCGCGCTCGCCAGGCTCGAGTCGGCGAAGGAGACCCAGGACAACGCCAAGGGGCAGAGTGCGATGGCGGCGCTCGAGACGGCGCTGCAGACGCTGCGCCAGGATCCGGCCGCCGCGATGAAGGCCCTGATGGCCAAGGCCGAGGCCGCCGCACCGGCGCAGCAGGCGTCACTGCTCGAGTGCTACGCGAGGGTCGGCGGTGCGGCGGCGGCGCCGGAGCTGCGCGCGATCGCGACCGCCACGCAACGCCCGCCCGGCCTGCGCGTGGCCGCGGCGCGCTCGTTGATCGAGGTCGATGCACGGACCGCGATCCCGGCCGTCGCTTCGTTGCTGCAGGAGGCGACGCCGCTGCCCGAGCTGTACCTGCTCGTGCACATGCTCGCCGGCACGGGTGTGGTCGAAGTCGTGCCCGTGCTCGCCGCGGCGCTGCAGCAGAACCGCGACCGTTCGGTGCGCTGCCACGCGGCCACCGGGCTCGGCAACTTCAAGACCGGCGCCGCGGTCGAAGCGCTGGCTGCGGCCGCGATGGGCGACGAGTATCCGGCCGTGCGCACGAACGCGCTGCGCGCACTGGCGCGCGCCGGCGCGCCCGAGCGGCTGCGCGAGGTCGCCGAACACGTGCGCACGAACGACCCCGACAGCGCGGTCAGGGCCGTCGCCGCCGAACTCGTGTCGAAGACGGGCCGCTGACGCGCGCCCTGCGTTGGCTCACGAACCGCCTTCGACGAGCCGGTCGTCGCCGGCGCGCACGGTGACCTCGCGTCGCGCCACTTCCCGTCCCATCGCGCGGAAGACGACGGTCCACGTGCCGGGCGGCACACGCGCTTCGCCGGCGACGCCGGGCTCGAGGTTGTCCGCGCACGCGACGTGTTCGCCGCGACAGACGGTGAACTCGTCGGCGCCCGCGTGCCGGGGCCGCAGCACCGCCGCCGGCGCGAGCTCGAGCAGGACTCCGGCGGTCTCGCGCCCCGGCAGCACCTGCACGGCGCCGAGGCACGCGGCGTGACCGGAGCGATCGAACGCCTGCAGGTCCCACGTGCCGGCCAGCAGGCCGCCGTAGAGGAACGTGCCGTCGAGGTCGCAGCGGGCACCGAGCGCATCGCCGCTGCCGCGGCGGAAGGCCATCACCCACACGTCGCTGCTGCCGATGCAGCGGCCCGAGATGCTGCCGCTGACGGCCGTGAGGTGCAGCTCGACGTTCTCCTCGCCGGTCTGCACGGTCGCGGGTTCGCCGAGGCCGAGGTCGGTCTGGTACGGCTCGGTCCGCAGCTCGCAGGCTCCCGCGGGCAGGTTGCCGACGCGGAACCTGCCCTCGGCGTCGGTTCGCGCGCCGGCGACGTACTCGTCGTCGACGTGCACGTTGACCACGACGCCGCTGGCGGGCGCGCCATCGGGCCCGACCGCGCGGCCCGCGACCGCGGGGCCCGCGATGGCCTGCAGCGGGACTTCCACCGTGCCGCCGATCGGCACCTCGACCGCGACGCGGACCGGCTGGTACTCGCCGTTGTGCGGGATGCCGATCCACCAGCGGCCCGGCGCGAGGCCGCCGAGCTGGAACGTGCCGTCGGCGGCGCTGACCGTGCTGCTGCGCGCCGCGACCTTGCCGAGCACCCGCGGCAGGTGTTCCCCGTCGGGCGCGTTCGCGAGCACCGTGACGCCCGCGACCGGCTGCCCCGCGGCGCCGGTGACGCGGCCGTGCACCTGGCTCGCGGCCACGAGCGCGATCGTGCGTTCCTCGCTCGCCTTGTCGAGCACCCAGCGCGGCGGCTCGACGCACGTGAACAGAACGGGAGCACGCGCGGTGACCTCGATCGGCACGCCGATCGGCAGACCGGTGATCGTCAGGCCGCCCGAGACGTCGCTCGTCGCGGTCCACACGAACGCCTCGCCGCGCGTGCGCACCTGCTCCGGCTGCTGCACGCGCCACGGCTGCACGCGCAGTTCGAGTTCGAAGCCGGGCACGGGTGCCGTGGCGGGGTCGACGACGCGCACGCGCAGCGTCGCGGCCGCCGCGAGCGGCACGCGCAGCGCCGTCGCACGCGTGACGTGCTCGGGCTGCGGCACGACGCGGCATGGCCCCAACGACGGCGTGCGCACGTCGAGGTACGTGCGGTCGTCGGTCACGCCGACCTGCACGAAACCCTGCGCGTCGCTCGTGTGCTCGCTGCCGTCGGGCTGCACGCGCACGGGCACCCCGGCCAGCGGCTGTTCGTTGCCGGCCGCGACGAACTGGCACCAGAACGCCATGTTCGCGGTCGCCGCCAGCACGATCCGCACCTCGGTCAGTTCCTCCGCGCGCACGGTCTGCCAGCCCGAGCGGCTGGCCAGCCCCAGGCCCTTGGGTGGGTCGACCGAGAGGAACGTGCGCTGGGCCGCGACCTCGAACGTCGCGGCGCCCTCGCGGTCGGTGTCGCCCTCGAGTCCACCCGCGAACACGTGGCAGCCCTCGAGCGCATCGCCGCGTTCGGAGCGCACGAGCACACGCAGGCGGCCGGTCGGCGCGGTGGGTTGCGCCAGCGTCGCCGGAGCTGCGGTGTCGGTGGCGCTCGCTTCGGTACTCGGGCTGCCGGTCGCGGTCGTGCGATCGCTGGCCACCGTGCCCGACGCTTCGGTGGCAAACGGCGACGGATGAGCGGCCGGGGCCTCGGGCTGCCCGAGTCCGGTGTCGAGATGGGTCGCCCACCAGACGCCGAGTGCACCCAGCAGGAGCAGGAACACGAACGCGGCCACGTGGCTTGCTCGCATCGCCGGCATTGGAGCCGGGCGCGGCGTGGGCGTCAGGCAGTGGCGCACGAATCCGCCGGGCCATCGCCAGCGGGCGAAGCAGGCGTCGACCGCCGGGTCGTCGGTCGGCCGCCGCCCCTCACCGCGGCGGTTTCGTGCGGTTTTCCGCACCCTCTGCCCCGTTCGCGGCAGTGTCGCCCGAGTCGCCGGTCCGTGCGCCGCCCTTTTCCCGTGAGACTCCCCATGCGAACCACCACAGCAGCCGCAGCCCTCGTCCTCGCCGCCACCGCAACCGCCCAGTGCCCGTACTATGCGAGCGGCACGATTTCCGCAGGCTTGTCCCGCGCGGGCGGCGGCGAAGATGCCCGCCTCGTGTACGTCGACTGCCTGTCCTCGATCGGCGTCGTCTACGCGAAGTTCGGCACCACGAACGGGTCGACCAACCTCAATGGTCGGCCGCTGACGATCGCGATCTACGACGATCCGACCAACGACCTGGACCCGCACGACGCGGTGCTCGTGGCCCAGACCGCGGTCCCCGGCGGTGTGACCGGCGGCAACACGGGCCAGTGGCAGCGCTACGACCTCAACGCGCTGCTCGGAGCGCCCGTGCCGGCGACCGGCGGCATGTGGGTCGCCGTCGGCGTCACGTATCCGGCCGCCACATCGCCGGGCCCGGGCTCCATCGAGTTCTTCAACAACATCGCTCCGGGCACGCAGTGGTTGGCGACCGACTCCGGCGGCGTCGGCATCGACTACTCCAACCTTTCCGGCAACCAGCTCGTCGACATCCAGACCGGCCCTGGCTTCCCGCCGGGCTCCTGGGTCATCCTCGTCGAGAGCGGCGCCGAGTACCGCTCGTTCGGTTCCGGCTGCCCCGGGTCCAACGGCACGCCGACGCTGACGGGCGGGAGCGTGCTGCCGGTGCTGGGGCAGATCGTGCTGTTCGACGCCGTCAACCTGCCGAACCCGTCGCTCATCGACCTCATGGTGCTCGGCCAGGGCCTGTTGAGCCCCGCGATCGATCTCGGTCTCGTGTTCGGCAGCGCGCCCGTCGGCTGCACCGTCGCCGTGCAGCCGATCGTGCTCGCGCAATTGACCACCGTGTCGGGCAACGCATCGCTCGGCATTCCCGTGCCGTTGGCGACGAATCTCGTCGGCGAGTCGGTGCTCGGGCAGGTCGTCTCGCTGGACCCCACGGCGAATGCCGCCGGATGGACGTCGTCGAACGGCGTGCGCGCCGTGCTCGGGTACTGACCAGGTCGCCGCGTCGCCACGCACCAGCGAGGGGAGAGATCATGTTCCATGCACCCGTTCCGCGTCTGGCCGCCTTGCTCGGCTGCGTGCTCGCCGCGGCGAGCGCGCGGGCCCAGGGCGAGACGCCGCCCGCCTCGCGCGCGCCCGACGAACGCACGCAGAAGCTGGTCGACGAGTTCATCGGCATCATGCCGCGCGACCCCGGCGATCTGCGCAAGGCGGAGGTGCGCGACCCGCTGGCACCGAAGGCGCTGCCCGTGTTGCAACGGATCCGCGAGCACGTGGCGGCGCATCCCGACTGCGCGATCGCCGCGCGCGTGCACGAGTTCACGGTCTATGCGCTCGTGCTCGACGACTCGGCGCTGCGCGCCACACTGTCGGCGCGCCGCCGCGATGGCGACCGCGCTGCCGACCTGCTGCTGTGTTCGGCCGATGTGATCCGCGCAGCCGACGCCGAACATCGCGCAAAGGCGATCGACGGTTGCCTGCGCGCGTTGGGCAAGGCGCGCGACGCGGTGGCACTGGATTCGAGCACGGCGAGCTGCGCGGTGCAGTGCCTGCTGGTCGCCGCGGACCTGTCGCGCAGCGAGGTGGTTCGGTTGGCGGAAGGTGTGGTCGACGAGAACCTCGCGCGGCGTCTGCGTGAACATGGGGCGCACGATCCGCGCCGGCTGCTCGACCTGCCGTTCGAGGTCGACGGCAAGCTCGCCGACGGAACGCGCTTCCGCAGCGGGTCGCTGAAGGGCAAGGTCGTGCTCATCGACTTCTGGGCGTCCTGGTGCGGGCCGTGCGTGAAGGCGCTGCCGGAGCTGGTGCGGCTCCGACGCGAGCACGGTGCGGAACGGCTCGCGATCGTCGGCGTGACCTGCGACAGCGACGAGCAGAAACTGAAGGCGTTCCTCGCCGAGCACCCGGAGGTCGACTGGCCCCAGCTCTTCGCGGGCGAGCCCTGGCATCCGATCGCCACCGAGGTCGGGGTCGATCGCATCCCGCGCCTGTTCCTGATCGACCGCGAGGGCGTGCTGCGCAGCATCGACGCCGCGAAGGATCTCGATGGGCTCGTCCGCAGGTATCTTGCCCAGTGAGGCCGACTGTGAGGCCGACCGTGGATGCGACCCGATGGGGTGCGACCGACACACCGAGCATGACGACATCGCGAGCTGGGTGCGGCGCCATCAGGCGCGCGCATGGCGCTTCGTGCGCCTGCGCGGCTGTCCGGCCGACCTCGCCGATGACCTGTTGCAGGATGCGTTGATGGCGGCCGTCGCGAAGGACGTGTACACGCAACCCGACGAGCGCGCCGCGGCGTGGTTGTGCGGCGCGCTCGACAACCTGTGGTTGATGCACCTGCGCACCGAGGGGCGGCGAGCGAGGCGCGTCGACGCGGTCGTCGCCGAGCGCGCCCTGCGGCAGGCTGCGCCACACGACGACGGCTCGCTGTGGCTCGGGGCCCTGCGCGCGTGCCTCGCGCTGCTCGACGGCCGCTCGCGCCGGCTGCTCGACATGCACTACGCGGACGGAGCCTCGCGCGAATCGATCGCCGCCGAACTCGGCTTGCGCGTGAACGGCGTCAAGGCGTTGTTGCGGCGCGTGCGCGGGGCACTGCGTGAGTGCGTGCTGCGGCGGTTGCGCAGCGAACAGGAGCACGGCGAATGAACCGCGACCCGGAAGCCGACGATGCGTTCGTCGATCACTGCCTGCGCGAAGAACTCGGCGGCATGCGCCCGCCCGACCTGGCCGAGCGCATCGCCGGAGCGCAACCGGAACGCCTGGCGCGCGCCGCGGCCGCGGTGGATGCTGCCGCAGCTGCACGCGGACGTCGCCGGCGTCGCACCGTCGCGCTGGCCGCGGCCGCGGTGCTCGCCGTGGCGGCGACCGCCGTGTGGGTTGGCAAGCTCCTCGTCGCGCCGCCGCTGACCGTCGAGCAGCGCGCGCAGGCGCTGCTCGACGAGTTCCATCGCGTGATGCCACAGCGCCCCGCGATGTTGCGCGACGAGCCCCGGCGGCGCGAAGTCGCGGCGCGGGCCGTGCCGGTCGTGCGTGCGATCCTCGACCTGCACGAGCACGATCCCGGCGAACGGGTCTTCGGGGCGCGCATTCTCGAGTTCGAGGTCTACGCGGCCGTTCTCGGCGACACCGGCGTGCTGGACGCACTGTCGGCGCGCGCGGCGGCGGGTGACCCGGCTGCTGCGGCCGAACTCGCGACGGTGGGCATCGCGATCGGCGACGGCGAGGCGCGCGCGACGGCGTTGGTGCAGCTCGGCGCGGCCCTGCGGCAGCGGCCGGACATCGAGCAGAGCATCGTACAGTGCCTCGACGTCGCGGACCTGTCGCGCGACGAGGCCGAGCGCCTCTCGCCCGCGGTCTCGAGCCCGGCGGTCCGCCGTGGCCTCATGCTCACGGCCGAGCTCGCTGCGGCGAGCCCGCGCCGCCTGCTCGGCGCGCCGCTCGAACTGTTCGGCCGCCTCGTCGACGACCGTTGGTTCAGCACCAACACGCTGCACGGCCGCGTGGTGCTGGTCTGCTTCTGGGCCTCCTGGTGCAAGCCGAGCCGCGCAGTGCTCGACGAGCTGCGGCGGGTCGGCGCGGGACACCCCGAGCTCGCCGTCGTCTGTGTCAGCTGCGACGACGATCCCGCCGCCTTGCGCAACTACCTCGAGGCGCACGCCGACCGCGAGTGGATCCACTTCTTCGATCGCACGCGACCCGGGTGGCACGAGTTCGCCCTCTCGTGCCGCGTCAACACGTTGCCGTTCGTCATGATGCTCGACCGGCAGGGCATCGTGCGCGACGTGCACTGTGAGTCCGAGCTCGACGCGGCCGTGCGCCGCCAGCTCGCTCGCTGAGCAGGCCAGCCGCGTCCGGGGGCGTCACCGGCCGTGGATCCAGGTGCCCCAGAGGCCGCCCATCGCCACCTCGTCGGGCAGGCTCGTGCCGTTCTGCTTGAGTGCGAGCGCGATCGAACCGCGATGGTGTGCCTCGTGCGAGACGAGGTAGGCGAGCCAGCGCACGGGGCTCTTGCCGTGCATGCGGATCTTGGCCTCGCCGCGCAGCGCGCGCGCGAGATGGTTCTCGACGCGTTTGCCCGACTCGACGTAGGCCTTGCGCAGCGCCACGCGGTTCGGCTTGTCGATGTGGGCCGCGTCGCCGTTCGACGGCCGTTTGCCCGTCTCGAAGTAGTGCAGCCAGCCGAGCCGGACCCTCCAACAGTGCACGAGCTGCTCGGCGACGGTGCGGCCGCGCGAGCCGAGCGGCACGGCCGCGAACCCCTTGTTCGGCACGCCGGCGATCAGGCCGAGCTGGATCGAGTTGTGGGAACGCCATGCCCAGAGGATCTGGGCGGCGAGGTCGTCTGCGGGTTCGGCCATGGGAACGGGTGTCGAATGCAAGGGGACGAAGGCGAGAGCAGTCTCCAGCGCCGGGGCGCATGCTCGACACGCAGTTCTACACTGCCAGCAGCGGGGCTTGACCATGATGCGGCGTCGTGAGTGAGTGCGTTTCGCGGTGCGAGCAGTGCCACTGGGGGCTTGCCGTACCCGCGACGCCTGCTACCTTCCGTGCCGTCCCAGGAGGCCCACCATGCGACCCATCTGCATCGCTGTGTCCGCCCTCCGGCCCTCGCGCGACTGACGCGGCGGCCGGCTTCGAGGCGTTCCGACCGCTCCGGTCGACGCTGCTTCCGGGACACATTCTGCGCGCCACGCGGCGCGCCACGAACCTGCAGATGACTTCGTATCCACGCGGTCAAGGAGGGCGACCGTCGCCAATGGCCCTCCAGCTGTGCGCCCAGGTGCACGACGCGTTGTCGTTCGCTCTGGGTGACACCACCGATCCCATCCTGCTGGACCTCGTGCTCGACCGCGTCGAGCCGATGCCCGACGACCGGCACGTGGTGGTCGTCGTGCAGGACCCGTGCGGCCCCGGCGTCGGCGAGACGCTGGCCGCGCGCGACCAGGCGCGCGGGTTCCTGCGCGCCGCCGTGGCCGAGGCCGTCACCCGCCGTCGGGTGCCGCAGCTGTCGTTCACGGTCGGACCGGCCGGAGGTGCACGATGACCGTCGTGCACCGCTGGCTCGCGGAACCGCTGCCCGAGGCCGTGGCGCAGGCGCTCGAGCGCCTCGCCGCGGCCCGCGGCGTGCAGCACGTCGCGGTCATGCCCGACGTGCATCTGGCCGAACACGTCTGCGTCGGTGTCGTCGTCGGCACCGACGAATGGCTCTCCCCGCAGGCGGTCGGCGGCGACATCGGCTGCGGCATGTCGGCGGTTCGCATCGCGGCCGGCAGCGAGGCGCTCGCCGACGAGGCGACGGCGCAACGCGTGTTCGGCGAGCTGCGCCGGCTCGTGCCCACCGTGCGTCAGCCGCGCCCGCGCGGTGTCGACCTCGGCGAGCTGTCGGATCCGCGATTGCAGCGCGCCGTGCAGCGCGACGTCCACATCGAGTTCGGCACGTTGGGCCGCGGCAACCATTTCCTCGAGGTGCAGGCCTGTGAACAGGAACAACTCTGGCTCATGGTTCACAGCGGGTCCCGCGCGCTGGGCCCGGCGATCGCCGCGCACCATCTCGCACGCGGCGAGCCGCTCGGCCGCGGTCTCGTCGCGCTCGCCGCGGGCGGTGCCGGTCGCGAGTACCTGCACGACGTGCAGGTCGCGCTCGCGTTCGCGCAGGCGAATCGTCGGGCGATCGCGGAGGCCGCCGCGCTGGCGATCGGCGAGGTGATCGGGGCCGAACCGCGGTGGCAGACGTGGTTCGACGTCGTGCACAACCACGTGCGGCACGAACCACACGCCGGGCGCGGTCTGTGGGTGCATCGCAAGGGTGCGTGTTCCGCACAGGAGGGCGAGGCCGGCATCATCCCGGGTTCGATGGGCAGCCGTTCGTTCCACGTCGAGGGCCGCGGCCGTGCCGAGTCCCTGTGCTCGAGTTCGCACGGCGCGGGGCGCCGGCTCGCGCGCGGCGCGGCCTGTCGAGCCATCTCGAGCCGCGACCTCGAGCGCGAGCTGCGCGCGGTGTTCTTCGAACGCCACCTGGCGCCGCACCTGCGCGACGAGGCGCCCGGTGCCTACAAGGACATCGGCGCCGTGATGCGCGCCCAGCGCGGGCTCGTTCGCATCGTGCGCACGCTGCGACCCGTGCTCGCCTACAAAGGCGTGTGACGGGCCGCTACACTTGCCGCACGAGCGATGGCGAAACCCAAACGGACCTGGCGCGAGAAGCTGCTCGACAGCAAGGACCTGCCGCGCGTCGAGAAGGTGCCCGCCCGGCTCGCCGCGCGCTGGGGCAAGGGCACGTTCGTGATCCCGGCGCCGATCGAGGTCGACGCGATGATGCGGGCCGTGCCGCGCGGCAAGCTCACGACCGTGAACGAGATCCGCGCCGCGCTGGCGCAGCGGCACCGCGCGACGATCGCGTGCCCGATGACGACGGGCATCTTCGCGGTGATCGCGGCGCGTGCGGCCGACGAACAGGAACGCGTCGGCAAGGCGCGCGTGACTCCGTACTGGCGCACGCTGAAGCAGGGCGGCGAGCTGAACCCGAAGTTCCCCGGCGGCGTCGAGGTGTTGCGCACGCGACTCGAAGCGGAAGGGCACGAGGTCGAAGCCCGCGGCAAGCGATGGTTCGTCGTCGACCACGGCAAGCGCCTGGCACGGCTCGCCCGTCCCTGAGCGGCGCTCCCGGTGCGCGGCGCGATCCGGCTTGACCGCCGTGCGGGCCGGCCCGACCATGCGAGGCGATGGCCGCAAACGCTCCCAAGGCCCTGCTCGAGGTCGAACAGGCCAACCAGCCTCCGCGTCACCTTGCGCTCGGCGAGGGGGCGTTCCGCATCGGGCGGGCCAGGGACAGCGACCTGCACCTCGCCAGCGAGTACGTGTCCAAGCAGCACGCCGAGATCCGCTTCGAGGGCGACGGCTTCCACGTCATCGACATGGGCAGTCGGGCCGGCATCACGGTCAACGGCAAGAGCACCGTGCGCCATCTGCTCGCCGACGGCGACGTGGTCGAGCTCGGCGCCGAGTCGAAGGTGAAGCTCACGTTCCGCGCGTCGCGGCCGCTCGGCGCGTTGGCCCAGAACGCCGAGGTGCTGACCAAGGTCTCGGCCGACCCGTCGCGCGGTGGCATGGCGCGCCTCGCCCGGTTCTTCGAGTTCAGCCGCAAGCTCGGCGGCGGCTTCACGCTCGAGGAGGTGCTCGAGGACGTCGTCGACCTCGCGATCGAGGTGACCGGCGCCGAACGCGGCATGCTCTTCCTGCTGCGAGCAGACGACACGCTCGAGACGCGCGTGGCGCGCACCGTCGGCGGACAGTCGCTGCCCAAGCAGGGCCTCCGGGTCAGCGAGACGCTCGTGCGCCACGCGATCCAGCACGGGCGGCCGCGCATCGTCGCCGACACGAACGAGAGCATCGACCTCAAGCAGCAGACGAGCATCGTCGCGCTCGAGCTGCGTTCGGCCGTGACCTTGCCGATCCTGCGCAGCGCGGCGGTCGACGGCTCCCGGCCTGCGGACCTCGGCGTGTTCGGCGTGATGTACCTGGACAGCCGCAGCCGCCGCCGCGGCTTCGATGGCTTCGACCTCGACATCCTCGAGCGTCTGGCGCAGGACGCGTCGTCGGTGATCGAGAACGCGCGCCTGTTGCGCGAAGCCGAGGACAAGAAGCGCATGGACCTCGAACTCGAGACCGCGCGCGGGGTGCAGGCGGCGCTGATCCCGGAGCACTTCCAGTCGACGGACACGTTCGAGGTCGCGGGCGCCTGCGTGCCGTGCAACGAGCTCGGCGGCGACTACGTCGACCAGTTCGACCTCGGCAACGGCCGGCAGGCCCTCGTCGTCGCCGATGTGTGCGGCAAGGGCATCGCGGCCTCGCTGCTCGCGGCGGCGCTGCAGGGCGCGCTCGCGGCCGAGATCCGCCGCAACGATCCGCTCGGCGAGATCGTGCAACGGCTCAACCGCGTGCACTACAGCCTCGCGCCGTACGGCCGCTTCATCACGCTCGTCGTCGCCGTGCTCGAGCCTGACGGCACCGTGCGCATGGTCAACGCCGGACACTGTTCGCCGCTGCACGTGCAGGCGCACGCGGTCACTAGCCATGCAAAGAGCGGCATGGCGCTGGGGCTCGACGAGCAGGCTTCGTACACCGACGAGCAGATCCGGATGCAACCCGGCGACTTCCTCGTGCTCTACACGGACGGCATCGTCGAGTGCGAGGGTCCCGGGCGCGAGCTGTTCGGCGAGCAGCGGCTCGAGCAGCTGCTGCAGAGCCAACGCGGCGCCGGTGCGGCTCAGGTGGTCGCGGCCGTGCGCGGCGCCGCCGACGCGTTCCGCCGCGGCGTGCCGGTCTCGGACGACCTCACGGTGCTGGTCGTGCGGCGGGTGTGACCGGCGATGGCGACGAAGAAGAAACCGGGCGCTGCGGCCGGCGACGCGCGCACGTTCGTCGCCTTGCTGCGCGGCATCAACGTGGGCGGCAACAAGAAGGTGCCGATGGCCGAGCTGCGCGAACTCGCCGAAGGGCTCGGCTGGCAGCGCGTGGCGACCTACATCCAGAGTGGCAACGTGGTGTTCTGCGCGAAGGGCAGCGTGTCCGTGCTCGAGGAGCGGCTCGAGCAGGCGATCGAGCGGCACTTCGGCTTCGCCGTGCCCGTCATCGTGGTCGCGGGCAGCCAGTGGGCCGCGTTCGCGGCGCGCAGCCCGTTCGCGGCGGCCGAGACCGAACGGCCGAACCTGCTGCACCTCGGCGTGGCGAAGGCGGCACCGCGCGCCGACGCGGCGAAGGCGCTCTCGCCCTACTGCACGAACGGCGAACGCGTGGTGATCCGCGGCGGCGCGATCTGGATCGACTTTCCCGAGGGGGTCGGGCGGTCCAAGGTCACGCCCGCGGTGCTCGATCGCACGATCGGTTCGACGGTGACGCTGCGCAACTGGAAGACCGTGCAGCAGATCGCGGCGATGCTGCGAGCGGCCGGCGGCGCGTGAGCGCCTCGCCGGTCTACTTCGCGCCGCGCCCGCCGAGCACGGCACCGAGGCAGCCGAACAGTCCGCCCAGCATCAGCGTGGCGACGATCCAGAACGTCAGCTGCGGCATCGCGAGGAACGTGAAGGCGCTCGTGCCTTCGGGCAGCGTCGTGCCCGCCGGGAGCTTGGTGTAGTGCGTGTCCCAACCGTTCTCGAGCGCGACGTAGGTGAGCACGACGACGGGGATGCGCGCGAAGAACGCATACAGCACGAGCGTCCGGCCGAGCCGCGGCCACGCGGTGAACATGACGGCGATGGCGAGCACGACGAGCACGAGGCTGTAGCCGAGACCGGATGGCTCGCC
>DASUFY010000301.1:0-10598 GCA_036274315.1 Planctomycetota bacterium | reverse complement strand
GGCAGTTCCGCGGTTGCGCGTCGCAGCACGCCCGAACGTTCGAGCGCTGCCAACTGGGCCTCGCCCGCCTCGTCGGTGGCAGTCGAACTGCATGGAGTCAGGTCGGCGATGGGGGTTTCGCGGTCGAATACCCGGACCGTGCCACCCCGACGAACGTAGTCGAGGAACCGACTGAGGTTGTTCTTCAGCTCACTGATCTTGGCATTCTTCACCAGGACAACCTGGCCATGTCGACAAGGCCCGCAAGGCCTGGTCGGCGCTTGGCGCGCCGGCGCGGCCAGAAGCCGTCGAGCAACGACGCCGACCGGCTGCCCGAGCACCTCGCACCGATCAACGCGGCCCGGCCGGCGCGGCGTTCCGCGTGTACCAGGCGATGCCGTGCCACGGCGGACGCGCGCCATCGCGGCTGCGCACGCCATCGCACCGGAGCTCGTAGACGCGCGTCGGCACGAGGTCCTGCACACGCAGGTCCACCTCGCTGCCGTCGGCCGAGATGCGCGCGCCGTCGACCGCATGCGGGCGCAGCTCGCGCGGCGGACAGCCGTAGGTCTCGTGGTGGTCGTAGGTCCAGCTCGTCACCGTGAACGCGGCCGGCGACGCGGTGGCCGCATCGACGGGCAAGGTGAAACGCAGGCGGAAGCCGTCGTCGCGCGCCGTGACCTCGAGCAGGTCGAACGGCACGACGTCGCGCCAGACCAGCCGCTGCAGGCCGTACGTCGCCGCGCCGAGGGAGCCCCAGCCGCGGTTCGTGAGGCCGCACCACAACGAACCCCGGCTGCCCCACGCAACGCGCGTGATGCCCGACTTCAGGCCGCGCCGGAACGGGTAGCACGCACCCTGCCAGCGACCGCCGACGCGCTCGAGCGACATGCGGAACACCTCCGACGAGTACTGGTCGCCGCAGAACACCTGGCCGCGGAACGGGCCGAAGTTGCCGGCGGTGTCCCAGACGAAGCCGGCCGGCGAACGGCCGAGCAGGTCGTACGGGATCCACACGGCCGGCAGCCGGAAGTTCGGGATCGTGCGCGCGGCCTCGTCGATGCGCAGCCCGCTCTTCACCTCGCCCGGGAACGCCACTCGGCTCTCGGGCAGCTTGCACGACTCGATGCCCCACGGGTGGCCGTGGAAGTCGCCGACCTCGAGCGGCGCGAACTTGCTCGTCGCGCACCACTCGCCCTGGTTGTCGGTGTAGAAGATCGAGCCGTCGGGAGCCGTGCCGACGCCGGCCGGGGAACGCAGCCCGGCGCAGACGGGCTCGAACTCGCGATAGGGCCCGGTGCGGCCCGTGCCGCCGGGCGCGATGCGGATCGCCCAGCCGCGCCAGTCGGCGCGGCCGAACGGCTCGTCGCCGAACGGCTTGTTCAACGTCAGCCAGAACGTGCCGTCCGCGGCCAGCGCCGGACCGAAGCAGTACTCGTGGTAGTTGCCCGACAGCGGCCAGCCCGAGGCGACCGTCTCGAGCTCGTCCATGACCCCGTCGCCGTCGCGGTCGCGCAGGCGCGACAGCTCGCCGCGTTGGGCGCAGTAGAGCCAGCCGTCGTGGTCGAGCAGGCCGAGCGGCTCCTGCAGGCCTTCGGCCCACAGCATGCACCGCGGCGTCGCGGTCTCGGCGCCCTCGATGCGCCACAGCTCGCCGCGCCGCGTGCAGACGAACAGGTCCTCGCCGCGCACGGCGAGACCGCCGACCTCGAGCACGACGTGCTCGGGCAGCGGCACGTCGACGATCTGCACGTAGACGTCTTCGTCGGCCGCCGGCGCCTTGGGCACGGGACCCGGCGACGCGGGTTCCTGCGGCAGCAGCAGACACAGCAGGCAGAGTGCGTTCACCATCGGTAGACGATCTCCAGGCTCTGGCCGGGTTGCAGGTCGCACGTTCCGGCCGGCGAGACGTCGAGTCGCGCCTCGCCGCTCGTCGGCGCGATGTGCGCGTGCAGCGTGCCCTTCGCGACGCGGATCGTGCGCACGAATTCGCTGCCGCCGCTCGCGAGCCGCGGGCGCAATGTGTCCTCGATCTCGGCGCTGCCGATGCGCACGCGCCAGTGTGGATGGCCATCCGCATCCATGGTGCGGCCGAGCACCTCACGGTCGTCGGCCCCGGCCGCCGTACCGGCCGCCGAAGCGTCCGACAGGCCGAGGTCCTCGAGCACGACCCGGTCGGTGCCGAGCGGCTCGAGCAGCTTGCCGGCGCGGCCGCTCCACGTGCCTTCGGCGTCGAGGAACGCACCTCGCCAGATCCAGGCCAGACGCGCGTGCGCGACGTCGTAGGCGTAGTGCACGCGCTCGGGTGTGCCGACCGCGACGCAGCGCGCCGACAGACCCTTCAGGAACGCACCGTGCAAGCGCGGCCGGTCCGTCGGCAGCAGCACGTACGAACCCTTGGGCACGGCGAGGCCCGCGGGCACCGGCGCGGCCTCGCCGAGCGACAGCCAGGCGGCGATCGCATCGACGTCGGCGCGATCGGCGGCGTCGCCGCGGGTCCAGAGCGCCGGCATGCGCGTGCCGGGCCGCAGCCGGTTCGGCTCGAGCAACCACTCGCGCAGCCACGCCGGCCGCAGGCGCGCGTGCTGGATCGAGAGGTCCATGCCCTGCGGGCCGAGCGCCTTCTGGCCCGCGAACGGGTGGCACGTCACGCAGTTGCGGCCACCGACCGAAACGAGCTTCTGGCCGAGCTGGGCCCGCTCCGCCGTGAACGGCACCTCGTCGTCGTCGCCGGGTCGGCCGTCGACCGCGTCGAACCACGCCGCGTACTGGTGCGCACGTTCGGCACCGACGGGCGGCATGCGCAGCCGCAGGTATGGTCGCACCGAGCGGCCTTCGGCCAGCACCTGCTCGATCCACGCGGGCCGCAGGCGGCGGCCGACCGCGGTCAGATCCGGCGGCAGCCGGCCTTCGTCGCCGAGATCCTCGACCTCGGCGAGGCCCTTCTTCGCGACCGGCGGCAGGCCGCCGCGCCCATCGCGCACGTGGCACGACAGGCAGCCGTCGCGCAGCATGGCGAGCTGCAGCGCGCCCGCGGTGTCGAGCGGCTGCGCGAAGGCCGCCACTGCCGCGCTCCAGATCGCCTCGGCACCGGGCACCTGCGGGCACGGGCCGCCGCGCAAGGCCGACCAGGCCCGGGCCGGCGGCGGACCCGGTTCGGCCAGCCCCGTGTCGGCCGGCGCGTGGCACGACGCACAACGGCGCGCGTTCGCGGCGGCGAGGCCGCGCGCCGCGGCCTCGGCGTCGGGCGGGGCGGGCGGGGCCGGCGGCACGAGCACGGAGCGCGTCGCCGTCGCGCGCGCGGCCGGCAGCGGCTGTTCGTCGACGCCGGGACCCTGCCACAGGACCTCGAGGCTGCGCCCGCCACCGGCCTGCGTGAAGACGACGCGCACCTCGTGCCGTCCGGCCTCGAGCCGCACGGTGCCCTGCTCGCGGTGGTGCGGTGCGAGCCCTTCGTTGCGCACGACGAGTGTGTCGTCGATCCACAACCACGAACTGTCGTCGCTGCCGCACACGAACGTCCAGTCACCGGTCGCGGGCACGTCGAGCGCCGCCTCGAACCGCAGTGCGAAGTGGTGCTCGCGCGAACCGAGGCTTGCGTCGATCACCGGCGCGACACCCGATGCGCTCGGCTCGAGGCCCTCGAGCTCGGGCAGCTCCGCGGTCTCGATGCGCCGTTCGAAGCACTGCCAGGCGAACCCTGGCTCGGGTGCCGTCGTCGTCAGCTGCGCACGCAGCAGCCAGGCCGCCACGGCGTCGGCTTCGGCCGGCTCGAGGCGCACGTGCGGGACCCCGGGCCGATGCGGCGCCGGATCGCGCAGGAACGCGGCGAGCCGGCGATGGTCCGTGCGCGCCGCCAGCGACTCGAGGCCCGCGCGCGCATGGCAGGCCTGGCAGCCCAGCTCGCCGAGCAGGCGCTCGCCGCGTGCGAACGCCGCCGGCGAGACGTGCTGCCCGGCGGCAGGCGGCAGCCGACCACCGATCGAGACGAGCCAGGCGGCGAGGTCGGGCGCGTCGTCGCCGCCGTGGTGCCGTTGCAGGAACGCGACGCCACCGTCGCCTCTGTGCCAACGTACGGCTTCCCGCAGGTCGGGTCCGCGCTCGGGTGCCATGGCCGCCTCGGTCGGCGCGGCGTGGCAGCGCCCGCAGCCGGCCCGCGCAACGGCGAGCCAGGCGGCGAGCGCTTCGGGTGCCGGCGCCGTCGCCGCGGCCCCGGGGGTCCGACTGCACGAAGCCGCCAACGTCGAGACCGCGACCGGGAGCCACAAGGCGCGCATGCGTGCAGCGTGCCGCTTTCGGCCTCGGGAGACAAACGCAACCCGCGCCGCCCGAGCCGCTGCGAGCGCGGCCCCATCATGCGGCAAAGCCCCCTCGCGGCCGCCGCGTGCAAGCGTGCCGCCGCCAGCTTGACACTCCACGAAGTGACCATACCGTCGTGACCATGATGCGGAAGCCCACGACGATCCCCGCCGGCCAGTTCAAGGCGAAGTGCCTGGCGCTGTTGGACGAGGTGGCCGCCACCGGCCGACCCATCGTCGTGACCAAGCGCGGCAAGGCGGTGGCCAGGCTGGTGCCCATCGATGGCGCCGGTCCGACGCCGTTGCTTGGCAGCGTCGTGCGCGAAGGCGACATCGTGTCACCGCTCGACGAGGCCTGGGGCTTCGACTGTCGCCGGAAGTCGCGGTGGCCTCGACCCGGCTGGAGGGCGGGTTCCATGGCGATCCTGGCGACCGCTTGATCGCCGCGACCTGTCTGTACTACCGCGCGCGGCTGGTGACCAAGGACGAGCGGCTGCGCCGGTATCGTGCACTGACCACGGTGTGGTGACGCCAGCTGCGGGCTGGCCTACGGAAACCGCACGCGCACGGTCGAAGCACCCGGCTCGACGACGACGGTCTGCGGCGGCAGGTCGCTGCCGAAGATCTGCACGGTGTAGCTGCCGGCGCCGCGGTTCGTGAACCATGCGCGCCCGCGCTCGTCGAGTTCGGTGCTCGCCAGCAGGCGACCCTGCCGCCGGAGCTGCACGAGCGCACCCTCGGCGCCTTCACCGACGAGCGACACCTCGATGACGGCACCACGTTCGAGCCGCACGACCAGCGGCGAGCCCGACAGCACGTCGTACGGCAGCTGCAGATCCTGGCCGCGCGCGGCGAAGCCCGCGGCGCGCGCGACGAGGTGCGAAGAACGGCTGCTGACGCCGCTGAGGCGGAACGTGCCGTCGGCCCCCGTTCGCACCATGGGCTCGAACAGGTCGAGATCGGTCTCGTCGCCGAGGAACACGAACGCGTTGGCGATCGCCGCGCCGTGGTCGTCCTGCACGACACCCTGCAGCCGGCCACCCGGTTCGAGCAGGACCTCGCCGAGGTTGGCCACGTCGTTGGCGGCCAGGTCGCGATCGACGACGAACGGCACGTAGCCCTCGGACCAGATCTGCAGCCGCACGCGGCCGACCGGGCACAGCGGCCAGCGCATCTCGCCGTTCGGCATGTCGACCCAGCGGCTCCTCGTCGTGGCATCGCTGCCGCCGTCGAGATCGGTCACGCGCACGAGCGCACCCGACAGGCGCTTCTTGCTCGGCAGGCCAGAGACCGACGCCAGCAGCGTGCACGTCGGCGGCGTGTCGAGTCGCACCGAGACGCGCTCCTGGCCCGGCAACACGGGCACGACCCGCTGCTGGCTGCGGTCGCCGAGCCAGACCTGCAGCTCGATCGCGCGTTCGGGCAGTTCGAGCAGGAAGTCGCCGGCGCCGTCGGTGATCGTCGTCTGCCCGAGCGCGCCGCGCACGGCGACCAGCGCTCCGGACACGGGCTGACCGTCGCTGCCGCTGACCGAACCGCGCACCATGCGCCCCGCCTCGAGGCGCAGGATCACGTCGCCGATGCGCCGGCCGGGCTGCACCGACACGAGCCGTTCGCCGCTGCCGACCGGCTGCGACGGCAGGCGCGCGCGCACCCGGTAGTCGCCGGGCAGCAGGTTGTCGGCCACGAACGAGCCGTCGGCGGCGGTCACGACCATGGCCTGCGAGTCGCCGCCGACGACGGTCACCGACGCACCCGCGAGGCCGCGGTCGCCGCGCAGCACGCGGCCGCGGATGCGGCACCCGCGCGGCAGCACGATGTCGCCGTTCTCGGTCGTGGTGCCGGTCTGTGGCACGACGACGCGGAACCACGGACTGCCGTAGCCGGCCAGATCGACGCGGGCGAGCAGCAGGCCGGGCTTCTGGCCGCGGATCTCGAACGTGCCGTCGGCGGCCGAGACGGCCAGCATCTCGTCGCGATAGGCGCCGAACAGCTGGGCCACCTGATTGCCGACGGCGCCGAGATCGAACTGCACCGCCGCGGCGCCGATCGACCGCGCGTTCTCGGCCAACACCCTGGTCTGCATGACGATGCCGCCCGCGAGGCCCGCGCCGGCCTCGTCGACGAGCCGCGCGTGCACGACGGCAGGCGGCACGACCCCGAGATCGATCTCCGTCTCGGGTGTCTCGCGGATGCGGAACTGGATCTCCGACGACAGCGAGCGTTCGAACGCGAACGGGCTGCCGAGCGCCTGCAAGGTCGCGAGACCCGGCGACAGCGGCGCCGCGAAACGGAAGCGACCCTCCTTGTCGATCGCCGTGTAGTCGATCTGGCCCGCGATGTCGCGCACGCGCAGCACTTCGCCGCCGGCGAACGGCGGCGAGCCCTGTTCGCCGGCGAGCTGACCCGTTACCACCGAGCGCGGCGGCATCTCGAACACCAGATCCGACGAGAGCACGCCGATGGCTTCGGTGCGGATCACGGCGCCGTGCTCGGCCTGGCGCACGATCACGCGCATGTTGCCGCGCGACAGGCCGGACAACAGGAACGTGCCGTCGTCGCCGGTGATCGCGCTGATCGGATCGACGAGCCCGAGCTGGCTGTTGGACGGCAGCACCTCGACCAGCGCGCCGGCGATCGGCTCCTGCGACACGGCGCTCATGACGCGGCCGCGCAGCGGCGCCATGGTCGGCCGCTCGAACCGCAGGTCGACGCGCACCTGATCGCCGACGACGACGACGGGATACGCCGCGGGCTGCCAGGACTCGTGTCGCGCGACGAGCCGCACGGGGCCGGCCGCGAGGTTCGTGAAGCGGTACCGGCCGTTGGCGGACGTAGCCACGGCCTGCGCGCGGCGCTGGTCGCTGAGGATCGACTCGACCGCGACGCGCGCGTTGGGAACGGGCAGACCCGAGTCGTTGTAGACGACGCCGTACAGCTCGAACGCGGGCTCGAGCTGCAGCTGCATGTGTTCGCGCAGCGCGGACACCTCGGCCAGGCCGCCCGCGAAGTCGGGATGTTCGAAGCCGAGCACGAGCCCCTGGTCCGGATCGCAGCGGAACTGGAACGCGCCGTCGGCGCCCGTGAACGCCTGGTCGATGCGTTCGAGGCGCCACTCCGGCCAGGCCGTCGCCGCGCGGTACAGCGTCACGGTGGCACCACCCGCGGGCCGCGAGTCGGGCAGGTGCACGACGCCGGCGACCGCGTGGCGCGGCAGGACCTTGGGCGGGCCGCCCCCGTCGATGCCGGTCAGCGGCAGCAACGGCGCGACCGCCGCGGGTTCCTGCCGCACGGCCGCGACGAGCGACGCGGGACCGCGGCGCTGGTCGCTGCGCAACATGTGGTGGATCGACGCGGCGAGACCGGCGAGCACGAGCAGTCCGATCGCCCACGACGAGCGGCGGTGGCGCACGTTCCAGGTGCCGGCCATCAGCGCCCTCCGTGCGAGCCGGCGGCACCCTGCAACGCGCGGAACTGCTGGGCCAGCCCGCGCACACCCTCGATCGACGCGGCATCGAGTTCGCCGGCTGCCTCCTGGCAGATCTGCACGACGTCCTGCAGCGTCTGCTCGCGCGCCACCGACTCCTGCACGGCGACCATGCCGTCGTCGCGCGCCTCCTCGAGCGCGCCTCCGCGCAGCAGGATGCGCATGCGGCACAGCTGCGCCGCGGGATCGCCATCGGCCTCGGCGATCCACGCGTTCGCGTATTCCATCGCCTTCGGCGAACCGGCCAGGAAATGCAACAACGCGGCGGTGCGCAGGATGCCGGGCAGGCTCGGGTGATTGCGCAGCAGCTCCTCGAAGCGCAGCAGCAGCACGGCGACCGTCTGCCGGCGCGGCGACAGGCGCAGCAGGTCGTCCCAGGCGGCGAGCTGCAGCATCGGGGTCATCACCGCGCCGTCGCGATCGAGGAGCGGCCCGCGCTGCGACGGCTGGCGCAGCAGCTGCAACACCGATCGCCAACCCTGCAGCGGCGACTCGGGATGCACGCAGCGATCGATGAGGTTCCATGCGCCCTCGACGAGTTCGCGCAGGCGCGCCGGCTCGCCGAGACTCAGCATCGCCTCGTTGGCGCGCGCGGCGAACTCGGTCGACAGGCCGGTCGGCTGCCCGCACGGCAACGCGTCCGCCGGCGCCTCGGTCAACAACCGCACCGCCATCTCGTGCAGCGCCCGGCGCTTCTGGAAGCTCAGCGGGAACTCCATGAGGTTCGCCCGCGGCAGCGGCCGCAGGCCAGCCACCGCCCACAGCAGCAGCCCGACCACCTGCGTGCGGTCCGTGCTCGCCGTGGCGAGTTCGCGTTCGTAGTCCTTGGCCGCCGCGACGGCGTCGGCGGCCTGGGCGACGTCGAGCATGGCCAGCAGCACGCGCGGGAAGACGGCGCCGGGCCGCAGGAAGGACGCGAGCGCCAGGTCCGTTCGCGCGTCGTTGAGCCGCGCGACGGCGGCGGTCAGGTTGGCGACGCCGCGCCCCAGGTAGAGCCGATACAGGCGCAGCTCGACGGCGAGTTCGCCGCCCGTGCGCGCAGCCAGCGCGTCGCCGATCGCACTGTCGTAGAGCTGCAGCGCTTCGTAGCCGCGTCCTTCGCGCAGGTAGGCGCTGGCCGTCGGCTGCGGATCCTCGACGTAGGCCGTGCGCATCGCCTCGGTCTGCGCATCGTCCGGGAACTCCCGCTGCGCGCGATCGAGTTCGCGCAGCACGCCCGCACTCGGTGGCACGTCGGGCATCTCGGCGCCGGACAGCGTGAAGAACAGCGAGCACGGGCCCCACGGCGAACCGAGCTCGCGGCCGATCTCCTTGGCGATGTCGACGAGGTAGTCCTGGTGGCGCAGGGCCGAACTCTGGCCGCGTTCGCGGCGCCACACCGTCAGCAGCGTCAACGTCGTCAGCAGCAGCACGATCGCCGCGGCCAGCGCCCCGGACAGCACCGGGTTCTTGCGGGCCCGCCGCCACAACCGCACGTGCAGCGGCAGGCGCCGGATGTGCACGGGCTCGCCGTCGGCGATGCGCTGCAGGTCGCGCGCGAGTTCCTCGCCGTCCTGGTAGCGGTCGCCGGGCTCCCGGCTCAGCACCTTGTCGAGCACGGCCTCGAGGTCGCGCGGCGGCTTCGGCACGGCGTCGCGCAGGCGGCGCGGTGTGCCGTGCAGGATCGACTGCAGCAGCGCTTCGGTGGTCTTGCCCTGCAGCGGCAGTTCGCCGGAGATCGCCTCGAACATCGTGACGCCGAGCGAGTACAGGTCGCTCGCCGGGGTCAGCGGCCGGCCGAGCGCCTGCTCGGGCGAGGCGTAGTGCAGCGTGCCGAGGAAGCCACCGCCCTTCGACGTCAGGTGCATCGACGCCTGATCCAGCGCCTTGGCCAGGCCGAAGTCCGTCAATGCCAACGTGCCATCGCTGCCGACGAGGATGTTGCCCGGCTTGACGTCGCGGTGCAGCAGGCGGCGCCGGTGCGCGAGCCCGAGCGCGTCGGCCACGCCGGCGAAGCGCCGCGCCGCGTCGAGCGGCTCCATGGGCGCCTTCTTGCGGCGGCGCGCGCCGGCGATGTGCTTGTCGAGGCTCATGCCGTCGACGCGCTCCATCGCGAAGTACAACATGCCCTGCGCCTCGCCGTAGTCGTAGATTGGCACGATGTGCCGGTGGTGCAGCGCCGCGGTCGCGCGCGCTTCGGCGCGGAAGCGCTTGCGCATGGTCAGGTCCGCCGAGTAGGTCGGCAACAGCACCTTGAGCGCGACCTCGCGTTCGAGCTCCTCCTGCCAACCCAAGTAGACGGTGCCCATGCCGCCGCGGCCGAGCACACCCTTGATCTGGTAGCCGCCGAGGCGCGCCGGCACGTCGACCGGACCACCGATGACCTGCTGCACGAAGTCCAGCGCGTTGAGCCGGCCGAGCAGATCGCTGGCCTCGGCGGTCTCGTCCTGCTGCAGTTCGCGCCGCAGCTCGGCGCCCGACTTCGTGCCGCGCAGGATCTCGGCCATGCGCAGGTCGGCGGCATCCTCGAGCGGCGGCTGCAGGGGTTCGTTCACAGCTTCAGTTCTTCGGCGAGACGCTTGAGCGCACGGCTCATGAGCAGGTGCACCGCATTCTCGCTCCGACCCATGCGCTCGCCGACTTCCTTCGCGGAATGACCCTCGATCTTCATCAGCAGCACGACCTCGCGATGGTCCTCCGACAGACGCGTCAAGGCCTGCTCGAGCAACTCGAGGCGATCCTTGCGGTCGGCGTGCGTGACGGGGCCCGACTTGCGATCGGCCACGGGCAGGTCCGTCTTCATCGCGTGCTCGCGGCGCGGGTCGCGCGCCGCCACGCCGAGCTGGTCGCGCAGG
>DASUFY010000300.1:0-17443 GCA_036274315.1 Planctomycetota bacterium | reverse complement strand
TGGCTATCGTGCGCCGTCTGGAACGCGCCCGATGACCGAAGTCCTGCACAGCCACGTCAAGACCAGCTCGCCCGAGTTCGCGCAGAATCGCGAACACCACCTGCGCACGATCGAGCAGATCGCGGCGCTCGTCGCGCAGGCGAGCCTCGGCGGCGGCGCCGAAGCCGCGGCGCGCCACCACAAGCGCGGCAAGCTGCTGCCGCGCGAACGCATCGCCGCGATCCTCGATCCGGGCACGCCGTTCCTCGAACTGTCGCCGCTCGCGGCGCACGGGCTCTATGGCGGCGACGCGCCGAGTGCGGGTCTCGTCACCGGCATCGGCCTCGTGCAGGGCAACGAGGTGATGATCGTCGCCAACGACGCGACCGTGAAGGGCGGCACGTACTTCCCGATGACGGTCAAGAAGCACGTGCGCGCGCAGGAGATCGCGCTCGAGAACCGTCTGCCGAGCGTCTATCTCGTCGACAGCGGCGGCGCGTTCCTGCCGCTGCAGGCCGACGTGTTCCCCGACCGCGACCACTTCGGCCGCATCTTCTACAACCAGGCGCGCCTATCGGCCGCGCGCATCCCGCAGGTCGCTGTCGTGCTCGGTTCGTGCACGGCGGGCGGCGCCTATGTGCCGGCGATGAGCGACGAGAGCATCATCGTCAAGGGCAACGGCACGATCTTCCTCGGCGGCCCGCCGCTCGTGAAGGCCGCGACCGGCGAGGTCGTCTCGGCCGAGGACCTCGGCGGTGCCGACGTGCACACGCGGCTGTCCGGTGTCGCCGACCACTTCGCCGAGGACGAGGCGCACGCGCTGCAGATGTGCCGTTCGATCGTCGCGCACTTCAACCGGCGCAAGCCCGCGCAGCTCGCGTTGCAGGCGCCCGAGGAGCCGCTCTACGACGGCGAGGAACTGCTCGGCGTGCTGCCGCGGGACACACGCACGCCGTACGACGTGCGCGAGGTCATCGCGCGGCTCGTCGACGGCAGCCGCCTGCACGAGTTCAAGACGCGCTACGGCACGACGCTCGTGACGGGCTTCGCGCACCTGCACGGCATGCCGGTCGGCATCGTCGCCAACAACGGCATCCTGTTCTCCGAGAGCGCGCAGAAGGCGGCGCACTTCGTCGAGCTGTGTTGCCAACGCAAGGTGCCGCTGCTGTTCCTGCAGAACATCACGGGCTTCATGGTGGGCCGCAAGTACGAGGTCGGCGGCATCGCCAAGGACGGCGCCAAGATGGTGCAGGCCGTCGCGACCGCGCCGGTGCCCAAGCTGACGGTGTTGATCGGCGGTTCGTTCGGCGCCGGCAACTACGGCATGTGCGGCCGGGCCTACCAGCCGCGTTTCCTGTTCACGTGGCCCAACTCGCGCATCTCGGTCATGGGCGGCGAGCAGGCGGCCGGCGTGCTCGTGCAGGTCAAGAAGGACCAGCTCGAGGAGAAGGGGCAGACGCTGTCGGCGGCCGACGAGCAGCAGCTGCGCGCGCCGATCCTCGAGAAGTACGAGACCGAAGGGCACCCGCTGTTCGCGACGGCGCGCCTGTGGGACGACGGCATCGTCGACCCGCGGCAGACGCGCGCGGCCCTGGCGCTGGCGCTGTCGGCGTGCCTCAACGCGCCGATCGACGACTGGCAGGCGCCCGTGTTCCGCATGTGAACTCCGTTGCTGGCGCCGGCGCCACGCTGCTGACCCAGGGCCAACACACCGTGCGAGAGGGCTGCGACGACGGTGGGTCATGAGCCCGGTTGCCATCACCGCGCCGAGGCGGCACAGTGCCTCGATGCGCGCCCGCACCGACGACCTCCCGGACTCGGACAAGCAGCTGCTCGACGACGTGGAGCAGTACGGGGTGCACGTCGTACACGTGCCGGCCGAGCTCGGTGGGGGAGGGTTCTCGTTCACGGTCGGGCTCTGGCACAACTTCGAGCAACCCGAGGTGATCGTGTTCGGCCTGCCCGACGAGGTCGCGCACGACCTGCTCAACGCGGTCGCCGACGAAGCCGACGAGGGCCGGCGGTTCCTCGCCGACTCGCGCCACGAGGGCCTGCTCGAGAACTACTCGGTGCGGTTCCTCGCCGTGCCGAGGTCGGCCTATGCCGATCACTTCGGCGCCGCGAGCTGGGCCTACGAAGGCGAGGAGTTCCCGGCCGTGCAGCTCGTGTGGCCCGACAAGCAGGGCCGTTGGCCGTGGGACGCGGAGGCGCGCGAGGCGTTCCGCTGCGGCCAGCCCGTGCTCGGCACGCGAGAGTCCCGCGCGTGAGCGACGCCCCGCGCCCGCCCGCGCAGCGCCTCGCGGCCAGCTACTTCCTCGGCACCTGTTTCGTCGCCTTCGTCGTCGTGCTGTGGTTGCGCGGCGCGGGCCGCATCGTGCTGCCCCTGGTGTCGATCGGCGGCGCCGCCTGGGTCGTGATGCGCGTCGTGCGCAAGGTGCGCGAGCCGTTGCCGTGAGCGGGCATCGGCGGCGCGGCGCGAGCGCAGGTGGGCACGATCGGGCCGGACTGCTCGACGAACTGGGCCGCACGCCGTTCCGCCCGGCGTGGTGGGCGCGCTCCGGGCTCGTGCAGACGCTGCTCGCGTCGCGGCGACCCGCGGTGGGCCCGGGCCTGCGTTGCGAGGTCTGGCCGACGCCCGATGGCGACGAGCTGCGGCTGCACTTCGCCGATCCGGCGCAGGCGGCGGCGCCGACGTTGTTGCTGCTGCACGGGCTCGAGGGCAGCCGCGAGTCGGGTTACGTCGTCGAGACGGCCGGGCTCGCGCGCGCACTCGGGTGGCGGCTCGCGGTGCTCGAGTTCCGCTCGTGCGGCGGCGTCATGAACCGCGCGCTGCGCACCTACCACAGCGGCGAGACGGGCGACCTCGCGTTCGTTGCCGCCCGCCTCGCGAGCCGGCACGCGGGCTCCCCGCTGCTCGCGATCGGTTTCTCGCTCGGTGGCAACGTGCTGCTCAAGTGGCTCGGCGAATCGCCGCCGCAGGTGCCCGCCAACCTGTGCGCCGCCGCGGCCGTCTCGGCGCCGTTCGATCTCGAGGTCGCGGCTCGCCGGTGCGACTCGCGCCATGGCGGCGCGATCGCCCGCCACTTCCTGCGCACGCTGATCCCGAAGGCCATCGCCAAGGAACGGCAGTTCCCGGGCTGCATCGACGCGGTCGCAGTGCGCCGCTGTCGCAGCTTCGCGGCGTTCGACGACCTCGTCACGGCACCGCTGCACGGCTTCCGCGATGCGAGCGACTACTGGCGCCGGTCGAGCTGTGCCCAATTCCTGCCCGCGGTGTGCGTGCCGACCGTGCTCATCGCCGCCGCCGACGACCCGCTCGTGCCCGGCAGCGTGCTGCCGCACGACGCGGTCGCGGCCTCGTCGGTTCTCGTGCCGCAGTTCACCCCGCACGGCGGTCACGTCGGCTTCGTCGCCGGCGGCTGGCCGTGGCGAACGCGGCGCTGGGCCGAGTCGCAGGCGCTGCGCTTCCTCGCGCGCCACGTCGCGCCGGGCGAGCCGGCCGAGGCCGCGACACGATGATCGCGCGGCGGTCCGTCACGGCGCCTTCACGCGCACGCCCGCCATCAGTGCACGCAGCGGCGCTTCGTTCTCGGGCCAGTGCCGCTCCGTGGACGTGCCGGTGACGATCACCTGCTCGTCCTCGCGGAAGTAGACGAGAAACAGGAAGTGCAGTGGTTGCATCTTGCCGATGCGGCCGTGGTACTCGCCCGCGAGGACCTCGACGCCGCCGCGCTCGGTGCGCGCGAGGGAATCGATGCTGAGCTTCATCTGCGTCATCTGCTGGCGGTTGGCGGCGATCGCCGCGTCGAGGTCGGCCAGGTCCCCGCGCGGCGCCGTCGTCACGTTGACGTTGAGTGCGACGCCCTGCTGCACGCTCTGCGGATCGAGCAGCAGCTTCACGCCGCCGACCTCGCGCAGCTGCCAGCCCTCGGGCACGGGCACGTCGAGACCGAGGGCCGAGTGGCGCCAGAACCCGCCGTCGACCGTGTCCTGACCCATCTCCTGCCGCAGCGCGGCTTCCGCCTCCGCCGTGGACGACGCGTCCTCGGCCACGGCCTCGGGCTGCGGCCGGTCGGCGGCACAGGCGGCCGCGACGCGCGGGCGCAGCGCTTCGTCGTCGGTCGAGATCCAATCGACGACACGCCGGTCGCGAACGACCTCGCCGTCGCCGCACGCGCCGAGCCGCGCGGCGAAGTCGGCCGCGTCCTCGTCGCGGTCCCAGACGCTGCGCCAGACCAGCGCGACATCGGTGCGCTCGCCGCGGTCGAACGCGACGAGGCGGTCGCCGTCCCAACCCGTCGCCGCCACGCTCGCGTCGAGCCGGCCGACGCGCAGCTGGCGCAGCAGGCTGAAGGTCAACAGCTCGCCGACGGTCGTCGCCCGCGCCGCCGTGAGCCCCTCGACGTCCGGCACGCGCACGGCGGTGGCGGTGTCGCGCCCGTACTTGGCGGGATGCAGGGCCTGTTCCGTGGACAGCGGCGGACGGGTCCACAGCTCGCGCACCGCCGCGAGGCCGCCGGCCCGGTAGCGCGCCGCTGCGAGCCGCCGGCCGGCGCCGTAGATCAGCCCGGTCAGTTCCCCCGCGTACAGACTGTCGAGGTCGTTTGCCATCTTCATGTCGCCGAGCTGCTCGATGGCCGTCTCCCCGCGCAGCGCCGCGACCGCCGCGATTTCGGCTTCGCCCTCGATCACGCACCGGCACGCCTCCGCCGAATCGAGGGTGCGACCCGCGGCGCCGAAGAAGCGGGCGAGGCCGCCCTCGCGCGCGTCCTGGTGCGCGTGCACGAGCTCGTGCGTCACGAGCGGCAGCAGGCCGCCGGCGAGCGCCTCGTTCGTCTCGCGCGACGCGTTGTGCAGCAGCACGAAGGTCTTGCGCAGCGGGTCGTAGTAGGCCCCGAGACCGCGCGCCATCGCGGCGACCGCCTGCTTCCGCAGCGCCGCGGCGTCGCTCCCCGCGGGCAGGCCGAGGCCCGCGAACAGCGCGTGCTGCAGGTCGAACGCGAACTCGGGCAGCAGCAGGTCCTGTTGTGCGTCGAGATCGGCCAGCACGAGCCGGTCGCTGCGGGACTCGCTGCGCATGTGTTCGGGCACGGTGTAGCCGACGGCCGCGAGCAGCTTCGCGGCCTCGACGAGCAAGGGGTCGGCCGGCGGGTCGGGCTGCTCGGACTGGGCCGGCGCGCGGTGCGCCACGAACAGGGTCGCGGCGAGCAGCACGATGCCGGTGCGGGGGTTTGGACGCATGCGTGGATTCTGCCGCGCGGAGGCGCGCGACGCTGGTTTGTCGTCGCGTTTGCGCACGTCCGGGCCGGGCCGCGCCTCGTTGTGTCGCGACGGCGTGCACGACACCGCGGAGCCGCAGCACCGGTCGGCGGCGAGGTTGCCGCCGCCGGTTCCATCGGCTACGCAGAGGCCCGCATGGCCGCGACCAAGCCCTACCCACGCGACATCCCGCCGTTGTGGCTCGTGCTGGCGCTGCTCACCATGGTGGCGCTCAACTGCTTCTGCCCGATCGCGGTCTTCATCGGCAAGCCGGAGAAGTACGTCGGCTTCGTCGGGATCGGCGCGAGCATCGTGCTGATGGTGACGAGTGCCCGCCGTTTCCAGCGCGTCGGGACCGGCATCCGACCCTTCACCTCGGCCAAGGCCCTCGTCGAACTCGGCGCCTACCGCTTCACGCGCAATCCGATGTACGTCGGGCTCATGGGCTCGACGCTGGGCACCGCGGTGTGCCTCGGGTCCGTGTCGACGCTGCTCGTGCCGCCCGTGCTGTTCTTCGTGCTCGACCGCCGCTTCGTGCGCCGCGAGGAAGCGTTCCTGCGCGAGCACTTCGGCACCGCCTACGAGGACTACTGTGGCCGCGTGCGCCGCTGGCTGTGACGCGGAACGGACTGCCTGGGTGTCGGTGTTCGAGGGACACAGGTGGAACCGGACCGGTGCGTTCCGCCCCGATTCCGCGACAACACTCGAGAAGTCCGTTCCGGGGCCTTACGCCGGCGGCGTCCCGCGGTCCAAGCGACGTCCCCTCTGCCCCCGATTTCGGCTGCCCCACGGGCGCTGCGGCCCACGCGAACTGCCGGGCCGCTAGACTGGCGCCCCGGCCTGGAACAAAGGAACGTGCGATGCCCAAGTCGACTCCGATACCGACCCTTGCCGCGACGATCGTGACCCTGCTGCTGGCGGGCTCGCTGCCGGCCCAGTTCCGCGGGGGCACGTTCCCCTCGGTCCAGATGCCCACCTCCGGCGCCCCGCAGCCGCTGCCGGGCGTGCCGACCACACCGCCGCCCGTCGACCACCCCGCGCTCGCGGCCCAGCCGCTGATCGGGGACAACGGCGCGCGCGCCACCGCGCCCAAGCCCGCTGCGGCTGGCGCCGCCGCCAAGCCGGCGCGCAAGCCGCGCGACCCGGCCACGGTCGGCCCCAAGTTGGCCGGCAAGGATCTCAAGAAGGCCGTCGCCAAGGTCACCAAGACGTTGAAGTGGTGCGACACCTTGACCGAGGCGCGCACCGCGGCCGCCGCGCACGGCAAGCCCATCCTCTGGGTGCAGGCTCTCGGCGAGATCGACGGCTTCGCTTGAAGCGCCCTGCAGAGCCTGCGGGGCGTGACCCTGCCGAATGAAGACGTGATGGATCTGCTCGCCGACCGCTTCGTCGTCGGCTTCCACAACATCGAGAAGGCGAGCCATGTCGGCCTGTCGCACGGCTACAAGCCACAGCAGACGGCGGTCGGCACGACCAACGGCGCCGGCGGCCGCAACGTGCAGATCGTCGTGCTCGCGGCCGACGAAACGGTGCTGCACGTGCTGCCGGGCTTCTGGAACGCAGAGGACCTGATCCCCGAGCTGCAGCTCGCGCTCGAGATCCACCGGCTGTACTCGGACGAGACCAAGAGCCCGGAGGCCAAGCAGGCCATGCTGGCCGTGCTGCATCGAGCCCAGGTGCGACGCTATGACGATGCCGCGCTCGCGCGCAGCGAGTGGCAGGACTTCGATCGCGCCGCCGAGATCCAGCGCAGCCGCGACGAGGCGCGCGACACGGTGCTCGTCGACGACAGCGGCCAGCCGGTCGCGGACGCGCCCGGCATGCTGCGCCTCAAGTCGATCCCGCAGATCGTGCACGAACGGCTTGTGGAGCGCTCGTTCCGCAAGCTCGCGGACTTCGGCATGGAGACGTTCGTCGACTACGGACGCGCCTACTACGACAACAACATGGGGCTCGACAAAGGCCGCAGCTTCCCGCGCGCCGAGCACGCGAACCAGAAGCGGGAACGCGAGCAAGAGAAGGCCGAGAAGGCCGCCGCCAAGCTGGCGGAGAAGCAGGGCCAGGCCGAGAAGCGCGGCTAGGTGCCCGCCAGGCGCGGCCGCCCGCGCCCCCAGGCCGTTGTGCCAGCGGCGGTTCCGCGTGCCGCGCGGCCTCGGGCGACACTGGCCGCCGGCGCGTGCGGACGCCCCAAGTTCGTCGCCGCACGGGAAAGGCCTGCCGCGATCGCCCCGGGTGACTACGCTGCGGCTTCGTCAGCGTCCCACCTGCCCGTCTTGACCCGTGGACCCGCACTCATGCTCACCTCCGCACCGTTCGTCACGCTGTTGGCGTGCGCACTCAGTCTCACCCTCGCTGCCCAGGTTCCCCAAGGGGCCGCACAACCTGCGCACGACGCCGCGTTGATCCGTCTCCAGTACGCGACCTTCGATCCGCTCGTGCAGGAACCCGAAGTGCCGCCCGCACTGCGCGGCACCGACGATCAGGCGCTGTGGATCGTGCAGTTCGACGGCCATCCGACGCAGAAGGGCCGCGACGCGATCGCGGCCGCGGGCGGCCAGGTCCACGGCTACCTGCCGGACGATGCGTACGTCGTGCGCATGCCGGCGCGCGTGGCCGATGCCGTGCGAAGCATCGACTCGATCCGCTGGGCGGGTCGCTACCATCCCGCCTACCGCGTCGATCCGGCCCTCGGCCCCGTGCCCGCCGCCGCGACGCGCTACAACCTCGTCGTCGTCGACAAACACACGGACAAGCCCGCGCTCGGCGCGAAGATCCGCGCGATCGGCGGCCGCGTCGACCACGAACAACCGGGCAGCCTGCTCTACACGGTCACGCTGACGGGACCGCAGCTGCTGCAGGCCGCCGGCTTCGACGAGGTGCTCTGGGTCGATCTGTGGACGCCCGAGGAGAACGACATGAACAACGCCCGCATCCAGGGCGGCGGCAACTATGTCGAGATGCAGGGCGGCTTCACGGGTGCCGGCATCAACGCGCACATCTACGAAGGCATCGAGGCCACGCACCCCGACTTCACCGGCGGCGCGACCAACGTGCTCAGCGCCGGCGGTGCCGACGACCACGGTCACTGCACCGCGGGCATCGTGTTCGGCAACGGCACGAGCCACCCGTTCGCACGCGGCATGGCGCCCGATGCCGGCAAGTTCTACACCCAGTACAGCTCGGTCACGGCGGGCTACTCGCGCTGGCAGGTCGTCGACGCGCTCGTCAACGTCTACAACGTGAGCCACACGACGGCCTCGTGGGGCAACGCGCAGGTGTCGACCTACACGTCGATCTCGGCCGACACCGACGACATCATCTTCGATCACGACATCGCGTGGACCCAGAGCCAGAGCAACACCGGCACCACGCTCTCGCGCCCGCAGGCGTGGGCCAAGAACGTCTTCTCGATCGGCGGCGTGCAGCACTTCGACAACAGCAACCCGCTCGACGACTCCTACCTGGCCGGCGGCGCGAGCCACGGTCCGGCCGCGGACGGTCGCATCAAGCCGACGATGTGTGCCTATTACGACGCCATCGCGACGTCGGATCGCACGGGCGCCGCGGGCTACTCGTCCGGCAACTACTACAACTCGTTCAACGGCACCTCGGGTGCCACGCCGATCATCGCCGGCCACAACGTGCTCGCGATCCAGATGTTCACGACCGAGGTGACACCGGGCATCGGCCTGTTCGGCAACCCGCTGCGCAATCCGGGCGGGACGCCGTTCAGCAACCGGCCGCACTTCACGACCCTGAAGGCGCTCGAGGTCGCCAGCGCCGCGCAGTACGCGTTCACCGCCAGCAGCACCGACAACCGGCGCGAGTACCAGGGCTGGGGCTTCCCCGACCTGCGCCGCATGTACGACAACCGGAACAAGACGTACATCATCGACGAAACAGACGTCGTGGCCCAGGGCGACGCGTCCGGCTACGACGTCACGGTCGCCCCCGGTGAGCCCGAGCTCAGGATCGTGCTCAACTACAGCGACCCCGCCGCCAATCCGGCCGCGGCCGTGACGCTGATCAACGACCTCTCGCTGCGCGTGACGTCACCCGGTGGCACGATCTACTGGGGCAACAGCGGCGCCTGGAACGGCAACTGGACGACACCCGGCGGCACGGAGGACCACATCAACCCGATCGAGGTCGTGTTCCTCCAGAATCCGCAGCCCGGCGTCTGGAAGGTCGACATCAAGGTCACGCTCATCGCCGTCGACTCGCACGTCGAGACGCCCGCCGTCGACGCGGACTACGCCCTGGTCGTCTCGGGCGGCACGGGCCAGCCGGGATCGCCGCCTGGCTTCGCCGGCTTCACGACGTACGGCCAGGGTTGCCCCGGGTCGGTGCTCGTCTCGCAGTTCTGCACCGACCTGAACCCTGCGGGCGGCGTGCTGACCTCGCAGACGCGGCAGTGGGAGTACTGCTACACCGTGCCGAACGCCGGCACGATGACGATCACGAGCTTCGAGCTCTTCACGCGGTCGACGGGGGGCACGCAGACCATCCCCGTGCACGTCTACCCGAGAACGGCCACCGGGGAGCCGTCGCTGACGCCGCTCGTGTCGTCGACGATCACCGTGGGGCCGAACCCGGGCTTCTACGCGGTCACGTTGCCGGCACCGCTCACGGTGACGGGCGACTTCTTCCTCGGCATGGACAGCTCGGCACAGACCGTCGTCTTGTGCGACCTGACCACCGGCGACGCGGGCACCGGCTACGACCGGTCGTTGGCCGTCTGGAACCTGTCCACGCTCATCCACCATCCGTCGTGGCACGTGACCTGCACGTCGGGTCCTGTCTACGCGACGCCCGAACTCGGCAACGTGGGGCTGCCGTTCCTCAACATGCCGTACGACGTCACGTTGGCCGATGCCGCGCCGTTCTCGCTCGCGTTGTGCGCGACGGGCCTGTCCAACATGTTCTTCCAGGGCACGCCGTTGCCGCTGCCGTTCCCGCTGCCGGGCGCGCCGGGTTGCGCCGTGCTGGTCTCGCCCGACCTCGTCGATCTCTTCGTGACCGATCCGCTCGGCGCGTCGATCCGGACCTTCGTGGTGCCCAACAACCCCGCCTTCGCCGGCATCCAGCTGTACCACCAGTGGGCCGTGCTCGACCCGGTCAACGCGATCGGCATCGTGCTGTCGAACGCCGGACGCGCGAGGCTCGGCACCTAGCCCGGCCGGCGGCGCCCCAGGGCTGCACCGAGCACGACGGCGCCGACGATCAGCACGCCCCCGCCGATCGCGGCGGGGTGCGGCGCTTCCCCGTGCACGGCGAACGCGATCGCCGGGTTGAGCGCGGGCTCGATCATGAGCAGCAGCGAGGCCCGCGCCGCGGGCACCTGTTCGATCGCGCGCACGAGCAGCGCGTAGGCGAGCCCGACCTGGCACGAGCCGAGCACGAGAATGACGAGCCAGTCGGAGGCCGAGCCGGCGATGGGTGCCTGTCCGAACACGGGCATGAGCGCGAACGCCAGCGGACAAGCCAGCGCGTTGCCCCACGCGATGGCCGCGGTCGACTCGTTCCTGCCGGATCGGGAGAGCCAGCGCAGGCCGAGCAGCAGCAGCGCATAGCTGACGCCCGAACCGAGCGCGATCCAGTCGCCGAGCTGCGGGTCGGGCGCGGTCCTCGCGGCGCGCGCGGGCGCGACGAAGAACAACGTCATGCCCACCGCGATGCAGGCGAACACGGCGAGGTCGCGGGCCTTGGGTCGTTCGTGCAGCAGCCAGGGCGCCAGCAAGATGATCCACAGCGGCGCCGTCGCCTGCAGGTAGATCGCGTTCGCCGCGGTGGTCAGCGTGTTGGCCACGACGAACAGACAGGTGGCGCCGAAGTAGGCCGGCACGAGCAGCAGGATGCGCCGGTTGGGCCAGCGACGCGCGGCCGGCAGGAACGCGAAGATCGTCAGGGCCGCGATCAGGGCCCGCAGGCCGGCGCGCTGCAGCGATGGGAACTCGCAGCTCTTGATCAACGCCCCGCCCGTGGCGAAGAGGGCGCCGGCGAACAGGACTCGGTAGCTGGGCGGCACGTCCGGGCGTTGTCCCATGCCGGAGGCTGGCGGTCCATAGCAGTGCGAAGCTCGCCCGCGGCGCTCACGGACGCGCGGCCGGCGGAGCGTAGCGCCGGGCCTCGTGCCGCTGCGCCGCCTCGCGCAGACCTTGCAAGCGCCGCGGGTCCACGTCCGCCGCCGCCGCCGCGCGCGCCAGCAGCTCGCGCGGCGTCTCGCCGCGCTGCAGCGCGAGCCCGGTCGCGCGCACGGCCCGCTGCAGCTCGACGATCGCGGGCAGGCTCTGCCGGCGCCGGCGCCAGAGGCAGAGCACGCCGATCGCGCCGCCGAGCCCCATGAGCACGCCGAACGGGCGCGCCGCGAGTGCTTCGGGCAGATCGCCCAGGGCCTGCAGCCAACGCAACCGCTTCTTGCCGTCGAACATCACGACGTCGCTCCACAGCGATTCGAGGTTCGTGCGCACGGAGCCCCACCACGAGCTCTCGTCCCGCCGGTTGCCGAACACGTCGCTGGGCGGCGTGGCATCGAGCGTGATCCACACGCCGTCCGGCAGCATGGCTTCGACCCAGGCGTGCGCATCGCGCGCGCGCACCACGAGTGCGCCGCTCTGCGCGTCCCATTCGTGGGCGAGGTAGCCACCGACGAGGCGGCACGGCACGTCCTGCAGGCGCAGCAGCAGCGCCAGCGCCGTGGCGAAGTACTCGCAGTGGCCAGCGCCGGAGCCGAGCAGGAACTCGCCGATGTTGCGCGCGAAGCCGGGGCCGCCCGGCAACTGGTAGCGGCGGTGCTCGCGCAGCCAGTCGCAGCTGGCCCGCGCGATGCGCTCGGCGTCCGCGTCGGCCGGCAGCTGCGCGCGCAGTCGTGCTGCCAGGTCCTGCACGACGCCTGGCAGCCCGTTGCCGGGCAGCGACAGCAGGTGGGCGCGTGCGCCGGGCGAGGGCGGCACGGGCGCCGGCGGACCGCCGAGCGCGACCGTGTAGTCGATCCACGACAGCGGCGCATCTTCGAGCCGCAGGAACGCGAGCACTCCGTACGACTTCGCGTCGAGCAGCAACCCTTCGCCGTTGCCGAGCCGGATCACCGTGCTCTGCAACGGGCACAGCAGTCGCTTCGTGTCGAGGTCGTGCAACCGCACCTGCAGCACGCCGCCGGCGGGCGCCGCCGTGCGCTGCCAGCTGCCGTCGCGGCGACCGCGCCACGGGTCGTCGGTGGACAACCGCGAGCCGAAGGAGCCGCTGTCCTGCGGCAACCAGGTCGCACCGTCGAAGATCGAGAACGCGGTAGCGCGCCAGTGGCTCGGCACCTGCTCGGCGCGCCCCGACGCGGGACGGATCTGCATCACGAGCGCGTCGCTGAGCAGGGTCGGCTGTTCGTGGTCGATGCGGATCTGCTCGGCGAGGCCCGCCTCGAAGTCGCGTCCCAACGCCATTGCTTCGCCGAGCCAGCCGTCGCGGTGGAAGTCGCGCGGCCAGACGACGAAGACCAACGCCGTGACGCAGCCGACCGCGACCGTGCGCGGCACGCTGTCGCGCAGCACCGCGCGCAGGAGGTCGCGCGCGAGTTGCGGTTCCCTTCGCGCGAGCGCATAGACCTGCAACGTCGGCACGAGCACGAAGCTGTGCGCGACGAACAGCAGAGACCACACGAGGTCCGCTGCGAAGAAGCTCGTGACGAACGCGACCAGGAACGAGTTGAAGAAGATCAGGTCCGGTCGCTGCCGTTCCCCGATGTTGTTGAGCAGGTGGACCTGGCACAACACGGCGAGCAGCAGGCCGTCCTCGAGCATGTGCAGCAGCCCTGTCGTCGTCGCGTGCCGCACGAGCAGCGCGAACACCACCAGCACGCCGAGGTTCCAGAAGCAGCGGTAGAGCCAATAGCGCTGCAGACGCCGCAACCAAGGCGACGCCGCGGCGAGCAACCACAGCGGCACCAGCTCGGAGCCCGACACCACGGCCGTCGCTTCGACGAACCCGAGGTCGAGCAGCGTCAGCACGAAGAGCAGCGGAAACAAGCACTCAGGCATCGTCGCCCTCCGCCGGCGGCCCGCCGGGCAGGTGCACGCAGCCCGCGGCGCCGGCGGGCGGGTTCGGTGCCGATGCCGGCAGCGTCGACGCGGCGGCGAGCCAGCGCAGCATCGCCTGGTCGTCGCGGCGGCCGCGGCTCCACTCGAGCACACTGTCCTGGCTCAGCAGGCGCAGCGGCCGTTCCGACTCGCGCGCGGCCAGCACGGCGCTCGCCGCGATCGACAGGGCCTCTTCGAGCCGTGCCGTGCTGCAGCGCCGATCGAGCACGATCTCGAGGCCGCCACCGCGTTCGAGCTCTCGTTCCTTGACGATCGGTGCGCCGCGCCGCGCGCTGGCCTTCCAGTGCACGTCGGAGGTGCTGTCGCCGCTGCGGAACGGGCGCAGGCCGGCCACGGACGACGTGCTCGATCCCGTCGCGGCGAACCTCGCCGCCAGCGCCATCGCCTGCCGCGCGCCGCCCGGCGCGCGCGCCGGGCCCGGATGGGTGACGATCTCGGCGTCGACCAACAGGTCGCGACGCACGCGGAAGAAACCGAACGGGAATCGGGACGTGACCCCGAGGTGCTGCACGCGCTGCACGCCGCGCGGCAGGCCCCGCAGCTGGACCGACAGCGTGCTCGTGCCGGCGGCGAGCGGCACATGGCCTAGTTCGACGGCGATGCCCTGCACGACGATCTCGAGGTCGAGGTCGAAGCGCGTTCCACGCCCGGCCTGCAGCACGAGCTGCAGCGTCCTCGGCGCGTCGGCGGCCGCGAGCGGCACGGCAGCGATCTGCACGCGCACGGGGCGCACGTTGCCGATGGCCCACAGCAGGCCGAGCCCACCGAGCACGCAACAGAACGCGATCAACAGGAAGAACAAGTTGCTGTAGCTCGCGGCCAGGAACGCCACCTCGAGCGCGGCGAGCAGCATGAGGCCCTTGAGGCCGAGCTCGGTCGGGCGGATGCGCACGGCCCGCCGCCTACAGCGGTACCTCGGTGCCGCGCACGAGCTCGCGCACGAGCTCGCCGGCAGCCCCTTCGCCGCGCAGGAAGACGCGGTGCGCGAGGGCCGGCACGGCGAGCGCCTTGAGGTCGTCCGGCAACACATAGCCGCGGCCGTCGAGCAGGGCCCGCGCGCGCGCCGCGCGCAGCCACGCGAGCGCGGCGCGCGGACTCGCGCCCAACAGCACGTCGCCGTGGCAGCGGGTCGCCTGCACGACGCGGTACGCGTACTCGGCCACCGGTGCACGCACCTCGACGTCGTTGGCCGCCGCCCGCAACGCCAGCAATTCGGCGATCGTGAGCACCGGCGTCACCGCGGCGAGCTGCGACTCGGGCTCGGCCCCGCCGTACAGCTCGAGTTCGAACGCGGCCTCGGGGTAGCCGATCTCGACGCGCACGAGGAAACGATCGAGCGCCGCTTCGGGCACGGGGTAGGTGCCATGGAACTCGATCGGATTGCGCGTCGCGAGCACGGTGAACGGAGTGCCGAGCTCGAGCGTGCGGCCGTCGACGGACACGCGGCCGCTCTCCATCGCCTCGAGCAGGCACGACAGCGTGCGTGGACTCGTGCGGTTGATCTCGTCGGCGAGCACGAGGTTGGCGAACAGGGGACCGGGCACGAACGAGAACTCGCCGGCATCGGGCCGCCAGATCGACGTGCCGACGACATCGCTCGGCATGAGGTCGTTGGTGAACTGGATGCGGCGGAACTGGCCGTCGAAGCTCTGTGCGATCGTGCGCGCGAGCAGCGTCTTGCCGATGCCAGGGATGCCTTCGAGCAGCACGTGGCCGCCCGCGACGAGCGCACAGACGATCGGTTCGATCGTGTCGCCGTCGATGGCCACGACGCTCTGGATGTTGCGTTCGAGAGCCTGCCGCGCGATGCGGGCGTCGACGGTGTGTGGGGGCGCGGGCACGTGCGGTTCCTGCGCTCCTTTTCGGCCGCGGGCCGCACCTCGATGAGCCCCTTGCCGCGCGCACCGGTGGCATGGACGCGTGGATGCGGCGCCGGCAGGACGTTGGTTGACGAGTTCTGCACCGCCGGCGACAGTCCGCGCGCCCGTTGCCTTCGTTGCCAGGGCTGCGACCCATGAACCCACACCTCGCGGCCATCGTCGGCGGCCTGCTCTTGTTCGCATCCGACCACCCGCTGCACGTCTGGCCGTTGCAGTTCGTCGCGTTCGTGCCGTTGGTGCTCGCGCTGTCGTCGCGACGCCACGGGGTCGTCGGCCGCTGCACGATCGGGCTCGCCTTCGCGCTCGCCTACCTGCTACCGCTGCTGGCGGCCGCGGGCACTTCGCTGCCGATCCTGGTCGCCGCCGCCGCCGCGCTGCTCGAGTGGACGCTGCTGCCGCTGCTGCTCGGCCGCCTGCTCGCACGCGGTCCCGTGCTCGGCGCGTTCGCTGCGGCCGCCGCCGTGACCGCCGTCGAGGTGGCGATCTGGCACCTGGTGCCGATGTTCGGCAGCGCGCAGTGTTTCGCGCGTGTGCTCAGCGCGGGTCCGGCTCTCGTCGCGTTCGCGGCTTACACGGGCGTCGCCGGCGTCGTGTTCGTGCAGTGGTCGACGCAGGCGCTGGTCGCGGCGTGGCTCCGCGACCGCCGGCAGCCTCGGGCCCTCGCCGCGCTCGGCATCGTCGTCGCGCTCGTGGCGGCGTTGGACGTCGTTCGCTGGCAGCGGAGTCTGGGCGCGCCGCTGCGCGTCGCCGCGGTCGGCTGGGCCGGCTTTGCGCCGGCCGCGTTCCGGCTGACGACGACGTTGTCGGCCAGTCGCAAGAACCCCGGTCTGCTCGACGTGTTCGAACTCGGCGCGGGCCGCGCGGCCGCCGCCGGCGCGCAGCTCGTCGTCACCCCGGAGGTCGGCTGGAGTGCGGACGATCGCGCGTCGGCGGTCGGCACGCTCGGCAAGATCGCGCACGTGCAGAAGCTCGCGGCCGCGTTCGGCGTCTGGATGAACGCAACGGACGACAACTGGATCCTGTTCTTCGATGCCGCGGGCGAACTGCGCGGCGAGTACCGCAAGACGCACCTGATTCCGTGGCTCGAGGACTACGCGGCCGGCGACGGCACGCTGCTGCACGCGAGCGTCGGGCGGACGAACGTCGGCGGCATGATCTGTCAGGACGACAGCTTCTCCGACCTCGCGCGCGCCTACTCGCGCGACGGCGCGCGGCTGCTCGCGGTGCCGACCAACGACTGGGACGCGATCCGCGAGTTCCATCTCGAGAACAGCGTGTTCCGCGCCATCGAATGCGGCTACGGCATCGTGCGGGCGGCGTCGAACGGCGTCAGCGCGCTCGTCACGCCGCGCGGCGAAGTGGTCGCGCGCGCGGACCATTGTGTGGTGGGTGGGGACGTGCTGATCGCGGACCTGCCGTGCGGGGACGGTTCGCCGACGCTCTACGCGCGGCTCGGCGACGGACTGATGTTCGGGCTCAGCTGCGTCGTGCTCGCATTCGCGCTGGCGAGGCGGCGCGCCGCGACGGCGTGAGCGGCGTGGCACGGCGGTTCGCGGCGGGGCTCCGGATCCGCGCTTTCTTGTCCGACTCCGCCGGCCGCGGGTCATCTTTGCTGGCGCAATCCCGCGCACAGGACCTTTGCCCATGACCACGTTGCTCACGACCGTTCCCGTCTGTTCCCTGACCCTGCTCTGCGCCGGCCTGCTGGCCGCCGCGCCCGCCGCCGCCCAGTGCACGACGATGGGCACGAATGCCTACTGGGAGGCCTACGCCACGGGCTGCGGCACGCCGCCCGTGCTCGGCGCGACGAACGATCCCGTGATGGGCTCGGTCTGCACGCTGCGCACCACGAACCTGCCGGCGACGACGCTGATCGCTGTGACGGTGATCAGCTTCGAGCCACCGCCGGCGATGCCGTCGAACACGCTGGGCCCGTTCACGCTGCCGACCGGCTGCTGGAACTACCTCGCCAATCCGCTCCAGTACGTGTTGACGGTCCTGCCGCCGGGCACCGCCGACGTGGCGCTGCCGATTCCGCTCGACCCGACGATGTGGCTCGGCAAGGTCGTGCACGCGCAGTCCGCGGTGCTGACGTTCGCGATCGACATCTCGGAGGTGTCGAACGCGCTCTGCCTGCACATCGGCTACTGACGCTCGGGCGGTTCCCGGGCGGCCTCAGAAGCCGACGAGGCCCGCGGCGGCGTCGGACAGCACGACGCCGAGCGCGTTCGTCGA
>DASUFY010000299.1:0-8526 GCA_036274315.1 Planctomycetota bacterium | reverse complement strand
GGCCGGCAAGGACGCCGCCGCGCTCGACGGTGCACGGCGCAGCCAGGCCGGCCGAACCGCCGGCGGTCAGCGCACGCCGATGCCGTAGTAGGTGAAGCCCTGCGCGCGCACGCGTTCGCCGTCCCAGATGTTCCTGCCGTCGAACACCACGTGTTGCGCGAGCCGCGCCTTGACCTCGTCGAGGTCGAGGTGGCGGAACTCGCTCCACTCGGTCACGAGGATGAGGCCGTCGGCGCCCTCGCACGCGGCCAGCGCGCTGTCGGCGTAGGTGATGCGATCGCCGAGGATGCGCTGGGTCTCCCTGATGGCCTCGGGGTCGAAGGCCGTGACAGTGGCGCCGGCCCCGAGCAGTGCCTCGATGAGCACCAGGCTCGGCGCCTCGCGCATGTCGTCCGTCTTCGGCTTGAAGGCGAGACCCCAGACCGCGAAGCGGCGGCCGCGCAGGTCACCGTAGTGCTTCTTCACCTTGGCGAAAAGCAACTGCTTCTGCTCTTCGTTGACGCGTTCGACGGCGGGCACGATGTGCGGCGCATAGCCGTGCTCCTTCGCCGTCGACACCAGCGCGCGCACGTCCTTCGGGAAGCACGAGCCGCCGTAGCCGACCCCCGCGAACAGGAACGGGAACCCGATGCGCGCATCGGTGCCGATGCCCTTGCGCACGTGGTTGACGTCCGCGCCGACGGCTTCGCAGATGCGGGCCATCTCGTTCATGAACGAGATGCGCGTCGCGAGCATCGCGTTGGCTGCGTACTTGGTCATCTCCGCCGACGGCGGATCCATGATCAGCAGCGGCTTGCCCGTGCGCAGGAACGGACCGTACAGCTCCTCCATGACCTTGCGCGCGCGCTCCGAGTCGCAGCCGACGACGACGCGATCGGGCTTGGTGAAGTCGTCGATGGCCGCACCTTCCTTCAAGAACTCCGGATTGCTGACGACGTCGAAGGGCTGTCCGGCCTTGGCCGCGATGCGCTCGCGCACCTTGCGGTTGGTGCCCACGGGCACGGTGCTCTTGAGCACGACGACCTTGTAGCCGTTCATGTTCGCGCCGATGCTGTCGGCGACGGACAGCACGTGGCTCAAGTCGGCGCTGCCGTCTTCGTCCTGGGGCGTGCCGACGGCGATGAACACGACCTGCGCCGCCTTGATCGCGCCGACGATGTCGGTGCTGAAGGACATGCGGCGCTCGGCGACGTTGCGCTGCAGGAGCTCCTCGAGCCCGGGCTCGTAGATCGGGACCTCGCCGCGCTGCAGGCGCGCGATCTTGTCGGCGTTGACGTCGACGCACGCGACGCGATTGCCGGAGTCCGCGAAACAGGTTCCAACGACGAGGCCCACGTAGCCGGAGCCGATGACTGCGATCTTCATGGAGGGAAATCCTGGGGTGCGGACCGTAGCGAGCAGGTATGCGAGTGCAACCCGGACGGTACGTCCGTCGACGCGTCGCAGTAGGATTCGGCAGATGAAGCGAGCCTACTTCAGCGTAATCGGCCTGCTGTTGGGCGGCTGCGCGATCCCCAACACCGTTTCGGCCCTCGGCGATCGTTCGCCGCCGCCCGAGTTCGGCCGCCCCGTCTGGGTGCGCGTCTTCGCGGGCACCGGCGCGTGGATCGGTGGCGTCGTGGGTGGCGTGGCGTCGATCGTGCTGTTGCCGGTCACGTACCCGATGAGCCTGCTCGCGAGCGAAGGCCTCGGCGAACATTCATCGAGCGAGTTCTTGTTCTTCCCCGCGCTCGGCGGCGCCGCGCTCGGTCATTGCCTGTTGGGCATGCCGCCGGACCTGCTGGACTACACGTTCCGCCGCGCGTGGATCAGCTCGGAAGATCCTGCCATGGCGTACGACTTCATGCCGCTCGAAGGCCCGATGGTGCCAACGGCGGAGCCGGACGGAACGGAGCCGAAGTGAGTCGTCGAGCCTCGCGGTTCGCGGCGTGCGGGTCGAGGGGGGCGCGTGGTAGATTCGCTCCCCCTTCGGGCGATTAGCTCAGTTGGTAGAGCGCCTCCCTTACAAGGAGGATGTCGGGGGTTCGAGTCCCTCATCGCCCATCAGTGGTCCCTTGGCAGAACCCGCACCCGATGAAACTCCCCATGCTCCGCGGTTCCTCCCTGCTGTTCCCGACGATCATGCTGTCGGTCGCCTGTTCGGGCGGCGGCGGTGGCGGCGGACCCATCGTCGATCCCGGGCCCGTGTTGCCGGCACCCGTGCAGGTGCCCGCGGGCTCCGGCGGCCTGCGCATCACGATGGCGGGCACGTGGGAGATCCGGAACACGATGTTGGTCGACACGAACAACAGCACGCCCGTGCTGCCGATCGACGGCACCAGGATCGTGATCGACTCGACGGGCATCACCTCGATCCGCGGCTTCAGTGTCGACCGGACCGAGTTGGAGACGATCCTCGGGTTCCCGTTCGACTGGTACGTGAACCAGGTCGACGGCAAGACGATGCTCTACGGCCTCGGCTACGATCGTCGCGCCCAGGGCGGCGCCAGGGAACAGGTCGGCCTCGCCGGCGGCACGATCGACGACAACACGATCGTCGTCGACTCCTTCAGCAGCACGCAGGCATCGGGCCAGGACGAAGTCTTCCAACGCGCGAGCTACACGTTGGCGCGCGTGGCCATCTCGGCGGCGCCACAGGTGCAGAGTCCCGACGCGTCGCCGACGGGGCCGACGCCCACGCTGCGCCAGGCCCTGCGCGGCGCGTTCGGCCTGCACTGAGCCCACGACGCTGCAACGCGGCGTCCCGCCAACCGACGAGACACGCAATTGGCGCCGCTGCGTCGCCTCTTCGGAAGCTTGCCGGCGCGGCATTCTCACGCCCTCCGGACCCGTTGTCCGGCGGCGGCGTATCAGCGGCCCCCCCCGGCGGCGATTCTCGTCTTGCCAAAGGAATCGGCTCCGGGTCTTGTTTCCCCCGGTATCCCCATGAAGAAGTCCAAATCGGCTCTCGTCTCGGCCGCCGTCGCAGGTCTCCTGCTCGGTGGCGTCTCCACTTCCTTGACCTCGTGCAACTCGGGTCCAAAGGCCGAGGCGGGCATGGACAAACATGCCTGCAAGGCCATGAACGCCTGCAAGGGCCAGGGCGGCTGCAGCACCGGTGACGCCGGTTGCGCCGGCAAGAACTCGTGCAAGGGCAAGGGCGGCTGCGCGACCGCGGCACACCACTCGTGCAAGGGACAGAACTCCTGCAAGGGCCAGGGCGGCTGCAAGAGCGGCGACAACGGCTGCGGCGGCAAGAACTCGTGCAAGGGCAAGGGCGGCTGCGCCGTGCCGATCAAGCACTAGAGTCGCGACGCCGGCGCGCCGCGCCGGCTCCAACTGCCCATCGGCGCGCGCGCCGTCCACCGGACTGGCGCGCGCTGCACGGATCCATGTCCAAGCGCCTCTCAGAACTGGTTCGCCGCGATCTCGGCATCGGCCTGGGCCTGCGCACCGTGCACTACGCGCACATCCTCGCCAGGCGACCCAAGGTCGACTGGTTCGAGATCCTGTCCGAGAACTACATGCACACCGGCGGCCGGCCGCTGCACGTGCTCGAAGAGATCGCGGCGCACTATCCGGTCGTGATGCACGGTGTGTCGATGAACATCGGCAGCACCGATGCGCTCGATCGCGCCTACCTGCGCGAGCTCAAGGCGCTGCAGGTGCGCTGCAACGCGCGCTGGATCAGCGACCACATCTGCTGGACCGGCGTCGAGGGCAAGAACCTGCACGACCTGCTGCCGCTGCCGTACACCAGACGTGCGTTGCGTCACCTCGTCGAGCGCGTGCGCCAGGTGCAGGACCTGCTCGAGCAGCCGCTCGTGCTCGAGAACCCGAGCACCTACCTGCAGTTCGCCGGCGAAGACTTCGACGAGCCACGCTTCCTGCAGGAACTCACGGCGGCGACCGGCTGCGGCCTGCTGCTCGACGTCAACAACGTGTTCGTCTGTGCGTCGAACCACGGTTGGGACGCCGAGGCCTACCTGCGCGCCGTGCCGTGGGACCACGTCGTCTACTTCCACCTCGCCGGCCACACCGTGCACCCGACGCACCGGCTCGACACGCACGACCACCCCGTGTGCAAGGAAGTGTGGCAGCTCTACGCGCTGGCCAACGAACTCAGCGGCGGACGTTCCACGCTGCTCGAGTGGGACGCCCACATCCCCGACTTCGCGACGACGCATCGCGAGGCGAAGAAGGCCGAGAAGTACCGCGGCCGGCGACCGCGGAGCGGGTCCCCGGATCGCGCCGTGACAGTGGCCTCATGAGCGCACGGGTCGATCTGCGCACGCTGCAGCGGTGGATGTCGTTCGTCGTGCAGCACCCGGCGACCGCCGACATCGCGGTCGCGAATCGCCGAGCCACGGCGCTCGTGCCCAAGCGCACCTTCGACGCGCGCGGCGTCGTGCTCGGCAACGAGCGCATGACGCCCGCCGATCAGCTGCAGGTGTACAACGGCGCCTACCTGGCGCGCCTCGTCGAGGTCATGCAGGGCGACTTCGGCGCGGTGCAGCACGTCACGGGGCCGCAGCTCTTCGAGCGGCTGGTCGCGCGCTACCTGACGCCGCACCCGAGCCGGCACCCGAACCTGAACCAGCTGGGGCGCCAGTTTGCGGCGTTCCTGTCGCGGCAGCGCACGCTGGCCCACCGCAGCTTCCTCGTCGAGCTGGCGACGCTCGAACGGGCCATGAGCGAGGCGTTCGACGCGCCCGAGTTCGAACCGATGGACCCGGGCGAGCTGGCCAGGGTGCCGGCCGAACGCTGGCACGCGGCGCGCTTCGTCGCCAATCCGTCGGTCGAGCTGCTGAGCTTCCGCTACCCCATCGACGAGTTCTTCCAGGCCTGGAAGGACGGCGAGCCGCGCGCCGTGCCGCGCCGCCGGGCGAGCTGGTTGTGTGTCTACCGCAGGGACGACCGCGTCTGGCGGCAGCGCCTGCAGAAGCCGGCCCACGCGGTGCTCGCCGCGCTGTGTGCGGGTCGACCGCTGGGCGAAGCGCTCGAGCTGGCGGCGGGTGCCGGCGAGGTCGGCGAGTGGTTCCAGGGTTTCGCGCGCGACGGCCTGTTCACGGCCGTGCAGTTCCGCGGCGGGCGCCGCGCCCGGCCGCGATCGCGCAGCTGAGCGCCGGCCGCGGTTTGGCCGAGCAATGGCGAGCTTTGGCTTGAGCGGCGCCGCCTTCTCGGTTCGCATCGGCGCGACCACCGCCATGGAACCAAGCAAGATCAGCTCGTTCGTCGACGAGGCCTGGGAACGCGACATCGTGCCCCAGCTCGTCGACTACATCCGCATCCCCAACAAGTCGCCCGCGTTCGACAAGGACTGGCAGCAGGCCGGGCACATGCAGCGCGCCGTCGACCTCATCGCCGGCTGGTGCAAGGCGCAGCCCATCGAAGGGCTGACCGTCGAGGTCATGCAGCTCGAAGGCCGCACGCCGCTCATCTACATGGAGATCCCGGGCGAGGGCGACGACTGCGTGCTGCTCTACGGGCACCTCGACAAGCAGCCCGAGATGACCGGTTGGTTCGACGGGCTGGGGCCGTGGGAGCCCGTGCGCAAGGGCGACAAGCTGTACGGCCGTGGCGGCGCCGACGACGGCTACGCCGCGTTCGCCTCGTTGACCGCGATCCGCGCGCTGCGCGAGGCCGGCGGCAAACACGCGCGCTGCGTCGTGATCATCGAGGGCTGCGAGGAGAGCGGCAGCTACGACCTGCCCTTCCACATCGACGCGCTCAAGCAGCGCATCGGCACACCGAGCCTGGTCGTGTGCCTCGACTCGGGCTGCGGCAACTACGACCAGCTGTGGTGCACGACCTCGTTGCGTGGTCTCGCCAGCGGCAACCTGCGCGTCGACGTGCTGACCGAAGGGGTGCACAGCGGCGACGCGAGCGGCATCGTGCCCAGCAGCTTCCGCGTCTGCCGAGAACTGATCGAACGGCTCGAGGACAGCGCCACGGGGCGCATCCTGCCCAAGCAGTTCCACGTCGACATCCCCAAGCCGCGCAAGCGGCAGGCCAAGGTCGCTTCGCGCGTGCTCGGGGACAAGTTGTGGAAGCGCTTCCCGTGGACGAAGGGCACCCGGCCGATGGCCAAGGACCGCGTCGAGATGGTCCTCAATCGCACGTGGCGGCCGTTCCTCGAACTCATCGGCGTCGACGGCGTGCCGAGCGTCGACAAGGCCGGCAGCGTGTTGCGTCCCTACACGACGTGCAAGCTCTCGCTGCGTCTGCCGCCGAGCGCCGACCCGGCGAGGTGCGCCAGGCACCTCGAGAAGCTGTTGACCGAGAAACCGCCGCACGGCACGCAGGTCACGTTCGAGGCCGACAAGGCCGCGGCCGGCTGGGATGCGCCGCCGCTGGCGCCGTGGCTCGAACAGGCCAGTGCGAAGGCGTCGCAGACGTTCTTCAAGAAGCCCTGCGTCTACATGGGCGAGGGCGGCACGATCCCCTTCATGGGCATGCTCGGCGAGAAGTTCCCCGACGCGCAGTTCATGATCACGGGCGTGCTCGGACCGCAGAGCAACGCGCACGGGCCCAACGAATTCCTGCACATCCCGATGGGCAAGCGGCTCACGGCGAGCGTCGCGATGGTGCTGCAGGAACACCTCGTGCGCGAGCGCAGCAGCGGCGCGCGCAAGGCGAGGAGCAAGACGACGGCCAAGGCGAAGGGCAAGGCCAAGCGGAAGGACAAGAAGTGACGCGCGCAGTGCGACCCCGGCCCCGTGCCGTGTGGGTTACATTGCGGACGTCGCCCCCGGTCCCGAACCAACCATGCACCGACTCCTGCTGGCCGCCGCCCTGTTGCTCCCTCCGCTCACCGCGCAAGCCCAGATCGCGCACGCGGACTTCGACAACCTGATCTACGACGACGGCCAGAGCATGGGTGGGCCCAACCTGTTGCTCGCGATCCGGACGCAGGCGCCGGCCAGCTTCGTCGCGACGCGCGTCGAGGTCTTCACGGGCGAACGCACGGGCCTCAACACGATCGCCCTGTGGAGCCACGACGCGGCCAACAACCAGCCGCTCGCTCCGCTCGGCGCCGGCACCTGGCAGATGGGTCAGCTCAACGGCTGGCAGGGTGCGCCGCTCGCGGCGCCGGTTGCGCTGACCGCGGGCCAGGACATCTGGGTCGTCTGGGGTTGCCAGGACTCGTCGCAGGCGTCGATCCAGGGCAGCGGCCCCGGTGCGCAGCCTTACCGCGGCAGCTTCAACGGCGGCGCCTCGTGGAACGGGCCGTACCAATCGCTGCAGTGGAAGTTCCGCATCTGGAGCGGACCCGCGGGTCATTACGAGTCGTATGGCGCGGGTTGCAACGGTACGGCGGGCGTGCCGCGGCTCGGCTGGGCCGGGCTGCCGCTGGCGGGCGCCTCGTTCGACCTGCTGCTCGACCGCGCCGTCGCGAACACGATCTCGCTGCTGACCCTCGGTGACTCCGACACGAACGCGAACGGCCTGCCGCTGCCGTTCTCGCTGCAGCCGTTGGGGGCGCCCGGGTGCTCGCTGCTGAGCTCGTCGACCGTCACCGTCGCGAGTCTCGTCGACGCCGCCGGCCAGGCCGCGCTGACGGTCTCGCTGCCGCCGGACCCGTCGCTCGTCGGCTTCCGCTTCTACGATCAGTGGTTCTGTTTCGACGCGGCGGCGAACGCGTTCGGCTTCACCGCGAGCAACGGTGGAGCGGCGACCGTCGGGGCCTGACGCGGCGCCACGGCCTTGCCGGTGCCATGCCGCGGCGACCTTCCCGGGCGCGGCCTCGCGTCGTTGCCGTGCTGGTAGCATGCATCGCCCATGAACCGCAACCACCTCCTGCTCCTCGCCATCGCGGCGTGCTCCGGCGCGGCCGCGGCCGGCCAGTCCCGACCGGCTCGCGATGCGATCGCGGAACGCGCAGTGCGTGCGGTGCGCGCCGTGCGCGACGCGGAGTCCGTGGTGCTCGCACACGTGGTCTCCGTGTTGCCGTCGCCCGGGGTCTGGTGCGGCATCGCGGTGACGCGCCAGGTCGTCACCTACGCCGTCGACGAGGTCGTGGCGGGCACGCCGCGCGCGGGCGAAGTCCAGGTCGGCCACCTGCTGGTCGCCGGCAGCGAGCTCGTGTCGCCCGACGGGCCGATGCTGCGCGCGGACCTGATCTGGCCCGGGGCACGCGCGATGTTGTGCCTGTCGCATGACGCGGACGGCAAGCTGGTCGTCGTCGACGAGTCGTTCGGCGCGCAGCTGCTCGACGGCAGCAAGGACGGCGATCGCGACCAGCTCGAGCTGCTGCGGCTCACGGTCGCGCTGCCCGAAGTCGCACCGTTCCTGCACCTCGAACCCGGTGCGCAGCTGCTCGTGCGGCTCGACGAGGTCGTGCCGCTGCCGCTGCCGCTCGTCAGCAACGGGCGGCCCGTGGCCTTCCTGTCGCCCGAGCTGCTGGGGCAGCGCCGCCACCTGCGCGTGCGCCGTTGCGACGTGGCGCGGGACCATGCGCGCGTCGAGTTCGAGGTGGTCGGAGAAGGGGCGTTCGGCAGCGTGCAGGCCGTGCGCGGTCGCGACGGCTGGGTGCTCACGGACCGC
>DASUFY010000298.1:0-21728 GCA_036274315.1 Planctomycetota bacterium | reverse complement strand
AGCGCACGCGGGCGATGGTGCATCACACCGTCGACGTCGTGGTGTCGTGCATCCAGCTCGCGGCCAACCCGCTGCTGCGGCCGCTGCAGCGGCGCGTGCTGGCGATGCTCGCCGACCTGCGCATCGGGCGCGGTGGTGCGGCGGACGGCGGGTAGGTCGGGCGGGTGCGACGGGGCGTGCTCGGCGCGATCCCGTCATCGGGAGGATGTGGCTTGCCGTGTCCGGTCCGACTTGGCGCACGTGCGGCCTCATCGCACGCGTCGCTACTCGAGCCCTCATCCGTAGAGAGCGCGCTTGCGATCTGGCGCGGATCACCGTGTAGTGCCAGAGCGGGAAGGTGCCCCACCGCCTTGCACGGATGTCTCAGCTCTCAGATCCTCCCCAACCCGGCCAGATCGTCCGGGTGCGCATGCGTCGGTGGCTTGTCGAAGGCGTAGCCCGACGTCGGGCGGATGACGACTGCACGCTCGTGCGCTTGGCCTGCCTCGACGACGACGCGCAAGGAGACCAGCTCACGATCTTCTGGGAGAAGGAACTCGATCCCGAGATCCAGCGCGAAGAGGGCTGGCGGCACCTCGGCGACAAGGGCTTCGACCATCCGCGCCTGTTCGGTGCGTTCCTGCACACGATGCGGTGGAACTGCGTCACCGCCACCGACCCGACCCTGTTCCAGTCGCCGTTCCGGGCCGGCATCAAGATCGAGCCGTACCAGCTCGAACCGCTGCGCAAGGCGCTCCAGCTCCCGCGCGTCAACCTGTTCATCGCCGACGACGTGGGCCTCGGCAAGACGATCGAGGCCGGCCTCATCGCCCGCGAACTGCTCCTGCGCCGCCGCGTCGACTACCTCGTCGTCGTCTGCCCGCCGTCCGTCCTCCTCCAGTGGCGCGATGAACTCGACAGCCGTTTCGGCCTGACCACTGCGATCCTCGACCGCGACTACATCACGAGGATCCGCAGCGAACGCGGCTACGGCACGAACCCCTGGACCACGCACAGCCGCTTCCTCGTCTCCGAGCGTCTGCTGATCGACGAGGCTTACGCCGCCGACCTCCGCAACCACCTCGGCGAGCTGCGCGCCCGCTCGCTGTTGATCTTCGACGAAGCGCACCACGCTGCCCCGTCCAGCGGCGCCAAGTACGCGATCGACAGCCAGATCACGAGGGCCATGCGCGACCTCGCGCGCCGCTTCGAACACCGCCTGTTCCTGTCTGCCACGCCGCACAACGGCCACAGCAACTCGTTCTCGGCCCTGCTCGAAATCCTCGACCCGCAGCGCTTCATCCGCGGCGTGCCTGTCACCGAGGGCAACCTGCGCGCGGTGCTCGTCCGCCGCCTCAAGGAAGACCTTCGCCAGCTGCAGGGTGGCTTCCCGCGCCGCGAGACCCCGGAGATCACGATCTCCGGCCTGCCCGCCGACGCACCCGAACTGCAGCTTTCGACTCTGCTCGACCAGTACCGCGAACTGCGCGAGCAGCGGCTACAGAACGCCACCAAGTCGCTGCAGCGCGCCTCGGGCCTGTTGCTGACCGGACTGCAGCAACGCTTGTTGTCCTCGATCGAGGCGTTCGCCCGCACGTTGCGCGTGCACCAGCAGACCGCCGAGCGGCAATGGCAGGAGTTCGCCGCCGATCTGCCGCCCGCTACCGCGCCCCAGCCGCTGCTCTTCGCTGCGTCGCCTGATCCGGAAGACGACCGCGCCACGCAGGACGAGGCGGCGACCGCTGCCGAGGAAGACGCGGAGATCGCCGCCGTCACCAAGGCAACGACGTTCACGGGCGCCACGCCGACGGTCCGAGCCGCAATCGAACAGGAGCGCGCCCTGCTCGCCCGGATGCAGGACATCGCCGAGACGCATCGCCACCGCACAGACAAGAAGGTCGAGCGCCTCGTTGCGTGGATTCGCACCAACCTTCTGCAGGGTCGCCGGTGGAACGACCAACGTCTGCTGCTCTTCACCGAGTACGACGACACCAAGCGCTACCTCGTCGAGCAGCTCAACACCGCGCTGCATGACACCGACGACGCCGAGGCCCGCATCCGTGTCTACCACGGCCCGACGCCGGTGGCCGAGCGCGAGAAGCTGAAACGCGCCTTCAACGCCGACCCGAAGAAGCATCCGCTGCGCATCCTGGTCGCTACCGATGCCGCCCGCGAAGGCCTCAACCTGCAGAACCACTGCAGCACCCTCTTCCACTTCGACCTACCGTGGAACCCGGGCCGCCTCGAACAGCGCAACGGCCGCATCGACCGCAAGCTACAGAAGGCCGACGTCGTGCACTGCCACTACTTCGTCTACGCGCAGCGATCCGAGGATCGCGTGCTGCAGGCCCTCGTGCGCAAGACGGCGACGATCCGCCGCGAACTCGGCAGCCTGTCGCAGGTGCTCGACGACCGTATCGAGGCCCGCCTGCGCGCCGGCATCCGCCACAAGGACGTTGATGCGCAGGTGCGCGCCATCGAGCAGGAGGACCTCGAAGCGACCGAGAAGGCAACCGTCGAACGCGAACTGGAAGCCGCGCGCAATCGGCAGGACAAGCTGCGCTCAGAGATCGACCGGCTTCGCACCGACCTGGCGAAGTCCCGCGACTGGATCCGCTTCGACGAGGACTCGTTCCGCGACGCGCTCTCCTGCTCGCTCGAACTGCAGCGCGCCCCCGGCCTCAGCCCGCTGCAAGGCGGCGCCTTCACATTCCCCGAACTCGACAAGCTCGCCGCGGCCGATCCAACCTGGCGCGACACCCTCGACACCCTCCGCACTCCGCGCGAACGCGACCAAGAGCCGTGGGAGTGGCGGCAGACCGCCACCGTCCGCCCTGTCGTCTTCGCCGACCAGGGTGAGCTCGACGACCAGAAGGTGCACCTGCACCTCGAACACCGCATCGCCCAGCGCCTGCTCGGCTACTTCCGCGCGCAGGGCTTCGTGCAGTTCGACCTGTCGCGTGCCTGCCTTGCGCAGACCAAGGATCCGATCCCGCGTGTGCTGCTGCTCGGGCGGCTGGCACTCTACGGTCCGCACGCCGCCCGCCTGCACGAGGAGATGCTCGTCGTCGCCGCGCGCTGGAGCGACCTGCGCGATCGCCAGAGAAGGCCCCTCGAACCATTCGCCGACCAGGCTCTCGACCAAGCGATGGCGATGCTCGAAGACGCGCTCGCAGCGGGCCCTGGTCGTCCGCTCGATCGTGTGATCCAGGGCAAGCTCGCTGCTGCGGTGCCGCAGGACATCCAGGAACTGCGGCCGCACCTCGAACGAATCGGCAAAGCCCGCGAGCAGCACGCCCGAACGCGTCTGCAGGAACGCGGTCGCATCGAAGGGCAGGCGATGGCGGACATTCTGCAGGAGCAGAAGCAGCACATCGCCGCGACCGACCGTCAGGAAGACCGTGCGCTGCTGCGCCTGAAGAAGGAGGAGTTCGGCGTGTTCCCGCAGTGGATCGAGCAGGCGAAGAAGTCGGAGGCCCTGTCGGCCGAGTTGCGCCAGTTGCAGAGCAACCGCCGACACTGGCAAGAACGCCTCGCCGCGATCGACGCCGAACGCAAGACCGAGCCCGCGCGCATCCGCGCCCTCTACGAGGTTCACGCCGCGCGCATTGAGCCGGTCGGCCTCGTCTACCTCTACCCGCAGAACGGCTGAGCCGCGCATGGTCAAGGACCCACAGATCGAGCGGCACAAGCAGTGGCTCGGCTACCTGCAGCCGCAGGGCCTCGTCGTCGCTCCGGCCGCTCTCGACGCCTGCCAGGCGTGGCTCGACGACTCGGTGTTCGCTGAGCAGCAGCGGCTCTGCTCGCTGCTCACCGACAAGCCGATCTCCGCCACTACTTCGCGGCACGGCATCACGCTGCGCCAGCTCTGCGTCGACCTGCTGGACTGGGAACCGACCGACCTCGTTCCGGGTTCTGAGACCGGCATCGAGTCGGTGCTGACCGACTACCACGAGACGCTGCGCCCTGACTTCGCCGTGCGCGACCCGGATCCCGCCGACGCGGCCAAGCCGTGGACGCTGCTGATCCAGGACCTGCCGCACGGTACCGACCCCGACAAGCCGCCCGAGGAACAGGACGAACGGCACTGGCGCGCGAGCCACCAGGCGCGCTTCGAGCGGCTCCTGCGCGAGAGCCAGGTGCACACCGGAGTGCTGTTCTTCGGCACCGGGCTGCGGCTCGTGCATGCGCCGAAGGGCGAGAGTTCGGGGCACATCACGTTCCCGTTCGCGGCGATGACCGAAGTCGCCGGCCGCCCGATCCTGTCGGGGTTGATCCTGCTGCTCGGCAAGGACCGGCTGTTCACGCGCGGGCGCGACCAACGGCTGCCGGCATTGCTGGACAAGAGCCGCAAGGTGCAGGCGAAGGTGTCGACGGCGCTCGCCGAGCAGGTGCTCGCGGCGCTGCACGAACTGCTGCGCGGCTTCCAGGGTGCGCACGCGCACTCGGGTGAACGGCTGTTGCAGGAGTGGCTGTCGTCGGCCTCGCGTCGCGAAGACGTCTACGGCGGCCTGCTCACGGTGATCCTTCGGCTCATCTTCGTGCTCTACGCCGAGGACCGCGGGCTGTTGAGCGGAGACGCGGCCTGGCAGGACGGCTACTCGGTGCTGTCGTTGTTCGATCGGCTGCGCGAAGACGCCGATCGCTTCCCCGACACGATGGAACACCGCTACGGCGCGTGGGCGCAGTTGCTCGCGACGTTCCGGCTGGTATTCGACGGCGGGCGGCACGGTGCGCTGCAGCTCCCGGCGCGGCACGGCTACCTGTTCCATCCCGACGGCGGTGATGCCGGCGTCGGCGATCCACCGAGCTACCAGTTCCTCGAAGGACGGCCCTACGGCGAGGCGCGGCAGGTGGGTGCAGTGGTCACGCCGCCGCGCATCCCCGACAAGGTGGTGTGGGAGGTGCTGCGCAACCTGCTGGTGCTCGACGGCGAGCGCATCTCGTACCGTACGCTCAACGTCGAGCAGATCGGCTCAGTCTACGAGACGATGATGGGCTTCCGGTTCGAGCGCACGGCCGGGCCCTCGCTCGCGGTCAAGCCCCAGAAGCAGCATGGAGCGCCGGTGTTCGTCGACTGCACCGCGCTTCTCGCCGAGGCGGCGGGTGCGCGGGTGAAGTGGTTGAAGGCCGAGGCCGACTGCGAACTGGCGGAAGCCGCGGCGGAGAAACTGAAGCGCGCGTCGACGCCGGACGAGGTGTTCGCGGCGCTTGGCAAGAAGGTGTCGGCGCTGACGCCGGCGGTGCTGCCGGCGGGTGCTTTCGTGCTGCAACCGACCGAGGCGCGGCGGCGGTCGGGCACGTTCTACTCGCCGCCGCAGCTGACGCGGCCGATCGTGGAGACGACGCTGCGGCCGCTGCTGGAGCAGCTCGGCGAGAAGCCGAAGGCGGAGCAGGTGCTGGAGTTGAAGGTCTGCGATCCGGCGATGGGGTCGGGCGCCTTCCTGGTCGAGGCATGCCGGCAGCTCGGCGCGCGGGTCATGCAGGCTTGGGCGGAGCATCCGGGGAGCAAACCGGTGATCCCGCCGGACGAGGACGAACTGCTGTTCGCGAAGCGGCTGGTGGCGACGCGGTGCCTGTATGGCGTCGACAAGAACCCGTTCGCGGTGGCGCTCGGCAAGCTGTCGCTGTGGCTGGAGACGTTCGCCAAGGACCACGCGTTCACGTTCGTCGACCACGCGCTGCGCTGCGGGGATTCGCTCGTGGGGCTGTCGAAGGCGCAGATCGCGGCGTTCCACTGGGACGTGACGAAGCGGGGCGCGTTCGTCGAGACGTTGCTGAAGGCGAAACTGAAGGAGGTCGAGGCGGCGCGCAAGAAGATCCGCGAGGCGGACGAGTCGACGCGGGAGGGCACACTGCGGCGGTGGCTACGCGAAGCGGAGGATGCGCTGGATGACGTGCGGTTGATCGGGGATCTCGTTGTCGCGGCGTACTTCGGGGAGGAGAAGGACAAGGCGCGCGAGGGCCGGCGGCAGGTGTTGGCGGCGAAGGTCGAGGCGTGGCTGCGTGCTGGTGGTTCAGTGTTGGCGGCGAAGGACGAACTTCGGCGCGAGGTGGCGGAGTTGCGTGCCGGGGCGAAGGGGCTGCCGCCGTTCCACTGGGAGATCGAGTTCCCGGAGGTCTTTGCGCGCGGTGGCTTCGACGGGTTCGTGGGGAACCCACCGTTTGCTGGCAAGAACACGATCATCGATGGGCACCGCGATGGCTACCTCGACTGGTTGAAGCGGTTGCACGAGGAGTCGCATGGAAACTCCGACCTCGTCGCGCACTTCTTCCGGCGTTGCTTCGACCTGCTACGTGCTGGCGGGACGCTGGGGTTGATCGCCACGAAGACAATCCGCCAAGGGGACACGCGCACGACGGGGCTGCGGTGGATCTGCAAGCATGGAGGCTCGATCTTCTCAGCGACGCGCCGCATCAAGTGGCCCGGGGAAGCTGCGGTCGTGGTCAGCATCGTGCACGTGGCGAAGGGGAGCGTCGCGGGACCTTGCAACCTCGATGGCCGCCGAGTCGCTCGCATCACGGCGTTCTTGTTCGACGACGGTGGTCACGACGATCCGGTTTCGCTGCCGGCAAACGTTGGAAGAAGCTTCATCGGCACCTACGTCCTCGGTATGGGGTTCACGTTCGATGACACGAGTGACGCGGCGACTCCGCTGGCCGAGATGGAGCGGCTGATCGCGCGGAACCCGACGAATCGCGAGCGGATCTTCCCCTACCTCGGCGGCGAGGAGGTGAACGACAGCCCGACGCATGCGCACCATCGCTACGTCATCAATTTCGGCGAGATGGACGAGCACGAGGCCCACAGCGGTTGGCCTGACCTCATGCAAATAGTCGAGGCGCGCGTGAGGCCAGGTCGCCTCGCGCAGAACGACGCCGGCGCGAAGGAGAAGTGGTGGCAGTTCATCCGTCCCCGGCCCGAACTCGCAGCTGCGATTCGCGGCATGGATCGCTTGCTCGTCGTCGGTCGCAACTGCGACCGATTTGGCTTCGCCTTCCTTCCTTCGGGAATGGTTTGCTCGGAGCAGCTTGTCGTCTTCGCGCTGACCTCGTACGCGGCATTCGCAGCGTGCCAGTCACGCTTGCATGAGTCGTGGGTTCGCTTCTTCGGCTCGTCGATGAAGGACGACCTCCGCTATACCCCGACCGACTGCTTCGAGACCTTCCCGTTCCCCGAGGGCTTCGAGTCCCACCCCCGGCTCGAAGCCGCCGGCAAGGCCTACTACGAGTTCCGTGCTTCGCTGATGGCCGACCCTGCCGTCCGCCGACAGTTGATGCCAGGCTTCGCGGAGCCCGAGGGGCTGACCAAGACGTACAACCGATTCCACACGAACGATCGCGACGAGCCCCCTCCTCCGGGGATCCAGAAGCTGCGCGAACTACACGCCGAGATGGACCGCGCCGTCCTGGACGCCTACGGCTGGACCGACCTGCACCCGACACACGAGTTCCTGCTCGACTACGAGGAAGAGAACGACGAGGACGACACCAACGGCCGCACTCGCCGGCGCAAGAAGCCCTGGCGCTACCGCTGGCCCGACGACTTCCACGATGAAGTCCTGATGCGCCTCCTCCGCCTCAACCAAGAACGCGCGGAGCAAGAGCGCACCCAGACACGGACGACAGTGCCCGCGCCGAAGAGTCGACGCGCTCGTGGCGCGAGGAAGAACCCGACGCCCAACCTGCCTGGGATGGGCGACCCAGGATGACCGATCCCGTGCCTGCACCCGGGTTGCCTCCCCGGCTGTTTGATGACCGGCAACGAGAAGCTCACCGGCGGCTCGCAAAGTTGAGCCCGGGCATTGCCGACATGTTCGAGGACGCATGCCGCATCATGACCACCGAGAGCAGCCTGCGGTCGAGGAGTCACATCGTCGGACATCTGTGCAGGGAGATCGAGACTGCCCTCCACGAGCTTGTGCCGAATCACGGCTACACGGGGGGCGCTTGCCCCAAGTGCGGTAAGCCAACTGGGTCTCACAAGGAAAAGGTGGCTGCCGCGCTGCACGCCCTCCAGATCACCGCAGAGTCTGACGAGGGCCTCGCATGGCGGCACCTTGTAGGCAAGCTGGCCAGGCTTGCCCACCGAAACGGTCTCGATCCTACGAGGCCACTGGATGACGAGTTCGACAAGACGTGGCAGGCGTTCAACAAGGCTCTGAGCGCTGTTCTCGTGCGCGTCGAGTCCAACTACGGCCAGTTTCACGAACAGATCGACGACCTGTTCCGATGAGCATGGACCCCAAAGAGATCACTTCGCGCGTCGCCAAGATGCCACGCGACACAGCGCTGCAGGACTACTTCTTCCAGCGTGTGCACGAGCACTTTGGTCCGCGTGCTCACGAGTTCCTGGAGCCCTTGCGGGGCGCGCACTTCTTCGAGCATGTGCCTCCGGTCATCGAAGACGGAGAACGGACCTCGCACTCACTGTGGCCGGTTGGCAAGTTCCTCGCATCGGTAGCTGGCGGCGCACCCGACACAGCCTTCAAGATTCTGACTGCACTGCCCGAGTCGCCGAATCGCTTCGTGCTGCAGTACAGCCTCGAAGCTGCCCTCGCACTTCCAGACGACCTGCTCGCGCAGTGGGCGCGCAGTAAGCAACGGTCCTGGAGACAGACTCGCGCGTACTTCGATCTCATCCTGGCTGAGAAGCTGGGCATGGTTGCTGCGCGGTTGCTCGCCGGGCATCCCCGAATTGCTCTTGGCGTTGCGAGCCTACTCTTCAGCCCGGCACGTTCGGCTGCGAGTGGAGCGGACACTGAGGATGCCAAGGCCCGGCTTCGCATCGACGACTACGAGGCCGAGCGCCTGATCGAGGCACACCTAGAGCTTGCCGTTCGCGTTCGTCCCCTCGCGACGATCACGTTCTTCGCCAAGCAGCTGGAGAGAGTGCTGGCCAACCACGGGGATGCAGAACATCCCTTCGGCCATCCATCCAGTTGGTGGCATCCGTCGATCGAGGACAGCTCGCAGAACGTCTACCGGCACACGCCAAGAGTCATCTACCTGAATGCGGTTCGTGATGCCTGCCTGCAGGCTGTGACCGAAGTCCCGAGTTCCGTCGCGCAGGTGGTTGCTCTACTCGTGCGAAGGAAGCCGAGCGTCTTCAGGCGCATCGCCTTGCACCTGCTTCGCGCGCGGCAGGAACCGCAGCTTGTCTCGCAGATGGTGCAGGACCACGCAACGATGCTGGATCCGGAGTTCCATCACGAGTACTGGACGCTCGCCGCAGCCGCGATGCCTCAAGTGGCGTCGGAAGTGCGTGGCGAACTGATCCAACGGATCATGGCTGGACCAGGAGACGACGAGATTGCCGCGGTCGCGAAGTGGGGCCATGACCGGCCTGCGTCAAGCGACGAGGTCCGGAGAACTCTCGCGTGGTGGAGGCTGAAGAGGCTAGTACTCCTCGAACCCCACCTGAACGAGGAGGAACAGAAGCTCCTGCAAACCGAACTCGCCATCACGGGCGCTCGCCCTGAGCATCCGGAGTTCCTCTCCTACCACGAAGTAGGCTGGGGCAACGCCAGTCCGGTCGGCATCGACGAACTGCGGCGCATGCTGGATGGCGATCTCATCCGGTGGCTCAAGACCTGGCAACCTCCGCCGCACACCAGGATCAATGCGCCGACCCGAGAAGGCCTCGCGCTCATCCTGACGCAACTCGTCGCTGAGACTCCTGACCGCCTGCTGCCGTTGTCGAAGAGCCTCCTGGAAGTCGACCCGACGTACTGCAGGGGCGTCCTGGATGGTTTCGATCGTGTCGCGCAGAAGGGGGTCGCGATCGATTGGCAACCCGTCATTGCCCTCATTCGGGAAGTCGGCAGGAAGCCCGTTGGCCGGCCAGGCGACCTCGACCACGATCTGGAGCACGACACGAGTTGGGGGCCATGCCGGCACCACGCGTCTCACCTCCTGCGGTCTGTGATGGAGAAGGAACTCCTTTCGCTGGACGACAGGCAGGAGGTCTGGAACGCGATCGAAGCCTACTTGCGCGACCCTAGCCCCGACACCGGCGCGGACGTTCACGACCCCATCACCACTGCGATCAACTCTGTGCGCGGCAACGCACTTCAGGCCGCCTTCTTCTACTGCAATTGGCTGAAGAAGAGCCTCCCGAGCTGGTCGGGACTGAGCACAGCCCCCGAGACCATTCCGGTCCTGAGCCGGCATGTCGATGCACGGCAGGAGCGCTCGGTGGCGATCCACGCACTCTACGGCTGGATGTACCAGTTCCTGTTCTTCGTCGACGCTGACTGGGCGACCGCCGCGCGACCGCTGATCTTCCCGGCCGATTCTGATCACCTTGAGTACCGCGATGCTGCTTGGGGCAGCTTTCTCCGCAGCCATCCAGCTCACCCTGCGTACCTGAAGGCTCTCCAGCCGGAGTACGAGCGTGCCGTTGCGGACATCGGCGTTCGTGTCATCGAGAAGCAGCGCGGGCAAGAGCCTGAGCAGACACTCGGCGAACATCTTCTGGCGCTCTACTGGCAGGGCGCAGTGGAATTGGAAGCGGGCAGTCTCCTCGTGCGCTACTTCGACGCGGCGGACGCCGAGCTGCGAGGGCATGTCATCAGCTCGGTCGGACGCTCCCTCAAGAACGCGAAGGGCATGGACGACTTCTGTCGCCAGCGGCTGATGCGTTTCTGGGAAGCGCGGCTGGCGGCAAGCGGCACCGGTGCGGCTCACCGCTTGGAGCTGGCGAGCTTCGCCTGGTGGTTCGCGGCGACGGAGTTCCCTGGGGAAAGGGCCCTCAAGCAGATCCTGCAGGTCATCAAGTCCGGCGCGGGAGTGGACCCGGAGTTCTTGTTCTTCGAGCGTCTCGCCGAGCTGAGCGCCGAGCACGGCAAGCTCGCCGTCGACTGCTTGAAGGCCCTGCTGGACTCACAGACGGAACTGCGCGAGCTGACGTTCCACAAGGACGAGGTGCGTGCCGTCCTCCAGGCGGGCATGAAAACCGGTGACAGCGAAGCCGTGCAGCAGGTGAAGGAAATCGTCAACCGACTCGCCTTCAACGAGATGCCTCAGTTTCGCGAGGTTCTTGCGACGAAGCCCAGCCAGCCCGGCGACAGGGCGCCGAATGCGCGTGGGTAGCGCGAGGCGAAGGCTCTGCCGAACCTCCAGGCGCATCACCCGCCTACCGACTTCAGGAAGCTCCGGAACGAGTTGGTCCCGTCCCGACCCGGCGCGACGCGGAGTACCTCTGGCAGTCGCGCTGCGCAGTGGGGTCGGCAAGCCTCGATCAAGTCGCAGAACAGGCGGTCGGCTGACACGAAGTGGTCGCAGGTAACCAAGTACGTCGCGAGCTGGATGTCGCAGGGCGTGCCGTCGTTGACGCGACGAGCGGAAGCCAACCGCTCGAACGCCCAGCGCAACCAATGGCGGGGCATTCGCTCGGCTTCGACATCGTGCAGCCAGAATCGAGTCCACGACGGGCCGGACGTTGTTGCAGCGTCGATGTCCATCACCGGAGCCAGCCAATCGAAGTACGGGTGTTCGTCCTTCGCAGCGGTCTGTAGCACACGGGTGACGATCCGAAGGGCATCCACGCGCCATGGCTGTAGAGGCGTACCGTTCCATCCCGTCACAGGGGAAGTGAGGGTCGCCGTCATTGCCGACAGGTTCAACACGCCCTTCTCCAAACTCAACGCATGGACCTGGGCTCGCCGGGCGTCCGCTTCGCGACGCGCAACATCCAACGAGTCGCGTTCAAGTGCAGCGAGGATCGCAGCCTCGTGATTCCCCGAGTGGCGCAGGCGGTCCCAGAAGCCACCGGATGGTCGAGACCAGTCGTACCGGCTGCGGTGCAACGACTTCATGTCGGGCTGGGCACGAAGCCACTCTGGGCGCAGTCGCCTGACCTCCCCGAGGATCTCCTGACACTCCTCGAACGCCTCGGGCATCACGCGTTCCCACGCGCTGTCGGTCATGAATGCGAGCAGCTGACGCCGCAGTCCGTGGTCACGCGAGCGCAGCGCCTCGTAGACCACGCTCGGTGCCACTTGGATGGTGACGCCGGATCGACGGGACCAGCGCGCGACTTCGCTGACAGACGAGTAGTCGACGAGGTAGCGCCAGACGTTGCTGTCGAGCAAGACGGTCGGAGGCTTCACACCAAGTCCCCGAAGGACTCGAACCCCATCCGGAACCGCAGCTCGGACTCCCACCGCCGCTTCATCTCGTCGGCACCCCGCACGTCTATCAGCGCGCCGCGAATCGCCGCCAAGACCAGGTCCGCCGTGCCGACGAACTGCTCGAACCCGAACATCGCCGTCGCCTTCTTGCGCGCCGCCTTGTCGTCGATCGCGATCGGTAACCGCCGACACACTGCCACCGCCAACGCGGCGCACTCGCCGACGCCGAGCGTGCGCACTGCGGTCAGTCGTCCGAACGCCGCGACTTCGTCTGGCGCGTCCACCCGCTCTTCACGCAGGCGCTTCTCCGCCAGCGCGGTGACCAGCAGCTGCGAACTCGCGTGGTCGGTGACTTCCCCGCGCACGTGGTCCGTCACCAAGAACTCGTGGCAAGGAAGCTCGACCAGCAGATCCAGCCGCCCGACGCGCAGGAAGTTCAGCAGCACGCTGGTGTCGAGCACGACGAGCTGTCGCCCCGCCTGCGCCTTCCCGCTCGCGGGCAACGAACACCTCAGCCCTGCGCGAACTGCAGGATCTTGTCCTCCGGCAGCCCGAGCATCGTGGCGAGGTCTCGCACCTTGCCGCGCGAGATGACCTCGCGCGAATAGGCTTCGAGGATCAGGGGGATCATCTGGCCGAGGAGTTCTTTCTCGTTGTCATCGGTCGCCGCACCGGGGGCCTTCTCGATGTCCTCGTCGAGGTTGGTGAACACCATGTAGGCCCTCCCCAGCGGCTCCTGCTGCAGCATCGCATCCAGCTCCGCCTTGTTGACGTAGCCCAGCTCGCGCAGGCGATAGCACGCCGCGGCGAAGCTCGTCCCGAAGTGCAGGGCCAGCGACGCGGCCTCGCGGTAGGTCAACGCCTGCGAGCCGGGAACCGCGCGTTCTTCGGACTCCTGCCGCTTCTCGCCCGCGACGTCGTACGACACGAGCGTGCGCCGACTCGGGCCGCCCTTGTGCATCGAACGCAGCAGCGACTCGACACCCCGTTGGGGCATCAGGAAAGCGGCGGCGAACGCGTTGGCGCGCCGCTCGACCAGTTCCGTCGCGTTCGTGCGGGCGGTGACCGTCGCGACCCGCTCGCGGTCGAACAGCGCGTGCGCGTACTCGTGCGCGTACGAGAAGCGCTTTCGCGCCGGCGCGTGGCTGCTGTTCACGACGACTGCTGCGCCCGTCGCTGGGTGGTTGAGGAAGAGTCCGGAGATGCCATCAACCAGACGGATGCTCGTCGCCCAGATGCCTTGCTCCGAGATGAGGCGGCACATGTCGGCGATCGGCGCGTCGCCCAAGCCCAGACGGCTTCGTTCCTGGTCCGCGGCGGCGATGCCTTGGCCTGCAGCCTCGGCTTGCGTCCGCGCGGTCGTCGCGTAGCTCGGCGGCAATGGCGAGTGCTCTCGGCCGAGTTCCGCTTCGAGGGTGGCGCCCTCGCGGAAGATGGCGACGCATTCGCGGATGCTCTGGTCGGTCACGGGATCGTCACGCAACTCGTCCGTGACGCGGCCCAGGGCCACCAGGGGGTCGTCGTCCCGAACAGGGCCCTCCTGGAAGAAACCGCCTACCGGAGTTCGGTAGAGCTTGGCCAGTTCCGCGAGTTCGAGGGTCGAGACAGCCCTGCGGCCGGCCTCGATCTGCACCAGGGCGGTGCGAGGCAGGCCTAGGTGGTCGGCGGCTTGCTCCTGCGTAAGCCCTGCTTTTGAGCGTGCTTCGGCGAGTCGCTGCCCGAGTCGGTTGGCGTCGAGGGTCATGCGAAGCCTCTATTCGGCGAATGGGTGAGTAGGGTAGCTGGCGGCGGCAGGTTCTGCCATCGGGTGTTGCAGAAAGAACAGCCATGGGCTTGCCCTGGCGCGTAGGTTCGTTTATCGAACATCAGACGGCAGTTCCTTACTTCAACTTCCAGGAGATCCAACATGAGCAAGCCTCCCATCCACACGGTTCCCGACGGCGACGGCTGGGCCAACCGGCGCGAGGGCAGCGATCGCGCCTCGGGCCGCTTCGACACGCAGGCCGAGGCGATCGATGCCGCCCGTGAGACGGCCCAGCGCGAGCGCCTCGAACACTTCATCCATGGCCAGCACGGCCAGATCCGCGACCGCAACAGCTACGGCAACGACCCTGAGCGCCGGAAGGGCTGAGCCATGACGACGAACCAAATCCAGGGCGTTCACGCACTTCTTCGCCTCGCCGGTGCCGCGGTGGCCTTGCACATCCGTCGAGTTCCGCAGCGCGACCTGGTCGCAACGACTCTGGTCCTCGGTGGCCTCGCATGGGCCTTCGCCGATGCGATGGACGGCAGCCGCGGAGCGACGGAGCTGCTGCACGGAGCTTCGATCGCGTTGCGCGAACTCGCGTAGTCGGATACTCCATCGTGGAACGGGCCTTCATGCTTGCCCATTCGGGCACCCGGGGGATGCTGCGCGACCACGTAACCCAGTCGGACTGACCGATGACGGCGGCCATCTTCTTCATTGCGCCCGACCAAGTGATTGTTGCGACCGACACACTCGCGGTGGCCGGAGACACGGGCTCCCCGCTCATGTTCACGACCAAGTTCTACCCGTTGCCTCACCTCGGTGGTGCCATGTTCGCAACCGGTCTCGGGGACTTGGCTGCGCGCTGGTTTGGCAAGCTGCAACGGTTCGTAGCCACCGACATCCAACACCTCGATCAGTACGTGACCCCCTCGCTGCAGGAGGCCGATCGCGAGCTGAAGCACGACGCTGCGCTGACCACCACCGTCTACCACGTCGGCTTCTCGCGTACCGAAGGCAGGTACGTCGCCTTCGCGTATCGCTCGACCAACGACTTCAAGTCCGAGCGCCTGCCCTACGGCATTGCCACCAAGCCACCGGTGACCGATGCCGAGGTCAGTCAGTATCCGGACGACTTCATCCGCGTCATGACCCAGCAAAAGCAGGCGGATGATGAGTTGCCGTCAGACCAGCGCGTGCACATCGGCGGCGAGATCCAGATCCTCACCCTTCAAGGGCAGCAGATGTTCATCCAAACGGTGCACCGCTTCGATGACTATGACGAGCACTTCGCAACCATGTGCGCGAATCTGCAGTCACCGTGAGACGGTGCACAGCCTGCTGAGTGCAGCGACGACTGTGCTGCAAGACAAGAAGGTCCCACGATGCCCGAGCACTTCATGCAGTCCGCCGCTGTTCGCGATCGCCTGTGCGACATGCTCGACCTCGATCTCGTCGGGCCGACGCACGACGAGGCGCTGGCGCGCGAGGTGTTGCCGACCGCGCCGTCGCGGTGGTACCTGAGCGGGTTCCTGGCGCCACACTCAGCACCGGCGCCATCCAAGGCGGACCTCGAACAGGACGACGAACTCGAAGCAGCTGAGCGGGACGGCGACGAAGGGGCCCCAGCCGAGCGAGCTGCCGCATTGCGAGCACCGTTCCCGGCGTCGATCGGGATGTCGGTGCTGGTCGGCAAGGACGCCGACCATCTCGATGCCGTTGTGCACTGGGGCGACTATTCCGTCGCGACCGTCGACAATCGCACCGAGTGGCGACGGACGCCGCGAACGGGCAAGGCCCGCCTCGAACTGCCGGCGCGCACGAAGACGCCGAAGATGGTCTCGGTGCCGGACAGCGGTGGACTGGACCTCGCCGTGTCAGTACGGCCGGTCGCCGGCGACAAGGGCGCTCATCAGGGGGATCGCGTCGTCTCGGTGTTCGTCGTCAACAACCGTCCACCCGCCGGTGACGGCGAGCGGGACGTGGCGTTCGCTTTCCAGGTCGAACTCGAACTGCACAGCCCGGCGCCGTTTGTCGCGCGGTCGAACGTGCGTGGCTTGCAGAGCAACGACGGCGACGAGCGCATCGCCGACCTGCAGTACCGCGACGTGCATGAATGGGCCGTGGGCCACGGTGTTGCCACCGAGGCCGTGCTGCAAGGGGCAGCGTGCCGCGTTGTGCGTACGTGCTGGACCCCGCGCGCTGAGGTCGAGCGGGTCGAGCCGGCGCCGCTCGGCGACGTCGAGCTGCAGATGGAGGAGCTGGCGAAGTTGACGGACGTCGCCACCGCCAGGGCCAAGCTCGGTGGACTGGTCACCAGCTACCGCGCGTGGGTCGAGCAGCAACGCAGCGCTCGCGTTGCCGAGGCACGGCGCCAAGAGGTCACCGACGAGCTGTTGCGGCGTGCGGGGCTCGCCTGCGATCGCATCGACGCCGGCATTTCGCTCCTCGCTGAGCCGAAGGTGCTGCAGGCATTCACGCTCGCCAACAAGGTGATGGCAGTGGCTGCGCGCCAGCGCCAGTTGCACCAGGGGCAGAGTGGCGACGTGCCGAAGTGGCGACCGTTCCAGCTCGCCTTCGTGTTGCTGAATCTCACGGCGATCGCAAGGCCTGAACATGCCGACCGCGAAATCGTGGACCTGCTGTTCTTCCCGACCGGCGGTGGCAAGACCGAGGCATACCTGGGCCTCGCCGCGTTCACGCTCGTGCACCGCCGGCTCACGAACGCTGGCATCGGCGGTGCCGGGCTGTCGGTGCTGATGCGCTACACGTTGCGCCTGCTGACGCTCGACCAACTGGGTCGTGCGGCGACGTTGGTGTGCGCGCTCGAACTCGAACGCAAACAGCGCGTCGATCTGCTTGGCGACTGGCCGTTCGAGATCGGCCTGTGGGTCGGGCGTGGAGCGACCCCGAACCGCATGGGCCGGAAGGGCGACAACGACCGCGAGAGCGCGCGCGCGAAGGTCATCGCATACAGCCGCAATGAGCGGAAGGGTTCGCCGATCCCGCTGGAGAACTGTCCGTGGTGCAACGCGAAGTTCGACCAGAACTCGTTCCGCCTCGTGCCGGGCGAGAAGGCGGACGCGCCGACCGACCTCCGAATCTACTGCAGCAATCGCAGGTGCCTCTTCACGCGCGACGACGCGCTGCCGATCGTCGCCGTCGATGAGCCGATCTACCGCCGCTTGCCGTGCTTCCTGATCGCCACTGTCGACAAGTTCGCCGGCATGCCGTGGATCGGCGAGGTCGCCGGGTTCTTCGGCAAGGTCGATCGCCACGACGCCGAGGGGTTCTACGGCCCCAGTTCGCCGGGGCGTGGCAGGCCCTTGCCCGACGGTTGCTTGCCGCCGCCCGACCTCGTCATCCAGGACGAGCTGCACCTGATCTCCGGACCGATGGGCACGATCGCCGGGCTGTACGAGTCCGCGCTCGACTGGCTCGCGAGCCGGAAGGTCGGCGACCGGACCATCCGACCCAAGGTCGTGGCGTCGACCGCGACGGTTCGACGTGCCGAGACGCAGATCCGGGCCCTGTTTGCAAGGGCGCACACTGAGGTCTTCCCGCCGCCGGGGCCTGACCGCCGCGACTCGTTCTTCGCGCGCACGGTGCCGGCCACCGAGGTGCCGGCGCGACGGTATCTCGGCATCGCTGCGCAGGGCCGCAGTTTGAAGGTCGTGCTGCTGCGAACCTACCGCGCGCTGCTCGCCGCCGCGCAGAAGCTCTACCTGGAGGGGGGCGGCCATCGGGCGACCTCGAACCCGGCCGATCCGTACATGACGGTGCTGGGCTACTTCAACAGCTTGCGCGAACTCGGCGGCAGTCGCCGCATCGTCGAAGACGAAGTCGGGCCGTCGGTCGCGAACTACAGCGGCCGCCGCCGACTCAACGAGAACGTGGAGGCGTTTGCCGATCGGGCGATTGCGAGGGAGCCGGTCGAACTGACGTCGCGTGTGCCGACCAACGAGGTCTCCGAGGCCAAGCGCAAGCTCGCGTGCGAGCACAAGGACAGCGACCACGTCGACGTGGCGCTCGCGACCAACATGATCTCCGTTGGTCTCGACATCCCTCGCCTCGGCCTGATGGTGGTGCTCGGGCAGCCGAAGACGAGCGCCGAGTACATCCAGGCGACGAGTCGTGTCGGTCGAGATCGCCACAAGCCGGGGCTCGTCATCACGCTGCTCAACGTGCACCGTCCGCGCGACCGTTCGCACTTCGAGCGGTTCGGCTTCTACCACGCGACGTTCTACCGCAGCGTCGAAGCGAGCAGCGTGACCCCGTTCTCTCCTCGCGCGCTCGATCGGGCTCTCGCTGGTACGGTCGTGGCGCTGGCGCGGCATGGGCACGTGCCGATGACTGCACCACTCGGCGCGGGCGCGATCCTGCAAGAACAGGCGAACCTGGCGTTCGTCGTGCAGGCGCTGGTGGCGCGCGCCGAGCAGCACGCTCGCCTTGGTGCAGCCGACGCCAAGCGGCTCACCGATCGGGTACGGACGCGGGCGCAGGAACTGCTCGACACGTGGAATCGCATCGCCAACGGCTTCCACCAGAGCGGCACACGCCTCCAGTACCAGCAGGAAGTGGGGGCGGCGCAGCGGCTGCTCTACGAGCCACTGCACAAGGATCTCGCCGGCCTCCCCGCGGACCAGAAGCGCTTCCGCGCCAACCGCTCGATGCGCGACGTCGAGGCCTCGGTCAACCTGTGGGTGAAGACCCTGGACGACCAGTTCGTCAGCTACGAGGAGGACGAGCAGTGACGCGCCGCCGGCCCAAGCGTCCGCCGGGGCAGTTCCGCCTGAGCCAACTGGTGACCACCTACGGGCCCGGCGCGCCGGCGGATCTGCCGCGCGACTCGGTGCTGATCGGTGGCCTCGAACAGTGGGAACCGCGTGGCCCGATGATCCACGAGCCTCGGCTCGTTGCGAAGATCGAGCGGCTATTCCCGGACCTGAAGGACATCCAGCTGCATGCGCCGCCGCCAGCAAGCGACCTGGAGCAAGAGCCGAACGGCATCGGTGTTTGGCTGTTTCCCGAGTGGTTCCTAACCGTGCACGCGGTCGTCAGTGCTGACAAGCGCGTGCGGAGCCGTCGGCTCGTGCACCGGCACGCGTTGACGGGCCGTCGCTTCGAGGACGAGAACCGCAAGAAGCAGGACGTCGTGCCGATCCGCTTCGTGCGTGCCTGTGTGCGCGGCCACATCGACGACATCCCGTGGCACCCGTTCGTGCATGGGGACGAGTCTTGTCGGCGGCAACTGTGGCTCGATGAGCGCGGCACCAGCGGCGATGTCGGCGACCTCGTCGTCCGTTGCGAGTGCGGCCGTCAACGTCCGATCACGGATGCCACGGTCCAGGGCAAGGGCGTACTCGGGTTCTGCAACGGCCATCGACCGTGGCTCGGCCGGCGCGAGCGCGAGTCGTGCGACCAGCCGTTTCGGTTGTTGATCCGGACCGCGTCGAACGCGTACTTCACCCAGCCACTGAGCGTCATCTCACTGCCCGATCCCGACGAGCTGGTCGGCAAGGCTGTGAACCCGATCTGGGAGGACTTCCTCCAGTACGTCGAGAGCAAGGAGGAACTGACCAAGGAGCGAGCCCGCAAGGAGAAGGTCAAGCGCGCACTCGACGGTCTGTCCGACGATCTCGTCTGGGACTATTTAGTGGTCAAGCGCGGCGGTGGCCGCAGCGAACGCAGCGTCAAGGAGGTCGAGTTCGAAGTTCTTGCCGCGAGCCGCGAGGAGATCGGCAGCGACCTGCCGGATGGCGACTTCTTCGCGCGTGCCTTGCCGCGCGATGAGCTGACTGGCGCGCACGTCGACGTGTTCGACAAGGTCGTGCTGGTCCACCGCCTCCGAGAGGTGCAGGCCCTGGTCGGCTTCACTCGCTTCGAGGCCTTGGCGCCGAGCACCGACGGCGAACTCGAGGCCGGCGTGCAACGCGCAGCCCTAGCACGCGAACCGAAGTGGTTCCCGGCGATCGAGACGCGCGGCGAGGGGGTTTTCCTCCTGCTTCGTACGGCTACGGTCGAGGCGTGGGCCCACCAACCGGCGGTCGTGCAGCGTGCTCGCGAGTTGCAGGCCGGCTTCGATGCGTGGAGCGGCGACCACCCGCAATCGAAGCGGTCGTTCTGCGGCGCCGAGTACCTGCTACTGCACTCGCTGTCGCACTTGCTGATCACGGCGGTATCGCTGGGGTGCGGGTACCCTGCCAGCTCAATCCGGGAACGCATCTACGCCTTGCGTGGAGCCGGCTACGGCATCCTGCTCTACACGGCATCGTCGGATGCGGAGGGTACGCTGGGGGGGCTGGTAGAGGTCGGGCGGCGGATCGGTCAGTACCTCGAGGACGCCCTCGAAGCTGGCCGCCTCTGTGCGAACGACCCGGTCTGCGCGCAGCACGATCCGGCCGATCGACATGAGCAGCGGTTCCTACATGGTGCCGCGTGCCACGGGTGCTTGCTCATCTCGGAGACTTCGTGCGAGATGCGCAACGACTTTCTCGACCGGGCCCTCATCGTGCCAACCGTCGGTGGGTTCGGCGCCGAGTTCTTCGATCCGGATCGCAGATGACGATCGGTTGGGATGCGCTCCGGGCGGGCGAACTGCGCGAGCTTGCGGCGGGACTGAGGTCCGGCCGCCTGTCCGTTCCGGTGTCTACCTTGGCGCTCCAGGGTTGCTGCGAGCCGGAGAAGGCCGAGTGGCTTGCTCAGACCCTCGCTGGAATCGCTGCGGACGCGGTCGCTCTTGCCACCTTCCTTGACCTCTTGGCGGCGGAACGGGAGCGTGTCGATTCGGCGGTCCGTGCGGTCGAACTCGTCTGGACCGGTCCAGGGGCTGGAGGCAAGCCTGGCCGCGACACCGGGGCTGTCGTGCGTGAGCTGTTCAGCTCGGCCCGGCGATCGGTGCTGGTCGCAGGCTATGCGATCCACCGCGGCCGCGAGGTGTTCGCCACGCTGGCCGACCGCATGGCAGCGGTGCCGGACCTGCAAGTACGGATGATCGTCGACGTGCCTCGTCGGCAGGGGGACACGACGATCGATATCGACATAGTGCACCGCTACGCAACCGAGTTTCGCCAGCGCAACTGGCCCGGAGGTCGGCTACCGGAGGTGCTGTACGACCCCCGGAGCCTGCTTCAGGATCAGGCTGCACGATCGGCGATGCACGCCAAGTGCATCGTGATCGATGCCGAGGTCGCGTTGGTGACTTCCGCCAACTTCACTTCGGCGGCCCAGACCAAGAACATCGAAGCAGGCACGCTCGTCCGGCTTGGGGGGTTTGCCTCGCAGGTGCAGGGCAGGTTCGACGACCTTGTGCGGATTGGTGTGTTCAGGCCACTGCCGGTGACCAACGGCCCGTCGACATAGGCGAGAAGCAGATACACGGCGTTGTCTTGTGGAAGGGGCAACGGGGTTGGCTCGCGCTCGTGGTGGGTCGACTGGCGCACACGTACCGCGGCAAGTCCGAAAAAGGGAAAACGAAAGGGCGCCGGTCATGTCGCCACTGGCAGGGGGCGGTCCCGACCTCCGTTCCAAGGCACGCCATCGCGCGGGCCGTGCAGCGTCCGGCGGCACCGAGCCACCACCCGGAAGCATCGCCACCGAACCCTCGGGAAAAACCGCCTCGGCCCTGTGACGAACGCGCCGCCCCGGAACTGGGTCCGGGCATGCTGTTCAACTCGCTGACCTTCGTCGCCTTCTTCGCGGCCGTGCTGCTCGGCTACCGGCTCCTGCCGGGCTGGGGCACGCGCAAGTCCTGGCTGCTCGCCGCGAGCTACGTGTTCTACGCGGCCTGGAACCCGCCGTTCGCGCTGCTGCTGCTCGGCTCGACGCTCGTCGACTGGTGGGTCGGTCTGCGGCTCGGCCGCGAAGCG
>DASUFY010000297.1:0-3918 GCA_036274315.1 Planctomycetota bacterium | reverse complement strand
ACATGGGGGTGTCTGCCTGTGGCGCCAGGACATGGCTCTCTGCCCGCGCGCGCCGTCGCGGGAGCCGGACCCGTCGTCGAAGACCCGCGCGCCGGCTTCGCTACGAGGTTTTCTGGCGCCCGCTACCCGTCGAGGCGCGAGGTCGCGGCCGCGCGAACACGATCGGTGCCGCGGGCAACGGCAGACGCCAGCGCGGCGCAGCCAGTCGTTCCGCCAGCGCTGCGTGCGCGAGAGCGCGCCGGTCGAGCGTCTCGAGCATCGGCACGGCGCCGCAGAGCACGAACCATGCGAGCGGCGGAACCGTCGTGTCCGTGCGGCGGCACGCGGTGCGCGGCGGGGTCGTCGACCGGCCGCGAGCCCGGATCGCGAGGAACCCGTTCCTGCTCGCGCCTCGCCGCCCGATACTGGGCGCCATGCGCCCAACCATGCTCACCGTGTTGCTGTGCCTGCCGCTGGCGGCCCAGACCCCCGCGACTCCCGCCCCAGCCGCCACGCCGGCCGTGCCCGAGGTCGGCAAGTCGGCGCCGGCGTTCCGGCTCAACGACGAGACGGGCGCGGCAACGAGCGTGGGTGGCCCGTCGAAGACGTGGACCGTGCTCGCGTTCTACCCGAAGGCGTCGACGGGCGGTTGAACGCGGGAGATGTGCGCGCTGCGGGACGCAGCGCCGGAGTTCGAGAAGAACGCGGTGACCGTCTACGGCATCAGCCTCGACGACGTGAAGGCGCAGGCCACCTTCCAGCAGGAGCAGAAGCTGGACTTCCACCTGCTCAGCGACCCGGACGGCAGCGTCGCCACCAAGTACGGCGTGCTGATGAAGGATCGCGCGTTCGCGCAGCGCGTGACCTTCCTCGTCGACGACAAGGGCATCGTCCGGCACGTCACGGCCAAGGTGGACATCGCCGCGCACGGCCGCCAGGTGCTCGACGAGATCGCGCGACTGCGTGCGACGAAGTGAGGGCCGGCGCACGCCGACCTGGGCGGGGTGGCGTCGACGCGCCATGGGGTTCGCCCCCCGAAGAGACGGCGCGAGCTGCAGGAGCTCAGGGGCCAGCCGATCGAGCGGACCGACGTGTGGGTCAAGTGGTGGGCCGACAACCGCGAGACGTTCGGCTTCCCCGACGAGCGCGGCGTCGCGAAGCGAGGCGCCGGCACCGTCGCCTACAACGGCGTGCCGATCGACAGCAGGCCGAACTGGGGCGCGTGTTGCACGGACAGCGAGTGGTTCCGCGATCAGCTGCAGAAGATCGCGAGGTCACGGGCGGCCACTTCGAGTGGCTGCAGTGGCAGCCCCCCGCATCACGACATCCACGACGGCTTGCGCTTGCCGAGGAACGCGGCGAAGCCCTCGCGCGCCTCGTCGGTCGCGCGCAGCTCGGCGATCCACCTCGACGTCACGGGGATCGCCTGCTCGAGCGAGAGGTCGGCGACGGCGCGGATCAGCTCCTTGGCGCTCGCCACCGCGGCCGGGCCCGCCGACAACAGCTCGGCGACGCTGGCCTGCACCGCCGCGTCGAGCTCCGAGCCGGGCACCGCGCGGTGCACGAGCCCGATGCGCTGCGCCTCGCGCCCGTCGAACCGTTCGCCGGTCAGGAACAGCGTGCGCGCGCGCCCGGCGCCGATCTTCTGCAGCACGAACGGCGAGATCACCGCGGGCACGATGCCGAGCTTGACCTCGGTGAGGCCGAACTGGCAGTCCTCGGTGCAGATCGCGAGATCGACGGCGGCGGTGAGGCCCGTGCCGCCGCCCAGCGCGTGGCCGTGCATGCGGCCGACGACGGGCTTCCTGCACCGCGCGATCGCGAGGAAGGTGCGCGCCATGTGCTCGGCGCCGCGCTGGTTGTCGGCCGCGGGCAGCTCGGCCTGCTGCTGCATCCAGGAGAGGTCGGCCCCGGCCGAGAAGCTCTTGCCGTTGCCGCTCAGCACGACGACGCGCACCGCGGCATCGTCGCCGGCGGCGGCGAAGGCCTGCTGCAGTTCGTCGACGAGCGTGCCGTTGAACGCGTTGCGGACCTCGGGGCGGTTGAGGCGGACGTGGAGCACGGCCCCTTCGCGGGCGAGCTCGAGGGTCTGGTACTGGCTCATCGCGTGCAAGGGTGGCGGCACCGCCGCCGCGAATCCAGCAGGACGTCGCGGCGGTGGCCCGTTGCGAGCCTCAATACTGGTCGGTGCCGTAGATGGCCTTCTCGTACGAATCCGCCTGCGCGGCGATGTACTCGATCGAGAGCCGCACCTCGTCCTCGTCGGCATCGCGGAGCAGGAACGTGTCGACCATGACGAGCCGCCCGCCGTCGATCGCGAATGCGCCGTGCCGGAGGCGGAAGTTCATGGCGAGCGCCGCCCGCATGCGCGTCTCGTTGAGCGCCTGTACGCTGCCGAGCACGGTGTGGATGCGCATCACCTCGTCGTCGCCCTCGATGGCGACCGCGCAGTGCACCCGCTGTTCGCGCCCCGCCGGCAACGGGACGACAGCCGATTCGCCATCGTGGTCCCATTGCATCCTCTCGCAGATCGTCGTGAAGATCGCAGGCATGTGGACCTGGGGTGAGGTCGTTCGAGCAGCGGTCCGGACGACCCGGAGCCAAGCGCCTGAACATCCCCGCGTCGCGCGAGGCGGTCAAGCTCCGGCTGGGTTGGCGGGTTCAGGAGGTTCAGGAGGTTCCACGAGCTTCACGGAGGTTCGCGAGCGTCACGAACGGCGCGCGTGGGCTCGGCGAGCGGCACCAGTGGCACCGACCGCGGCGCCGGCCGGCAACCGGGACCGCGGGTCCGGACGACCCTTGGGTCGTCCGCGCGCGAAGCAAGGTCAACCTTCGGGAAAACCGAGGAGGTTCGCTTGCACGTGGCGCTCCGCGATTCACACTGCTGGCCGAGGCCATCTGCAGGAACTGCCTCCATGGTTGTGGCACGATGAGCGAGTCCGGGTGACGACGTGCGTAGCTGGTTCCTCAGGGTCGCGCTGGTGATCGCAACGGTGATCGCGTTGGTTCTTGCGGGCTGGCCAACGGATGAGCGCGTGCCTGGTGCGGAGGCATCCGAGCAGCTCGCGAATGCCCAGCAGGCGAAGGTCGTCACCGAGAAGCATCTTCGAGAGGCGGTGCAGGAGAGTTCGTTGGCCCTGTGCCCATTCAGGGGCGAATCTGGGAGCACCGGGACGATTCAGTCTGCAAGCGACCCTTCGCATGTCGACCCACTCACAGATCCAGAGTGGGATCGCATGCAAAGGACATCGTTCAACCCTGCGACTCAATCTGCGTTCTGGCTGAATCCAAACACAAGCAGCCTCTTCAGGAACACTCACCTCAACCCAAGCGATTTGTACGTCGACGCGGCCAATCGGAAGCTGTTTGCGCTGTGGCTCGAGAGGCGGGCGATGGATTTGCGGTCGCTGACAAGTTGTGTGAGCGAGGTGCGGCACGCGGAGTTCATGAGATTGATTGCTGAGGCGGGTATCGTCGCTGCGATGCGCCTGGACGGCAGGGCGATTGACGAGATCGAGCGAGCAATGTTGGAATCGGAAGCTGCGGGGATGCGGAGCATTTCCAGCGGGGGGCACGTCTACTCCTTCGATCGAGCGGCAATGCCACTCACGGAGGCGGCGGAAACATGCGAGCGCGACCTGAGGCACACTCTGGTCCTCGATGTCGTTGCTGCGTTCTCTGTCCTTGGCGTCCTGGACATGGGCAGCAGCTGGTGGAGGATTGCCACAAGGCGCGCTGAGAACTGCCGCCGGGCACGGAAGCGGCGCCGCCGATGCGGCCGCCGCGGACTACTGATTGGCGCGCAGCAGGTAGCGGTTGTCGGCGGCCATCAGCAGGCTCATGGGCACCCGATCGCCGGGCAGCCCGTCCGGCAGCGAAGCGGTCAGGAACACGCCCGCGGCGCCGTTCTGCAGCTGCACGTTCTGCCGCGGGATCTCG
>DASUFY010000296.1:0-7150 GCA_036274315.1 Planctomycetota bacterium | reverse complement strand
TCAAGCCACCCCACGATGTCAGACTCGAACGACACGCCGCCACGAAGCGGCACCGGGAAGCGGTCCGTCAGTCTTTTGACGGGGTTGGCCGGCCGGCCAAGCCGGCGACAAGATCTCCGCGTTCGCTTGTTTGAGGGCTAGTGGTGGTACCCCCGTGGAGAAGCCGCCCGCGGCGAACGTCGACATGGATGCGGCGATCCGCACGCTGATGGCGAAGCCCGAGCATTCGGACGACGCGATCTCGGTGCAGCACGTGCTGATCGCGTTCCAGGGCTCAGGGGTGCCCAGTGCCACGCGCAGCAAGGAGGAAGCGAAGGCGCTCGCGGAGAAGGTCTATGCCGAGGCGATCGGCGGTGCCAACTTCGACGAGCTCGTGAAGAAGTACACCAACGACAGCGCACCCGGCATCTACCCGATGACGAAGGCGAGCCGCCGTGGCATGGTGAAGGGCTTCGGCGACGTCGGCTGGCGTCTGAAGGTCGGCGAGATCGGCGTCGCGCCCTTCGATGCCAACGCCAGCCCGTACGGCTGGCACATCATCAAGCGGCTGAAGTGACCCCGCGACAGCGGTCACGCCCCTACGATCACCGTCGTCGTCTCGGTCGCGACCGTGTCGAAGAACAGACCCTGGAACTGGCCGGGCGCGAGCGCGGGCACGTCGAGTTCGAAGTCGTGCACGACGTCCGCGGCCGGCGACGACAGATCGGCGAACCAGCCGACGAACGTGTTCTTCGGGTTGCTGCGCACGATCGAACTGTACGCAGGCTGCAGCGGCACGGCCGCGCCGTCGACGCGCAGCGCCACGCGCATCGCCTCGTCGGGTTCGGCGATCGCGACGTAGAGCAGCAGGCGGTGCGAGCCGAGGTAGCCGGCGCGCAGGTCGTCGGCGGTGTAGGGGACCGGCCACGCGCGCCGGCGCGCTTCGAGCTGCTCGAACACGCGGCGCGGCACCGCCGCGGTGGCGCGCAGGGTTCCACCCGCGAACGTCGCATCGTAGGTGCCGAGCTGCTGGCAGCGGCCGAACGGAGCGCCGGCGAAGCGCGCGCGCAGCGTGAGCTCGGCGCCGGTCTGCGTGAACGGCACCACAGTGTCGTTCACGGTGCACGACCGCACCGCGTCCGCGTGCGGCAGCGTGACGTGCAGCTCGAGCTCGCGGCCCGGTTCGCCCGCGACCCCGGTCAGCGCGAGTGCGCTGCCGACCAGCGCGGCGTGTCCGACGGCACCGGCGAGGCGCGGCTCCGGTGGTCGGGCGGGCGCGGGTTCGATCTCGAGGACCAGCGCCTCGGCACCTGGCATCGGCACGGTGGCGGTCTCTCCGAACCGCCACGTCGTGCCGCTCGGGGGCGCGAGCAGGCTGCCCTGTCCGGCCTCCGGGTGGAGCTGTCGCAGCACGAAGCGTTCGCCGGTCGAGAGACCGAGGTTCGCGTCGAGCGCGAACGTGGCCGAGAGCGGCCGGTAGTTGGGGTTGAACAGGAAGACGAAGCCGCGGTCGCCGAGGCACGCCGCCGCGCCGTCGACGCGGCCGAGCTGCACGGGGCCCAGCAGCGGCCGCGTGTGGCGCAGCACGTCGAGGTGCTTGTCGGTCCAGTCGAACCAGCCGCGCAGCCAGTCCTGCTCGGCGGGGCCGAAGGCGCGGAACTCCGATTCGTCGCGGGCCGGCAGGAAGTTGACGACCAGCTGGAACGGTGCCGTGGCGATGGCCGAGATCACCGAGTACTTCCAGCCGAGCAGGTCGAAGTCGCGCGGGCGGAAGCGCTCGCGCGGGCAGTTGCCGTGCTCGTCGAGCCGCGGCGTCTGGTGCAGCAGGTAGCCGGGCATGATCTCCACCGGCACGAAGTCCTGCGTGCGGTAGGCGTAGGCCGTGCGCCGCTGGCGATCGGCCGACGCGCGATCCCAGTGCAGGTCGGGAAACGTTGGAAAGCTCTCCGGCTGCTCGTCTGAGGCGAGCGGGTGCGGGTAGGAGCCGGCGAGCCACGTCCAGACGCCGAAGCCGTGGTACTGCTGGCGGCCGTCGATCACCGCATCGGGCAGGCGTGCGCGCAGTTCGCTGAGCACGCGGCGGCAGCCGTCCCACTGCGCATAGCGGCTGCTCGCGTCGTCGTAGGCGATCCACCAGTGATCGAACGAGAAGCCGGCCGTGCCCGTCGCGGCCGCGAACGCGGTGAGCTCGTCGACGAGCCAATCCTGGAACGAACGTTGGCCCGTGTCGGCGCCGCGGTAGCCGCCGGGCTCGCCGTGGATCCAGCTCGTCCACTGCTTCTGCTGCAGGAACGGCAGGCTCGGGTAGACGTAGGCGAGCACACGCAGGCCGCGTCGGCGCGCGTGTTCGAGCAGTCGATGAATCGGTGCCGGCACCGCATCGCGGCCCGGCAGCCACTCGTCCCTGCGGATCTTCTGGCCAAGGCCGAGCCAGAGCACGTTCTCCCAACCCCAGGCGTCCTTGTTGCCGCTCAGCGGCGCGAGCGCGTCGTTCGCGGGCGTGAACAGCACGTGCGAGCAGCCGACGGCGGCGGCCTTGTCGAGCACACGCTCGTACTCGGTGCGCCCGGCCTCGGTGCCGATGTCGATCTGGTAGTCGTTCTCGCACCAGCCGATGTGCACGCGCGTCGACTTCGTCGGGTGGATCAGCAGGAACGCGCGCGCGCAATCGACGAGGGCGTCGGTTTCCGCCACGTCGAGCATCGGCCCCGGCGGCGTTGTGCCGTCGGGCACGTACTGCCACTCGGGCAGCTGGTGCTGCGGCAGCTCGTGGCCGCTGCGCGCGAACAACGACAGGCAGCACCGGTCGCTCGTGAAGCTGCGTTCGCGGCTCTGCATCTCGGGCGAGTAGCCGAGCGCGAACGTCGAACCGGCAAGCCGCCATTGGCCGAACGGGTTCTGCACGAGCGCGAACAGGCTCGTGCCTGCACCGGCGCCCGGAAAGCGCAGCAGGGCACCGCCGCGGATGGCGGTCGTGTCCGCGGGCGGTTCGGCGAGCGTGCCGCGCAGCAGTTCGACGCGGTGCACCGCGAACTCGCGTTTGCCGTCGTGTTCGACGCGCAGCTGCTTGCTGACGAAGTGCCAGCCGGCGCGCAGTTCGTAGACGACGTGCAGGTGCCACGCGCCCTGTTCGAACGTGAACGTGCGCGTCGTGTCCGTGGCGGCGACCGCTGGCGGCGGCAGGAAGGCCGTCTCGAGTGCGGTGTCGTCGGCGACGACGGCGAGGCCGTCGGCGGCGAAGTGCACGACCTGATTGCTCGCGACGTCGTGCACGGCGACCATGCCGCGCGCGTCGAACTCGGTGCGCAACCGGCCGTTGTCGAGCGGCGGCGGGGCCTGGGTCGGCGCCTGGGCCAACAGGAACAGCATCGAGGCGCGCACGTGCATCGCCGCAGGATACGCTCGTGGTCGGCCCGTAGCGGCACGCCGAAGCCCGCGCCCCTGCCCTGGAATGTCCCACACGTCCCGTCTCGTCCCGTTCCTGGTGTTGGTCGCCGCGCTCGGCGCCGCGGCAATCTGGTGGGCGCAGGCCGGCACCGGCGAACCGCCGCCGGCCGCGTTGCCCGATGCTCAGGGCGCCGCGCGGGCGGCGGCCGGCGCGGCGACCGCGGCGCCGGCCGCAACGCGGTTGGACGCCACGGTCGCCGCCGAGGTCGGGGCCGAACTGCTCGTGACGCCGGCCGACGCGCCGCGCGTCGACGTGCACATCGTGCTCGCCGATTCCGGCGAGCCCGTTGCCGATGCCGAGGTCGAATGGACCGACGAACTGAGCCGCGCACGGCTGGAGCAGCTGCCGCCGGATCGGCAGCAGCGGGCGCGCGCGGCTGGCCTCGCCGCGTGGCACGGCCGCAGCGACTCGCGCGGCATCGTGCGCGTGCATCTCGGCGATCCCACCGAGGTGCGGGCCCGCAAGGGCGAGCTGACCGGCAGCCTCGATTGCTACCGGGACACCGTGCCGCCGGAGGGCTTTCGCGTCGAGCTGTTCGAGGACCGACCGCTGCAGGTGCGCGTGCGCGATGGGCAGGGGCGACCGGTCGCCGGAGTGGAGCTCAGGATCCGATGCGAGGGCGCGCGCTCGACGTACGCGACGGGTCGGCGCGAGTACACCGGACCCGACGGCCTCGCGACGTTCGAGCACCTGCGAGACATCGACCAGCGAAGGAACACCGGCTGGGAGCGTGCGCGCGACGAACAGTGGATCGTACAAGCCGCCACCGGCGACAGGACCTCGGGCGCGGCGACGTTCGACCCGCTCGCGCCGCCGCGGTCGCCGATCGACCTGACGCTTCCGCCGTGCGGCAGCGTGCGGGTGCGCGTCGAAAGCGGTGGTACCGAGCTGACGGGGCGTTTGAGCTTGCGCGTGTTCGGCGACGGCGGCCCGAACATGTTCCTCGAACCCGCGGCCGGCGATGGATCGGGCGATGGTGTGTTGTTCCCGTTCGTCGTGCTCGGTCGCGAGGTCGAGGCCACGGCCCGCCTCGGTCCGCTGACGGCGCGCGAACGCGGCATGGGCCCGCGCCAGGTCGGCGAGCAGCGCGTGCTCGTGATCTCGCTCGACGCCGAACAACCGGTCCTGACCGGCCGTCTCGTCGACGCCGCGCGGCAACCGCTCGGCAACCGATCGTTCCGCTACGATCTGCCGGGCTGCACGACCGAGACCAGCACGACCGATGCCGAGGGTCGCTTCCGTTTCGCGGCGCCGAAGCGACCTGCTCCGAAGCCCGGGGCCGGCCGGCCGCAGCGACCGCTGCGCATCGAGGTCGCGCGCGAGCCCGAGCCGCCGTTGCGCGGCGAACTCGTGCTGCCGCCGCTGCGCCCCGGCCTGCAGAACCTCGGCGACCTGCGGCTCGAGGCCTGGCCGTTGCTCGTGCGCGGTCGCTTCGTCGCCGGCGGGCAGCCCGCCGAGGGCCAGTACTGGGTCGAGGTGCAGTGCGCGGCGCGCGCCGAGTCGGACCGCTGGCAGGCGCAGCAGGACGTCGACCTGCGCCACGCGGCCGGCGGCGTGTTCTCGGTGTACGGCGTGGCCGGTCCGGGGCCGTACCGGCTCGACGTGCTCGACTACCGCGTGCTGCCGCGACCGCCGATCGTGTTCTCGCCCGGTACCGACGATCTGGTCGTGCCGATCGATCTCGGCGCGCCGCTCATCGCGACGCTGCTGGCGCCCGACGACCTGCCGCCCGGAGTCGTGGTCGGGCTGGGCCCCGAGGGGCAGTCCGGTGAGGTCGGCGCCGAGCGGTTGCGGCCGTGGATCAGCGAGCAGAAGCGCGGCCGTTCGTCGGTCGAATGGCGCGGCCTGCCGCCCGGCAAGTACTCGCTCGAGGTGCGGCTGTACGGGTTCGCGCCGCCGCTGCGCACGTTCGCCGGCATCGAGGTGCCGCAGCCGGCGCCGGCCGATCCACGCCTCGTGATCGACCTGCGCCAGGACATCGAGACGCTGACGCTGCGGACCCGATCGGCCTACGGCGAAGCCGATGCCGCCACCGCGGATGGTCTGCTGATGTCGCTGCCGCTGCCCGACACGGCGCTGGCGTCGGCCTGGTCGCTGAACACCGGCTACGTGCAGCTCGTGGTGCCGGCGCGCGCGGTCGACCTGCTCGTCGTGGCGCAGGGCTTCCAGCCGCAACGTGCGACCGGCGTGCGCGGCAGCGTCACGGTGGCGCTGCAGCCGTGGCCCGCCGTCGAACTCGTGCTGGCGCCGCCCGTCTCGCTGCCGGAAGGGTTCGAGTTGCGCGCGCGGTTGCAAGGCGACGTGGAGCCGCGCCGCTATCGGCTCGTCGACGACGGCGACGAGAGGCTCGTCGATCTCGGCGCGCCGGCCGCGGAGCCCGTGCCGTTCGCCGACGGCCGGGCGAGGTTGGCCGCGAGCGGGCAATCGCAGCGGCTCGTCGTGACGGTCTTCGGCCGCGCGGACGAGGGCGTGCAGCTCGAGCGCGTGACGCCGTCGACGATCGTCGCCGGGCCCGCGGCGATCTCCGTGCGCCTCGACGGTGACGAAGTGCACCAGGCGATCGAACGGTTGCGGTGAGCGTCAGTCGGCGGCGATCTCGGTGACGCGGCCACCTTCGACGTGCCAGCGGCGCGTGAGCCGCACCGTGTCGAGCATGGTCCGGTCGTGCGTCACGAGCAGCAGCGTGCCGTCGAACGAGTCGAGCGCCAGCTCGAGCTGCTCGATCGCCTCGAGGTCGAGGTGGTTGGTCGGCTCGTCGAGCACGAGCAGGTTGACGCCGCGCGCCTGCAGCAGCGCCATCGCCACGCGCGTGCGTTCGCCCGGCGACAGCGACGCCGCCGGGCGCTCGAGGAACGACGTGCCGAGGCCGAACTTGGCCAGCAGCGTGCGCACGTCCGCGGTCGGCCAGGCCGGCAGGCAGCTGCCGAACACCTCGAGCACGGGCGCATCGGCGACGAACGCGAGGCGCGCCTGATCGACTTCGCCCGTGACGACGCCGGCGCCGAGCGTCGCAGCGCCGCTCGACGGCGCGATGCGGCCCAGCAGCAGCGCGAGCAGCGTGCTCTTGCCGCCGCCGTTCGGGCCCGTGATCGCGACGCGGTCGCGCAGTCGCAGCTGCAACTCGACCGGGCCGAGCCGGAAGTCGCCGCGCCGTGCCTCGGCCGCCTGCAGCGAGGCGACGAGGTCGCCGGGTCGCGCCGCCGTCGCGATCGTGAACTGGAGCCGCCATTCCTTGCGCGGCGCTTCGACGGCCTGCAGGCGTTCGATCTGGCGCTCCGTCTGCCGCACCTTCGCGGCCTGCTGCTCGGAGGTCTCGATGCGGAAGGCGCGGCCGATCTTGTCGCTGTCGCGCGCCTTGCGCCGCGCGTTCCTGACGCCCTTGGCCATCCACGCGCGTTGGCGCCGGGCCCGCGCCTCGAGCTCGCTGCGCTTGTTGGCGTAGCTCTCGTAGGCCTCGTGCGCGTGCCGTCGTGCGATCGAACGCTCCTCGAGGTAGGCCGCGTAGCCGCCGCCGTACGTGGTGACCTTCTGCAGGCTGCGGTCGATCTCGACGACCTTGGTGACCGTCTGCAAGAGGAACTCGCGGTCGTGGCTGACGAGCACGGTCGGCGCCTGCAGACCCTGCACGAATGCTTCGAGGTCGTCGAGGCCATCGATGTCGAGGTCGTTGGTCGGTTCGTCGAGCAGGTACGCGTCGTAGCGCGACAGCAGCAGCGCCGCGAG
>DASUFY010000295.1:0-5062 GCA_036274315.1 Planctomycetota bacterium | reverse complement strand
TCGCGCGTCAGCGGCCGCTCAGCGAGAGCCGCAGCGCGGCTGCGTGCCGGCGGCCGGGCAACAGTGCCTCGGCGGTACCCCCGGCGTCCACGAGCAACGGGCGCAGTTCGACGCGCGCCTCGGCGAGCACCTGGCCCGCCTCGTCGAGCAACTGCACGAACACGTCGCCGCCGCTGCCGACGAGTTCGCACGCCGCGCGTTCGGCCAGGCCCTGTTGCCGGTCGCGGCGTTCGGTGAGTTCCTTCGCGGTCGTCGGGTACTCGGGTCCGCGCCGCAGTTCGACCACGTAGTCGCCCCAGCTGTCGTGCGCCTGGACGGCGAGCATCGGCCCGAACGGCCCCGTGTCGACGCGCAGCGTGCCGGCGGGCGCCGCGTACACACGCTCGATCCACCCCGTCTGCCAGGCGAACAGGATCGCGAGCACGACCGCGAGCGCGCCGAGCAGCAGCGTCTCGCGCCGCCGCAGCCGCGGCGCCGCCGCGGGCGCGAGCAGTGCCGCGTCGTCGGGCGTGCGAGGCCGGCGCCGCGTCACGGCTTCGATGCGATCGCCGCGCACGACGAACAGGGTCTCGGTGACCTCGTCGACGTGGAGCATGCGGCAGCGCAGGTTCGATTCGACGCTGCCCGGCGCGGCAGCGCGCAGCACCGCCTGCAGCGCCTCGAGGAAGCGCGCCTGCGCTGCTTCGTCGAACCCCCCGGCGCGCACCTGCGCGGCTCGCGGCAGCAGCGTGAAGCGACCGCCCGTCACCTCGGCGACGAACTCCCCGGCGCCGCACTGACCGAGCGCCGCGGCGGCCCGGTGCACCGCGTCGGGCGCGCTCGTGCGCCCGTCGAGCAGGCCTTCGACGAGCACGGACAGCGGCGCGCCGCTCGGGGTCGCCGCGGCCCCGGTCACGCGCGGTCTCCGCCGAACTCGGGCGTCGCCCCGAGCCGCTGCCAGTCGGGCATGCCCTCGCACCAGACCAACGTCTGCAGGTTGATCGTGCCGTTCTTCAACATCTGCTCGATGGTCTGCGCCGAGACCGGGCCGAGCCGCTCCCTGCCGCTCGCGTAGAACCAGCTGCTGCCGCGCGGCAGCGCCGGCGCGGCCCCGGGCAGCTCGGACGGAGCACGCGTGTCGAGGCCGAGGGCCTGATCGTGCACGCCGAGGCGACGTTCGACGTGGCCGTGGCGCTGGTCGGCGACCTGACGCTCCTTGGCCAGCTGCTCGCGCAGGCGGCGGTTCTCGAGCTCGTGCCGGTGCAGTCGGGCATCGGTCTCCTTGAGGTCGGGCAGCACGAGCACCAGCACGAGGCCGATGCAGTTGAGGAAGAAGCCGATCAGGAACCAGCCGATGGGGCTGCGGCCGCGGCCCGCGGCGATGGCGGCACAGATGCCGCCGAACACGACCGACGAGCCGAGTTGCACGGCGACGACTTCACCGGAGGAAGCGAACATGCGAGGAGTGTGGGCAGTGGGTCAGGCGAGGGTGAGGCGGAGCAGCCAGCCGAGCAGCACGGCCGCGACCAGGAGGCGATGGCCGATGCGGCGTGCGCGCCGGTGCGCGGGCCTTTCGACGCGGTGCCGAAGTATGTCGAGGTGCAGCAGGATGGCAGAGACCAGCAGGGCGGCGATGGCGGGCCCGGCCGGGTGCGCATGCCAGGCGAGGCTCCACTGGCCCTGCAGCGCCGCCGACGTGCCGCGCACGAGACCGCAGCCGGGGCACGCGAGCGGGCCGAGGCAGCTGCCGAGGGGGCAGGCGGGCCCGCGCACGCGAACCACGTCGCGCCGTCGTGGTTCACGGTGGCCGCGAGGCCGACGGCGAGTGCACAGCCGAGCCCGGCAAGGCGCAGCAGCGGAGCCCGCAGCAGGGCCGGTGGGGGTGTACTCTGCGATCGACTCACGCGCCCGCATGGAACGGGAGCCGGCCCGGTGGCGCAAGGCCTTGGCCGCGAACACGGCGGGTCGCGGCCCGGCCTCGGTGCCTCACCGCGCGACGAGGCGCTCGAACCGGCGCCGCTCGTTCGACCCCGCGCTGCGTACGATGCGCGCGTCGCCGTGCTCTTCGACGAGCAGCGCGCCGTCGCCGAGCGGGTCGGGCAGCGCCGCGACGTCGCGGCCGCGATGCAGATCGACGGACAGACGCAGCAGGCGCAGCATGGCGAGCACCTCGCGCAGGCTCTGCTCGGCCGCAACGAGGCTCGGCAGCATCATCGTCGCCACCGGGTTGCCGCTCGCAGCGAGCACCTCCTCCTGCCGCGCGAGCTGGCGCTGCCGGTCCGACCACGACGACATGGGCGCGGCGGCCAACCGCGCCTGGCTCGCCTCGGTCTGCAGGAACGCGTCGGCGAGCATCCATCGGCTCGAGAAGCCGTACCGCCAGGTGCCGCCGCCGCACCAGGCCCGTTGGTCAGGGACCTGCTGCAGGTTCTCGGCCATGAACAGCATCTCGCGCGCCATGGCGATGCGTTCGGGCAGACACGCGTCGAGGGCGGCCAGGCCGCGCGCGAGTTCTTCGAGCGCCGGCGGCGACAGGGTCGCGAGTGCCGGCTCGGGCCACGCCTCCGAGGTCGCGATCGCGATCAGCGCCGCACCGATCATCTGGTTGATGAGGAGCCCGTCGTGCACGAGGTCGACCCCGAGCGTGGCGGCGTCGAGCGTGCGACGCACGCTCTCGACGTCGTGGCCTTCGCCGCGCAACGCGCGCGCCTCGAACACGGCGATGTTGGCGACCCAGCGGTAGGTGAGCAGGTTGACAATGTGTTCTTCGGCGGGCGCGTCCGCGCGTGCCACGGCACAGGTGTCGGTCGCGTGTGCACCGGCGCGCAGCGCCTCGAGCACGGGGCGCCACCTCGTTCGCAGCGCGCCGGCGCTGGCGTCGAGTTCCCGGCTGTGCGGCAGCAGCTTGCGCAACGCCGCGTAGTTGTCGGCGGCGAAGACCTCGCTCGCGGTCGCCGCGGCCTCGTAGTGTTCGAATGCGCGGCCCGGCGCCGCCTCACCCGACAGCGGAGGGCGCTGCCGCGGTTGCGCCTGCCATTCGCGCCGCAGCACCTCGCCGCGAGCCGTCATCTCGGCCCAGCTCGCCGCGGCGCGCAGTTGCACGAACGCGAACGATGTGAGCAGCAGCGCTGTGCTGCCGAGGACTCCGGCGAGCACGATGCGGCGGCGATGCCGGGCAGGACGTTGCATGCTCGCGCTATCGGCACGGCGCCGCGCGACCCAACTGGGCGTTCGTCAACGCACGATGCCATCGCGGTCGGCGCCTGCGAACTCCCTACCGCGCGGTCGGGATCGTCGGCAGCGCGGTCCTGAGGTCGTTGCGCTTGTCGATCAGGTGCGCCTGCACGCGATACCGGAGCACCTTCGCCTCCTGCGGCGTCATCGCGCCGTTGGCGACCAGGCGTTCGCGCAGCGTGAAGAGCATCGCCTGTCGCTGGGCGCGAGCCTCGCCAGCCGCCGCGAGCAGGTCCTCGTCCGTGCTGAAGACCACGACCTGCTCGCGCGGTTTCGCGGCGAGTCCCGCCATCGCGAACAGCCAGTCGGCGCCAGGCCACTGCGACTTCGGCACCGGGCGCGGCACCGCCAACATCGCGCGATCGATCAACGGCTCCAGGGCGGTGGCGCGCTCGAGCCCACAATCGGCGAGCGGCGCAGGCATCGGCACGGCCTTCCAGACGCCCTTGCCAGCGGCCCGGCTCGCGCGGAAGCCGTAGTTCGGGTAGGGCGGCCAGCCGGGCTCGGGGAACCGCAGCTCCGTGGCCTGCACGAACTGCGTTCGCCGCGCGCGGCGCGGGGTCTCCGGTTCGTGGTTCATCACCACGACGTACGCATCGAAGTCGGTGCGTTCGCAGACTGCGGCGGCAAAACCCGGTGCGCGGCGCGACGCGAGCAGGGTGCCGAGCGCCTCGGTCTGCGGCGACACCCCCGCGGCCGGATCGGCTGCGCCCCAGCCGTCGCGGAACAGGGCCAGCAGTTCGCGTTCGTTCTGGATCGGATCGCGGGCGAGCAGCACGAAGGCCGCGGTGCCGCACACCGGATCGTGCAGCAGCGGCACGAGGTCGGTGGCCGGCATGCGCGGATCGAGTCCGATCAGCGCATCGAGGAGGTGCAGGCGCACGACCTGCGCTTCGTCGTCGGCGCGACCGCGCCACGTGGCCAGGGCCTGCTGCAGCGGCCTGGCGAGGTCCTTGTCGCCGCTCTCGCGCGCGCCGAAGCAGGCCCACGCGACGTCCTTGGCCTGGTTGCCCGCGAGCGCCTTCGCCAGCGCGGCCGGGTCCTGCGGCTGCTGCGCCGGCGCGAGCGTGGTCAGCAGGCCCGCGCCCACGAACGCGATCGGGCGCGCGCTGCGGGCGCGCGTTCGGGGCGGCGGCGCGGGTGTGCGAGGTGATGTGGAGGTGGCCATGCCGATCAGTGCCAGGAGTGCTGCAAGGCTATTCGGAAAAGCACCGCGAACGGCACGCCACCATACTCCACGGGTCGAGGAACCCATGACCGACTACGATGTGCCGGACGACGAACCCGAACGGCCATGAGCGGGCTCTTGCCGGTATGACCCCCGATCCCGCCCAAGTCGACCGCCTGCTCGCCGAGACCGTGTGGCTGCGCCGGCTCGCGCGGTCCCTCGTCGCCGGTCGCGACACCGCCGACGACGTCGTGCAGGAGACCCTGCTGCGCGCCTGCCAGAGCCCGCTGCACGCGGTGCAGAACCTGCGCGGTTGGCTCGGCGTGGTGGCAGCGAGCGTCGCGCGCCGGTTTGCGCGCACGGAACGGCGCCTGGGGCGGCGGCTGCAGGCGCTGCCGGCGCCGGCGCCGGCCCCGTCCGCGGCCGAGGTCGTCGCGCGCACGGCGCTGCAGCGCGACGTCATGGACGCGGCCCTGCGGCTGCGCGAACCGTACCGGTCGGCGGTGCTGCTGCGTTTCCAGGGCGAACTCGGCTACGCGGCGATCGCGGCCAGGCTCGACGTGCCGATCGAGACGGTGCGCACGCGCATCAAGCGCGCGCTGCAGATGCTGCGCGAGGACCTCGATGCGCGGCACGGCGACACGAAGGCGTGGGCGCTGCCGATGCTCGGCGCGGGGTGGG
>DASUFY010000294.1:0-24752 GCA_036274315.1 Planctomycetota bacterium | reverse complement strand
GGGGCCCCAACCACAGCGACGATCCCCGCTACGTGCGCGTCTTCGTCGCCGGCCTGCGCCGCAAGATCGAACCCAACCCGTCGCGACCGCGGCACCTGATCACCGAACAGGGTGTCGGCTACCGCCTCTGCGACGAGTGAGTGGGCCGTGCTCGCCGGTCATCGGTGGCGGCGATGGCGGCGACCGGGTGGGTGGCTGGATCGCGATGGCCAGAGTAGGCTGGCGACCGTTGCCGCGTGCCGGAAGTCGGCACTTCAGTCGACTACGAGTTGGCCGGGCCAGTTCCCCCGTTGTAGGAAGGTCGTTGTGCTGGCCGACTTTGAGCGTGATTCCATTCGTCCATTCGCATGTTGCTTCAGTCGGAAAGCAGCTTGATCGCACGAAGCCAGCAATCCCAGGCTGAGGAATGAGTCGCCCTCCTAGCCCCTCCAGCGAATGCATCGCCAAGCGCATGCGGAACACGCCAAGGCGCGACAACTCCGTCGAGCTAGCCCTCCGCCGCGAGGCGTTCGCGTTGGGGTTGCGCTACCGGGTCGATGCCCCTGTTCTCCCGGGGCTCCGGCGTCGGGCCGACCTGCTCTTTCGTTCGGCGCGTGTCGCGGTCTTCGTGGACGGGTGCTTCTGGCACGTGTGTCCTCGGCACGCAAGCTGGCCCAAGGCGAACGCGGACTGGTGGAGGCGGAAGCTCAAGGGCAACGTGGAGCGCGACCGCGACACCGATCGACGTCTCCGCCGTGAGGGTTGGCGCGTGTTGCGAATCTGGGAGCACGAGGATCCCGTCGTCGCTGCGCGCAAGGTGCTACGCGCAGTGCGCGGCCGCGCGCTTCGTCGCTGAGGGCGTCTCCTTCTCGATTCGATCCAAGTGCTCGGTCAGCGCGTCCAGGAACGCTATCGGCAGCCGCAGGCGGCTCTCGGCGACCGCACGGCGGGCGCGAGTGACGAAGCCCCGGGTCGCGCGGGCGCTCAGGGGCTTGCAGTCGTGCATCAGGCGCTCGATGTCCGCCAGTTCGCGGTGAGCCGGCCACTCCCCGATCTCGACCTCTCGCGCCCCGTCACCCAGGTTGCACGCCGCTCGAGGCCACGTGCCTGGGCCGATCGGGTCACCGATGCGCTTGGTCGAGAACTTCCCGGGAGACGCCAGTCGGCGACCGAGCCACTTCGCGGTTCGCACGCCGACTGCGTTGCCCACCATGCGCCAGCAGAACTTGCCGAGTCCGGCTTCGGCAGCTGGGGCGGTCCATCCGCGTTCGAAGCCTTGCAGCTCTTCGGCTGCGCCGAGGGAAGGAGTCACCACAAGGCCAGACGGCAGTAGCACCGCGGGGGGCGACGGGATGCCGAACCCCGAGCCGCCCTTGAGGGTCGGCACGGACTCGACCGCCCACCCCACACCTCGGTTCCCCTCGGTCCAGTAGAAGCCCACGGGCAGGTCCGGGTGCCATGGCTTGTCCTCTCGCGGGCGCACCTCGTCGGACATCAGCACGTTGGTCGGGTCACCCGAGCGCGAAGCGACGAGGAAGACGCGCCTCCTCCTCTGTGGCAGGCCGAACGCCATCGAGTCGACGACACGGTAGGCCCATCGGTAGCCGAGTTGCTCGAGCTCGGAGACCACGATGTCCATGGCCTTGCCGCACGCCAGTTGCAGCATGAACGGCACGTTCTCGAGTACGACCCACTCGACCGGTCGGTCGCGCAGCAGGCGGAACACCTGGTGGACGAGCGACGACTTGGTGCCGAAGATGCCGGTGGTTCTGCCGGCCTGGCTGAGGTCCTGGCAGGGAAAGCCAGCCGTGACGACCTCGGTGCCGCGAGGGAGAGACGGCAGCGTCCGGATGTCGCCGTGTCGCTTGCAGCGCGGAAAGTGCGCGGCGAGCACCTTCGAAGCTGCCGGGTCGTTCTCGACCAGCAGTCGTGTGGTGTGCCCTGCCAGCTCGAAGCCGCGCTCGAGGCCGCCGATCCCGGCGAACAGGCCGACGACCTTCAGTCCCATGCCGGGTGCGTCGCCATTCGTTCGAGCCCGGTTGGCCATGGGCGCAGAGGATACCGGCCTCGCCACGTTGGCCGCAGATTTGTTTCGCGTCGGCGCTGCGCCGTCAGCGACACTCGTGCGTGCAACACAGGGAGGCGCGGCAGGAGCATGCAGCAGAAAGTCACGATTCTCGGGCAGGCAAGTGGAGCGGAGCGCGAGGCCGCCGAAGAGCTCGCCAAGCGGTTCCTCTCGATCCTGTCGCCGGGTGACCGGGTGACGATCATCGCTGGCGTCAAGTGCAACGGTCAGATGTATCGAGACCTGGACCTCTTGGTGCTCGGTGTTCTCGGGTCCCAGCCGTTCTCGTTGCCGGCTCGTAGCATCCCGGAGAAGCATCCTGGCAAGCCGGTGCGGGTCCGGAGCTTCGCGATGCTGGTCGAGGTCAAGGACCACGATCCGGCCAACATCCGCATCGAGGGCAACCGAGTCGAGGTTCGCTACGCGGAAGGGTGGAAGGATGCCAGCAATCAGGCCTTCCAGCAGATGCACTCCGTGCGCAACTTCCTGCGGGAGCGGGGGTGCGCTTCGCCGTTCATGACGGAGGCTCTCTGGTTGCGTGGCGTGCGTCAGAGCGATCTGCCGCCCTTGGAGAATCTGATCGGCAGTGACGCAACCGTCAGGGACTTGTTGGCGGTGTTTGCACGGGCCAACGTCCGCGAGTTCTACAAGCAGGCGCGATCCGGGGAGAGCGAGGTGCTCGTCACCTGCGGTGGCCCGCAGGGGGAGGCCGCTCTCGAGGCCGTCGTCGAAGCTGTTGCCGGAGAGGGCAGTCCTCTGACGATGGACCGCCGTCGGCTCGAAGCGATCTGTGGGCACGCGGTCGGTGCAGAGGACCACTCCGAGGTCATCGGTCGGAAGATGTTGGTCCTGCGAGGTCGAGGCGGGACCGGCAAGACGGTTCGCCTTCTCAGGATCGGCAAGCAGCGCAGCGAGCGACTCGGTGAGCGGGTGCTTTTCCTGACCTACAACCGCGCTCTCGTTGCCGACGTGACCAGGATGGCTTCGCTCGCTGGGGCGTGCGACCTGCGTCCCGACGGCAGCAGGTCGATCGAGGTTCGGTCCAGCTGGTCCTTCTTCCACGGTGTGCTCGTCGCCTCGGGGCTTGCTCCGCGCGGAACCGACGGCGGCGAATGGCCCGAGAAAGAGGTCGCCGAGGCGCTCGAGCGACTCGGCCGGAACCTGGATTCCTCGGTCGGGAGAGAGCGTCTGCGAGCGACGATCCCTTTCGACCTCGTCCTGGTGGACGAAGCGCAAGACTGGGCAGTTGCCGATCGCGACTTGCTGCTTCGTCTGTTCGACGGCACCAAGGTGGTGGTCGCAGACGGAGTCGATCAGTTCGTCACCGATCTCCCCGCCTGTGACTGGATCCGTTCACCCGGGGGCTTCGAGCGTCTCGTGATTCCGCTCACCACCTCGCTGCGTATGAAGGCCAATCTGTGCCGCTTCGTCCGGACGTTCTGCGGTGAACTCGGGCTCGATTGGGATCTTGAGCCGCACCCCGAACTGGCGGGTGGCCGGGTGACGGTCGTGCTCGGCGACTACTCGAGATCCAAGCACGAAGAGCTGATGCGTCGGCATGCCGTTGCCGGTAACCAACCCGTGGATGCGCTGTTCTTGACCACCGGCAGTGCCGGTGCTCGTTGCGCCGACCTGGGTGCCCAGATTCGTGGGTGGGGTGGAGAGGTCTGGGACGGGACGGATGCGGCCGTTCGGACGAGCGCTCCTTCGCGGGCGGAGCAGCATCGAATCGTCCGCTACGAGTCGAGCAGAGGCTTGGAGGCCTGGACCGTCGGCTGCTTCGACCTGGACAGCTTCTTCGAGCGGCGGCGGAGTGCTTGTCGGGTCGACGAGCTCGACGACGCGAGCGCTGCCGCCGACCGCTACGCCGCCCGGTGGTGCGCAATGGCGTTCACCCGCGCCATCGACTGTCTCGTCGTGCACGCGGATCCGGGATCACGTGTGGCCCGTTTGCTCCAGAACGTCGCCGCCGCGCATCCGGACTTCGTCGAGGTCGTCAGGTCCCAGCCCTGACACTGTCCAGGTAGCTGTGCAGGAGCAATCGATCGAGGTATCGGTTGAACCAGCGGCACGACGGTTCGCCGACGTGCAGGCAGCAGGCGCACGCCGAACCGGTGTTGCTGCAGCCAGGGTCCATCGCGCAGCGCCGCTCGGCCCTGGTGATGCTGTCCAGCAGGTTGTCGAGGTCGTTCTCGAACAGTGCCTGGAGGCCACCGAGCACGAAGCCACGTTGGGCCGCGTAGACGAAGAACCCCAGGTGCGACGGCACCAGCAGCTCGGAAAGGCTGTCTCGGTCGATGCCGGCAAGCACGGGGAGCTTCCGCAGCATGCGGTGTGCGAAGGAGTGCACCAGCATCAGCACGGTCTCGCCCATCGACGGCGGGTTGCCGACGTCGTTGCCGGGCATCGGCCAGCGAGCGTCGGCAAGGATGGCTCGTCGCGCCTGTTCGGCATCGTCGGCGCTCTCGAGGTGGAATCCTCGTGAAGCCAGCCAACGGTGGACCCGCAACGGGTCGAGGCGCACGAAGAGTGCCTCGGTCTCGGTGCGCTCGATGTGGGCAGCGTAGGCGTTGCTGTTCGGGAGGCGGAACGAGTTGAGAATCGACTTGCCGGCGTTCAGTTCGCCGCGCGTGTAGCCGTAGACGGCGGTCAGGACCGGGAACCGGTCGGACAGGTCCACCGACTCCAACCCAGCCGCGCGGATGCTGCCCGTGTATCGCAGTTGGCGCGCGATGCCCTCTGCGGTCGTCGAGTCGAGGTCGGTGACGCGGGTGCGGCAACCATGTAGCGCCGAGGCGATCGTGATCGCTTCGCGCTCGGCCGACTTGGGGTCTGCCGGTTCCACGGCATCCGTTTCCGGGTCCGGCCGGAGCTCGCCCTTGGCGACGGCTCTGTCCGCCATCTCGGACGCCAATTCACGCGACAGCCCCTTCGACACGAGGTCCTCGACGAACGAGGTTCTCGTTGGCGTCGTCTCGGTGACGTTGCGGCTCGTCATGCCGCCGAGGATCCACTCCAGCGCGCGCGCCGACCCGCCGGCGGTCTCGATCGCGTCCATCACCTTGCGATTCGCGGCGTTGACGACGACCGCGGTGCGTGGAGTGTAGACCGACGAAGCCCGGTGGACGGTGACCCTCATCGCGCCCTTGCCGCAGGCGCATTGCCGAACCGAGAGTCCCTTCTGCAGGGTTCGATTGCAGATCGGGCACTCGAAGCGCAGTTCGCGCGCGGATCCGGTGCCGGGGTTCACGAGTCGGGCGGCCCGGTGATCGCTGCAGAGCGGGACGGTCGGCTCCTGCACTCGCCCACAATCGTGGTAGGCCACGAAGTGGAGCTGGCCCCACCGACGACGGTTGCAGCACTCGGTGTTGGGGCTCCACGTCAGCCGGTTGCAGTTGCGACAGATCAGGAGTCGGGGGAACCGCTCCACTCTGACGCCCGACGTGCTGACGCGGACGAGTTCGATCTTGGCGTTCGACCGAAGCGCGCTGGCGAAGCCCGCGTCCTTCTGCTCGGCCTCCCAGATGGTGGCCTGGCGAATCAGCTCTTCGCGCAGGTTGGCGTCGTCGCACTCTTGCACACCGGGACTGCGCCACTCGGCGACCTTCCAGATGCCGCCTTCGATGTCCACGGTCTGCTCGGGCAGGAGGCCGAACAGAATCTGGGACGGACTGCGTTTCGCTCTCATGGATCAGGACTCGTCGGTGACGGGGAGAGTGGCTTCGACGTCTCGCAGCGACATCATGGGCTTGTTCGCCCAGAGCTCCTGCGGGTAGATGCCGGCGTTGCGCGGCACCCGAACTTCGCTCAGGAAGCGGCCGACGTGCTCGCGAACGACCGCCGCCAGGCTCGGTTGCTCGGCGTCGATGCCGAGCATGTCGGTGATGTGCTGGATCTCGTCTTCGGCGACGAGGGTTCCGTCGGCGAGCGCGTCGCCGATGATCCTCGCTCTTGCGAGGCCGCCCACGGCAGGCGCGAGCACGGCGAGCATGCGGCCCCAGGTGACGCCGGACACGGTCTTCTCGAGAACCCGCTGGCTGCGGCGCGTGATCGGGATCGCTTCGACGAAGCGATCTCCCTGTTCGACGAACGCTCGGAACGAGCGGAACAAGCCGACGTCGCGCTCGCGCGCCATGCGGTGCAACACGAAGACGATGCCGGGCCAGGTGCGTCCGACACGTGCCGTGGACTGGATGAACTCGGCGGTCGTCAGGGGTTGTCCCAGGACCAGCATGCAGTTGAGCCGATCGACGTCGACGCCGTGTGAGATCATCGAGGACGCACACACGACGTGGATGCGGTCACCGAAGGACGGCTCGGGAACCTCGAGTCGGTGCAGTGCATGGCGGACCTGCTCGAAGTCCGTGTAGCCGGTCATCTCCTGGGTGTTCATTGGCCCGTCGACGTGAACCTGGGTCTCGAGGGAGCGAAGGCTCGCCTGAACGTCGCGGTTGGTGTTCCCGTAGACGACCTGGGTTCCGTAGAGGGAGACCAGATTCGGCACCACGTCCTCGTCCACGTCGAGCAGCACTGCCAGGGCCGTGGGGTTGGCGACGGCGTTGCGCACCGTGCGCTGCAGCACCGTCAGGATGCGATCGTGCGCGTACTCGTTGGTCTGTCCTCGGGGCGCGAGTGCAACGAATCGTCGCAGGAGGTCCGGAGTGTCCTGGAACCAGAAGGACTGCCCGGTGCGTGGACCCTGGACGGGGAAGACCCGGCTGTCTCGCGAGTAGAGGGTTCGGCACTGATGCGAGAACCCGGCGAGGGTCGCGGACGAGGCCAGGATCTTCGACTTGCCGTTGGTGAGCTCCTGGGCGAGGCCGTCCAGCAGGTCCTCGTAGTGGGCGTCGATCGCCCCCAGGCTGTCCCGGAGCAGGTGCAGCTCGTCCTGCAGGCGGAAGGTCATCCGGTAGTGCTCGGCCGGCTGCGGCAGCGTGGTGACCTTGGCCGCGCACTGGGGCACGCGACAGCCGTTGGGGTAGGTGCGGTTGGCCGTGTAGGTGTGGCCGTGGCCTTCCCGAGAGCAGAGCCCGACAGGATTGCCGACGAATCCCCGCATCGCGACCTGCATGCCGAGGGTCGCGGCCTTGTCGAGCGTGCCGACGACCAGTGTCGGCAGGATGCGGTAGATCTCGTCGTCCACGATGTGGAACGGCAAGCCCTGGTCGGGCCACGGGCACTTCTCGCCGGCGCCCAATCGGTCACCGAGGCAGCGGTGCTCGAGCGTCCAGCGCTCCGGATCGAACGCCATCTGCACGTCGCTCCGACAGAACGGGCAGTGCATCAGCACGCGGAAGCGCGCCGGCATGTTCGGGTCGCGCCAGTCCGGCTTGTCGTTAGACGGCTCCAGATCGAGCTTGTTGGGTGTGTTGCCGCTGCCGACGAAGTAGCCGACGCGGAACGGTTCTCCGCCCAGTCCCTCCTGGCGACGAACGATCTCGGCACCGGCGAGCGCGTTGGCGAAGCGCTGGGTCTGCTGCAGGGACAGCATGCGGAGCGGGAATCGGCTCCAGGCCGTGATCCCGTGCGTCTTGCCGCGCATGCGATCGAACAGGGCCGCCATCACCAGCAGCCCCAAGTAGGTCTCGGTCTTGCCACCGCCGGTGGCGAACCACAGCACGTCGACGACGTTGGCTTCTTCGTTGCGGATCAGCGACCCGAGCGAGGCGAGTTGGAAGCCGACCTGGAAGGGGCGCCAGGAGTCGTATCGGCCCCGCGCCGACAGCAGCATGGCCCGGTTGGCCAGCTGGAACGCTCGCAAAAGGCGCGGATCGCTCCGCAGCAGAGAGATACCCTCGGCGAGCCGGCGAGCTTCGTCCTCGAAGGTGCTTGCTTCCTTCGCGGCCTCGGCCGCCATGGCAGAGGTCCAGGACTCGGCCTGTGACCGCTTCTCGAGGGTCGTCGTGCTCCATGCGTCGGCGCCCCACGCACGGTGCGCAGCCACCAGCGCGTCGAGTTGGGGGAGAGGATCCTTCGCGAGCGTCTCGAAGCGCAGATCGGGAGCTGCTTCGGTGGACGACCAGAATCTGGGGCGGTGACGCTCGACGATCACGGCGTCGTTCGTGCAGAGCGCGCCATCGACTAGGTCCACGCCGCAGTTCAGGCCGTAGGCCGGGATCGTACGGTCGTAGCGGAACGAGTCGGGCAGCCCCTCCATGTAGAACGGCTGCGTCGGCAACTCGCGCAGGCTCATGCTCACCTGGTAGTGATTGCCGTCGATTGACTCGGTGACGGCCTTGGCAGTCGTGTTGACGACCTGGATCACCAGTTCTGGGCCGCCGTCACGTCCGGTTTCGCGTTCGATCCGGACTTCGAGTCGCCGACCAGGCGCTCCTGTCGCTCGGGCGATCTGCTCCTCGAGGCGCGTCAACGGGATGCAGAGCGGCGACTGGGTCGCACTGGTGAACTCGAAGGCCACCTCCTCTTCGAGAACCTCGGTCTTGTGCCAGTGGTCGTCGATCGTCGAGTGCCACGCGGCCGCGCGCACGAGCACGGTTCCCGACCACGGGGCGGCTGCGGCGGGGCGAACGCGCATGCCCATCGCGCACGGCCGCATCTTCTCGAACCGGTCGCCGTACTTCGAGTCGACCACCAACGCCTCCGGTGCGAGCAGCCCGAGCCAGTAGCGCCCTTCCGGCGCGACTTCGATGTCGGTCTCGTGGTCGCCGCGTGAGTCGTGAACGACCTGGTCGTTCAGGTAGCGGGTGAACCTGGTGGCCGCCTCGCTCAAGAGTTCGCGATCGACAGGTTTGCGGAGAGGGTCGGTCATCGGGCGCGGGGGTTGATTGGATCGGTGGTCGGTGGCGGCAGCGCGATGGTCAGGCGACGTCCTCAAGGAACGCCTCGAGGATGTGGGAGTGCTGACGATACCGAAGGCGCTTGAGAGCTCTGTGCTCGATCTGGCGCACTCGTTCGCGGGTGATCCCCATGGCACTTCCAAGTTCGTCCAGCGTTTCCGGCTCGGCTCCGTCTAGGCCGAAGCGACGCATCAGCACCTGCTGCTCTCGATCGCTCAGGATGTGAAGGCACTGCTGAATCGTCGATCGAAGTTCCTCCATCTCGGGGACACGATCCGGCTGCTCGGCGCTCTCGTCGATCAGCAGTTCGACGAGCGGATTGGTCTCCTCGTCGGCCTGGCAGGAGAGGCTCATCGTCATGGCGCCAGCGGCGAGGACGAGGGCGACCTTCTGCTCGGTCATTCCCAGCTCCTCGGCCAGTGCCTCGACCTCGTATCCCGGAGTGACGCCAGCGGCGTGAAGTCTCTGGCGCGCGCGCATCAGCTTCGCGAAGGCGCCTGACAGGTGACTGGGTAGCCTCACGAGTCGACTGTGCTCGTGCAGGTAGCGGATCACCGCCTGGAAGATCCACCAGGTTGCGTAGGTCGAGAACCTCGCTCCTCGCTCCGGGTCGTAGTCCGAAGCCGCGCGCATCAGGCCGAGAACGCCTTCGTGCAGGATGTCGGACTTCTCCGAACGGCGAATTCGCAGTGACCGCATGACCCAAGGAACCAGTCGGAGGTTGACGCTCACGAGTCGGTTGCGTGCTTCCTCGCCGGCAGCGATGTACCTCTCCGCTGTAGAGAAGTCCAAGGCTCCAGCGTCTCGCGCATCCTTGGCTTCGCGGCCGTAGAGGGAGAGTCGGGCGAGCTCACGCTCCTCCTCTCTGCTCACCATCTCCCGACTGTGTGCGGCATCGAAGAAGCAGTCGACCGGGTCGGACGTCCTGTTGCGCGTGGCGCGGGGCTCGGTCTTCGGCAGGGAGGCTTCGGTCTCCACGAACAGGCCTTCACCGCGGAGGATGTCGAGAAGGGCCTCCAGCTCGCCGACTCCGAGGTGCAGCGCTACGGTCACCCGCGTCACGTCACCCATATCGAGTGGGCGCCCGATGCGCTTCGCACTCGGGCGCAGTAGGGCAAGGGCGCGCTCGAGCTTGTCGACGGTGGACATGGTGGGGAGAGAGGTGGCAGACCATGCGCCGCTGTGGTCGCACTGGCAGGTTCTTCCATGGACTGCGAAACGGCGCGCGATGTTGCCCAATTCCGCCGCGTCGTCCAAGTGGCAATAGAGAGCAGCAACCTCACCTCAGGGGATTCAGCGCGATCGTCGGGACGGCATCGAATCGCCTGATCGGGAGGCCGATCCCCATGGTGGGATCTTGCGGGACACCTCTTTCCGTCTCCCGACCTGACGTGGGTCTCGCTCGCCGGAGCGTGACATCGGTGGGGCAATGCCGCCTCGGCCAACGAACGTGCGGAGGAAGCAAGCCGATGCTTCTTGCGATCCAGAAGAGGCGGCGCGGAGGGCGACCTCGGATGCCCAGACCAAGGCAACTCAGGTCCGGTCGCTCAAACCCAGCGACATGGACCGCAGGGAGTTGAGGAGGCCGCCCAACTCCACGCAGGAGCCGACGAGCCGCGACCAACGCAACCGCAAGAGCCGGAGCCCCTCGCACGCGGCTCGCGGCTCAGCGTCAGAGACGTTGGACAGTTCGGATGGAGCAGTTCCTGGCCGCCGCATGATGACCGGGGCGTCCAACTTGGCACAGCAGCCGACGCGCCCCAGAGGGCGCGCGGCTGAGCGGCAAAGACGTTGGGGCGACTTGGTCGACGCCCTGTTCGAGTTCGGGGCCCTCGTAGTAGACTGCCCCGCATGATGCCGAACACCCGCGACGTGCTTGAGCAGGCACTGAAGCTGCCCCCGGAGGCACGGGCCGCCATCGCAGGATCGCTTCTCGAGAGTCTTGACCAAGAGGTCGACGAGGACGCGGCGGACCGGTGGGACGAGGAGATCGCCAAACGCGTTCGCGAACTCAAGTCGGGTCATGTCGTCCCGATCCCTTGGTCCGAGGCTCGACGGATCATCGCCGGCAAGTGAGCAACGGTCGCGGGCCCAACTTTCACCCGAGTGCCGTCGAGGAAGCGAGGGTCGCTCACGACTACTACTCCGCGCGCAGTGAGCGAGCTGGCGACGCGTTCCTGTCGGAGTTGGATCGGGCGATCGACGCGATCGCCGCGAGTCCCCGCAGGTGGCGACTTCACTCCCATGGCACGCGACGATTCCTGATGCGACGCTTTCCTTTTCTGGTCATCTACCACCAGATCGACGAGGTCACGCTGGAGATCGTCGCCGTCGCACATGCACGACGCCGGCCAGGCTACTGGCGTGATCGAGTTCAATAGGCAACCCGGACGATGCAGCCGACGAGTCCCAAGGGCTCGCGGCGGATCGTCGCAGACATTGGAAACGCTCATGATCGATCGTGCCGCCCGCAAGCAGTTGGCGTCCTGCGTCCGACAGATCCTCGCTCTCGCGCTGCTCACCGCACCGGTGATGCCGCAGCTCGCGCCCGCCGGCAGCTGGCTGCGGTTGTCCACGCTGACCATGTCGAGTGGGCCCAACGGACCGAACGGGACCGAGATCATCCAGCGTTTCGACGCCGATCAGTTGCGCGGCTTCGGCATCGAGTCCGGCCATCCCGGCGTGCAGGTCGTGCGTGGCGCGCGGCTGCTGTCGCAGGCGTTCGGCTCGTCGATCCCGAACAACAACATCGCCGTGACGCTGTACACCGAAGACCCCGCGCGGCCCGGGTACCCGGACCTGAGCGCGCCGCTGGCGCAGGTCACCAACGTTCCGCCCGTCGGCACCTTCGGCCCGACCGACGCCGTGTTCCCGACGCCGGGACTCGCCCCGATCGGTCGCGACGTCTTCGTGGGCGTGCACCTCAACCCGCCGGCCGGCGCGTTCGGCACGACCGTCGGGCTGATCTACGGCTACCTGTCCGGCTCGTCGTCGATCGTGCTGCCCGGTGGTGCGATGCCGTCGTCGCCGCCCGAGGCGAACAGCTTCCGGCTGTATCGCGACGTGACGAACAACGCGCTGACCTACGGCACGCGGGCGCAGTACCTGATCGACCTGCTGATCGAGGGCCCGAGCGGCATGCCGACCGCGGTCTTCATCCCCGGCGCCGCGCCGGGTTCGACGACGCTGTTGGCGGGCCTCTATCCGGACGCGACGAATCCGCCGTTCAACTCCGGACGCGCCGACAACTCCGGCTTCATCTTCTCGGACGTCACGATCACCGAAGGCAGTCCCGTGGCGTTCCTCGCCGCGTTCGCCGACTTCGGCCCGATCGTCGCGCTGGACAGCTTGATCCCCGGTTCGCGCGGCGGTCTGTGCCTCGAGCCAACGGCGCTGTTCCCGCTCACGGTCGGCATCGTCACCAACCACGAGGTGTGGATCGAGACGCCGATCCCGCCCGCGGTGCGGTTGACGATCGGTGGGCAGTCGTGGACGCAGCAGGCCGTCGGGTTCGACCTCGCCACCGGCACGCTGCGCGGCACGCAGTGCGGCAAGCAGAGCTTCTAGGTTCCGCGACCTCTCAGTCGAGGAACAGGAACTCGTTGCAGTTGAGCAGCACGAGGCAGCAGCGCTGCAGCGCCTCGTCTTCGCTGCGGCCGAAGCCGCGCTGCAGGTCCGCGGCGAGCGCGAGCAGCCGCTCGAGGTCCGGCCCGCGCGCCGGCCGTTGCGTGACCAGCTGCAGACCGAGCTCGAGGCGCGCGCGCAGGTCGCGGGCCCGGCCGGCGAGCCGCGTGGCGAGTGCCTGCGCGCGCTGCTGCGCGAACTCGCCGTTCAGCAGGATCAGCGCCTGCGTCGGCTGCACGGTCGCGAAGCGCACGGGGCAGCTGCCGTCGGTGTCGGCGCGGTCGAACGAGGCCAGCAGCGGCTCCTGCAGCGAACGCTTGACGTGGATGTAGAGGCTGCGCCGGCACGCCTGTTCGGGCGTCGCTTCGCCCCACGCCTCGTCGGGTCGCGAGGCCGTCGCGAGCACCGCGGGCGGCAGCGGCGGGAACACGCTCGGGCCGCCGAGTTCGAGTTCGAGCCCGCCGGCGACCGCGAACATCGAGTCGCGCACCTCCTCGGCCGTGAGCCGGCGGCGATCGAAGCGCCAGAACAGGTCGTTCTGCGGATCGGCCGCGAGCGCCTTCGGCTCGGCGTCGCTCGCCATGCGATAGGTCGCCGACGTGACGAGCAGGCGGTGCATCGACTTCCAGCTGCCGCCCTTCGCCAGCACTTCGCACGCGAGCCAGTCGAGCAGCTCGGGGTGCGTCGGCAGTTCGCCGAGGCGGCCGAAGTCGTTGCTCGAGCGCACGATTCCGCGGCCGAAGTGGTGCTGCCAGAGCCGGTTCGCGAACACGCGCCAGGTCAGCTTGTTGCCCGGGTCCGTGATCCAGCGCGCCAGCGCCGTGCGGCGGCCGCAGCTCGCCTCGGTCGCGTGCACCTCGACCGGCGTGCTCACGCCGCCGAGCATGCGCGGGAACCCCGGTTCGACCTGAGGTCCCTTCGCGTGCACGTTGCCGCGCACGCGCACGAACGCCGCCGGTGCCGAGGGCCCGGACTCCTGCACCGCGAGCACGTCGACGGTCGCGAGGTCGGGCCGGTGCAGCTGCTCGAGTTCGGCCATCGCCTGGGGTTCGCACGACGGTGCCGCCGCGAGGCCGCCGGGCAGGTCGAACGCGAGGCTCGCGACCTCGGCGGCGGTCAGCGCGCGCGAGTAGAACGTCAGCTCGTCGAGGTCGCCGCGGAAGCCGCGCCCGCCCGGTTGCGCGCGGCCGACGACGAGGCGCTTCGGAGCAGAGAGCAGCTTCGTGCTGCCCCTCGCCTCGCCGCACAGCACGCCGTCGACGTAGAGTGCGATGCGCCGCGTCGTGCGTTCGCGCGTGAACGCGACGTGGTGCCATTGTGCGTCGTCGTGGCCGGGTCCCGACGCGAGGAACGTGTCGGGATCGCCGGCGCCGGCGGCGATGCGCCCGTCGCTGTGCCATGAGATGCCCCAGTCGGGCACGACGCCGGGCACCTCGCCGTCGACGAGGCCCGTGCCCGTGAACCACCGCGTGTCCTTGGCACTGCCTTCGCCGGGCCGGTCGCTGCGCACGAAGAACGACACCGAGAACGCGTCCTGCACGAGCCGCGGCAGCACGACGTCGTCGTCGCCGTCGAAGCGCATCGCCTTGCCGCGGTGGCCCTCCACCGCGACGACCTGGCCCTCGACCTCGCCGTCCTGGCCGTGCGCGTCGTCGATCAGCCGCGTCGCGCTGTCGCGATCGCCCGAGTAGCGCGCGACGACCGCCTGCTCCGCAGCCCGCAGCCGCTGTTCCTTCGCACCGGCGTCGAGCGCGTTCCAGCTCGCCTCGGCCGCGCGCCGCAGCCTCGCGACGAGGTCGCTGCGCTGCTCGGCGAACGCGGCCAGCTCGGCCTCGAACCGCGACCGCGCGCCGTCGACGGGCACGGCGTGAGCCTGGTTGTCGTACGGCTTGACGTTCTCGAAGAAGGCCAGGAACGAGTGGTAGTCCTTCTGCGGCAGCGGGTCCTTCTTGTGGTCGTGGCAGCGCGCACAGCCCATGCCGATGCCGAGCATGGCGCGCGCCGTCGTGTCGGCGATGCCGTCGAGGTCGTCGTAACGGTGCTGTTCGGGGTCGGTCGGCTCGTCGTCCCAGATGCCGAGCCGGTAGTAGCCCGTCGCGACGAGGTCGGCGACGGTCGGCTCGGGCAGCTCGTCGCCGGCGAGCTGCTTCGTCACGAACTGCGCGTACGGCATGTCGGCGTTGAGCGCGTCGGTGACCCAGTCGCGGTAGCGCCACACGAACGGCTTCTTGCGGTCGCGTTCGTAGCCGTCGGTGTCGGCGTAGCGCACGAGGTCGAGCCAGTGCTGGGCCCACTTGACGCCGTACTGCGGCGAGGCGAGCAGGCGTTCGACGACCTTCTCGTAGGCGTCGGGCGACGGGTCGTCGACGAACGCGGCGATCTCGGCTTCGGTCGGCGGCAGCCCCGTGAGGTCGTAGGTGACGCGCCGCAACAGCGTGTGGCGGTCGGCCTCGGGTGCCGGCGACAGGCCGTGCGCTTCGAGCCGCGCGAGCACGAAGCAGTCGAGCGGCTGGCGCGGCCAGGCGGTGTGCTGCACGGCGGGCACGGGCGGGCGCTGCAGGTCGCGATAGGCCCACCAGTCGGCCGGGTCCTGCGCGAGCACCGCGGCGGCAAGCGCGCAGAGCACGGGCACGAACGGCAGGCAGCGGCGGGGAGCAGCGCACATGGGCGAGCTAGGGATACCGCTGTCGGACCCGGGGTGCAACCGGGCCGGCGGCGGCCGTTGCCCTACGTTCTCGAGAGCGCGGCGCGTCAGCGGGGCCCGCGGCCTTCGCGCGGCCGACCGATGGCCGACGCGTCGAGCCGAACTCGAACGGCTCCGCACGAAGTGCTTCGTCAAGTGCCCGATGCTGGATCGACTCCGAGCCGATCAGGTCTGGCCCACATCAATACGCGCGCGTGCCAACAAGGTCTGAGCAGCGTCAAAACGCACACATGCCCGCCGCAGACGATGCGTGCACGCACCGCGCCGTGGGCCGGTGGGTTTCCGCGCGGCTCCCTCGCGCGTCGAACGACACCACGCACGCGGTAGCACACGCGGACCCTGCGACTAGGAACCATCGTCCGCACCCCAGTCCCCTCGACTCCGGCGCGGCATCCTCTCCATCCACCGCTTGCGCACGGTTCGCGCGTCCGTGGTGAGTGCGTGCGCAGGCAGGGAGACCACGATGTCCAACCGCCCGCCCCAATCCCGTTTCGACCCCGCTCGCCCGCGAGAACGGCATTTCCAGCCGCAGACGTTCCACGATCTCATGGCCGAGCAGCTCTCGCATGCGCCATGGATCACGCTGTCCGCTGCCTGCCACGCCCTCGTACTGCTCATGCTCTACGTGTTGGTGCCCGCGTCGACGCGCACCGAAACGAAGGCGCTGACCCGAGTCGACCAGACCCAGACGCCGACGCCCGACTCGCCACCACCGCCGGCGCCGCCCAAGGTGGTGGAGGAGCCGGAGGAGAAGCAGGTCGTCGTCGACGAGACGCAGGTCCCCGACACCGATCGCGACAGGACGGCCTTCGACAGCACGACGTCGGGCGACACCGGCTTCGACGCCTTCGGCAACGACGTCGGCAAGGAATCGGCCTTCGATTCCAACCAGTGGAACGCGGCGGTCGGTCTCGGCGGCGGCGCCGGCGGCCGCTACGGTGGCCGCAGCGGCGGCAAGGGTGGTGGCAGGGGTGGCGGCGGGAAGTCCTACGCCGCGGCGATCGACGCCGGCCTGCAGTGGCTCAAGAACCATCAAGACGACGACGGCAAGTGGGACTGCGACCAGTTCATGAAACACGACACCGACGGTGAGCCGTGCGACGGCCCCGGCAGCGCCGTTCACGACGTCGGTGTCACGGGCCTGGCCCTGCTCGCCTTCCTCGGCGACGACAGCACGATGCGCTCGGGCCCCTACCGCGAGACGGTCAAGAAGGGCGTGCTGTGGCTGCGCAGCCAGCAGCAGCCGAACGGACTATTCGGTACCGACGCGTCGCACGACTTCGTCTACGACCACGCGATCGCGGCCTACGCGATGTGCGAGGCCTACGGTTTGTCGCAGTACCATCTGCTCGCCAACACCGCCCAACGGGGCATCAACTACCTCGAGTCGCACCGCAACCCGTACTCGGTGTGGCGCTATCTGCCGCGCGACAACGACAACGACACGTCGGTCACGGGCTGGTGCGTGATGGCCTACGAGTCCGGCGACTACTTCAAGCTCACGGTCAACAAGCAGGCGCTCGAGCTCGCCGCCGTGTGGTTCGACTCGGTCTCCGATCCGACCGGCCGGCACGGCTACACGAGGGCGGGCGAGCGCAGCTCGCGCAAGCCCGGTGAGCACGCAACGAGGTTCCCGGTCGAGAGGGGCGAGGCCCTCACCGCAGTCGGCCTGTTCTGCCGCTTCTTCATCGGTCAGGACCCGAAGGAGAAGCCTGTGATGACAGCCGCCGCGAACCTGATCGCGCAGCGGCCGCCCGTCTGGGATCCGAAGGGTGGCTCGATCGACTTCTACTACTGGTACTACGGCACCTACGCCCTCTTCCAGATGGGCGGCCGACACTGGACCGACTGGCAGAAGATGCTCGAGCCCGCCGTCGTGAAGACCCAGCACCGCGAGAAGGAACACAAGAACCTCTACGGCTCGTGGGATCCGATCGACGCCTGGGGCGAAGACGGCGGCCGCGTCTACAGCACCGCGATCCTCGTGCTCACGCTCGAGGCCTACTACCGCTACAGCAAGCTGCTGCGTTGACCGCACCGACCACGGTCACTGCACGACGAACTCCGTCGCGTAGCGCCGGCGACCTGCAGGCGCCGGTCGCGCCTGAACAGGGACACGGTCTGGATCCCGGCCCGGCGCCGGAAGTCGGATACCGCGTCGCGCGGCCCCGCGCACACTCGCAACCCGCTACACTGCGCACGGAGGTCCTCATGCTGTTGGCAACACGACGTCGCTTTCTCGGCCATGTCGGCGAAGGCATGCTGCTCGCCGGTCTCGGCTCCACGCTCACGCCCCGCGGCCTGTCGGCGATGTTGCAGGCGGCAACGGGCCGGCTGCCGGCGCTGCCCGCCGACCTCGAAGCGCTCGTGCGGCAGATGCAGGAGCTCGCGCCCGACGACCTGATGCCGCGCCTCTGCACCGCGCTCCAGGCGGGCACCACGCTCGACACGCTCGTGGCGGCCGGCGCGCTGGCCAACGCGCGCACGTTCGGCGGCGGCGACTACGAGGGCTACCACGCCTTCATGGCCCTGTTGCCGGCGCGCGCGATGGCGAAACGACTCGCCGCGGCCGAGGCGCCGCTGCCGGTGCTCAAGGTGCTCTATCGCAACACCGCGCGCATCCGCGCCGCGGGCAAGGGGCGCACGGCGCTCGAACCCGTAACGCCGCTCGAGACGCTGCCCGCCGACGCGGGGCAGCTGCTGCGCCAACGCACGCGCGATCGCGACCTCGCCGGCGCCGAGAGCCTGTTCGCGAAGCAGTGTGCGAGCGGGCTCGACACGGCGTTCGCCGACGCCCAGCAGCTCGTGCGCGACGACCTCAACGTGCACCGCATCGTGCTGTCGTGGCGCGCGTGGGACATGCGCCAGATCGTCGGCCAGGAGCACGCTGAAGAGCTGCTGCGCCAGATCGTGCGCTTCTGCATCGACGAGGAACGGAACCGCGTCGCGCGCGGCCAGAAGGCGCCCGCGATCCGCGACGACCTGCCGCGCCTGCTCGAAGCGCACGGTCTCGGCGACGCGAAGCTCGGCAAGCGCGTGCCCGAGGACGCCTGGGTCCAGGAGATGGCGGGCATCGTGTTCGGCCAGAGCCGCGAGCACGCCGCCGACGCGGTCGCCGCTGCACTGGCCGAGGGCATCGACCCGGACGCCGTGGCCGAAGCGATCTCGCTCGGCGCCAACGAACTGCTGCTGCACGACACCGGCGAGAGGCGCGTGCACGGCGCCTCGGTCGGCGTGCACGCCTCCGACGCCGCGAACGCGTGGCGCCACGTCGCCCGCATCGGCTCGCCGTCGGGGCGCATCCAGAGCCTCGTCGTCGGCGCCTACCACACGGCCGGGCAGAGCCAGCAAGTCGGCCGCGAACGTTGGTCCTACGCCGAGCAGCAGGAACGGCTGCGCGACCAGACCGCCGAGCAGCTGCTGTGCGCCGCGGCGACGGCGATCGAGCAGAAGGACCAGCACAGCGCCTGTGCCGCCATGCACCTCTACGGCGAGGCGGGCCACGGCCCGGAGCCGGCGTTCGCGCTGCTGCTGCGCTACGCCGTCAGCGAGGACGGCGCGCTGCACGCCGAGAAGTACTTCCACACGGCGCGCGAGGAGTTCGACGCGACGCGGCCCGCGTTCCGCTGGCAGCGGCTCGTGGCGCTGGCCCGCGTGACCGCGTCCGAGTTCGGCGAACCGGCGCCGGGCCTGGCGCTCGTGCGCAAGCTGCTCGCGACGTAGGCGGGTCCGCGCGGCGCCGGGGCTACTTGCGTTTGGGCTTGGACCAGGCCTCGAGGTCCTCGGCGATCACCTGCACTTCGCCGGCGGTCAGCTTGTCGCCGCGGCTGCGATCGAGCATCGTCGCGAACCAGGCGCATTCGGGCGCGGACCTCGGCCCGCCGATGTTGCCACCGGTGCCGTTCTCGTTGGAGCTCACGATCTCCTTGCCGTGGCCGTCGAGGATCACCATCCACGGCAGCCCGCCCGAACGGTCACCCTTGAGTCGTTCGTTGATCTCCTTGCCGTGCGTGTCGCGGTCGACGTCGATCATGACGTCGACCCAGCCCTTGGCGAACAACGGCGCGACCTTCTCTCGCCCGAGGAACTCCTCGAGCACCTTGCACCAGCCTCACCAAGGTGCGTCGAAGCGCACGAAGACGGCGCGGCCGCTCTTCGCGGCTTCGGCGATGCCGTCCGCAAGCTTCTTCTCGGCGTCCACGGGCGCGCAGAAGAGCGGCGTCAGCTTGTCGAGCAGCGGTTGGGAGAGCACCTTGCCATCCGCCGTGAAGTCGGCCGGCAGCCACTTCGCGAGCGCCTTGCCCTGCGCGTCGAACACGGCGAGCGCGGGCTTCCGCTGCACGGCGTCGGCGAAGCCCCACTGCACCGCCAGGGCGTCGGCCTGCTTGCCCTTCCACTGCACGGTCTCGAACTCGTAGAGCAGCGGGTGCGACAGCACGCCGTCCTTCTTCAGCGACGCCGCGAGGTCCGCGTCGTCGTCGACGAGCAGCGCGAGCACACGCTGGTTGTGCACCTTGGCCTTGGCCAGGGCCTTGGTCCACGCGGCATCGATGGCCGGCTCGGCCTTCGGCCGCTCCGGCGCTTGCGCGGCGAGGCCGCCCGCGAGCACGAGGGACAGGGTGGAGATCCACAGATCCGTACGCATGGTATTGCTCCGCGATCGAGAAGGACGCCGAGCATACCGAGGCGAGGTCCCGCGCGCGCCGGGCAAGGCCCGAAGGAACACGGAGGAATCTGCCTCGAGAGCTGCGGTGGCAGGGCAGATCCCCCTTGGTGAGGTCAGGGCGCACCAAACCCACGCCCACCGAGGAGATGCCACGATGAATCCTTTCTATTCGTTTCTCACGCTGATCGCCGTCACCACCAGCCCGCTCGCCGCCCAGAACGACTCGCCGACGCCGGCGGCGCCCAAGCCAGCGCCCGTGGCCAGCGACGAGTACCCGGCGTCGACGAAGCTCGCGCTCGACGTCACCAAGGACGCGATCACGTACGCCATCTCGAACGCCGACGAGACGTTCCTGGGCGCCGTGATCCTGTCGCTGTCGCCGAAGATGACCCCCTACGCACCCGGCCTGCCGCCGACGCTGACCGACTTCGTGCTGTTGGGTGCCTGCTTCGGCAAGGCCGGCTCGACGTGCGTGTTCACGCAGCCGAAGAAGTTCGTGCCGCCGGGCGTGCACATCTGGGCGCAGGGCCTCGTGCTCGACGTCAACGGCCTCAAGGTGTCTTCGCTCGCCGCGTTCGAACTCGACCCGGACGGGTCCGCTGGCTGATCGGCGGCGGCACGGCGTTCAGCGCGCGATCCGCGCGCGGAACCGCCGTTCGACGGCCTCGATGCCCGCAGCATCGATCGGCGGCACTTCGGGCGCGAGTTCGAAGCGGCCGTCGACGAACCGCACGCAGGGCCGCAGCGCCTCGACGTAGCCGGGCGGCGGCTGCCGCTCGTGGGCCATGAGGCGCGCGTCGGTGATGTCCCAGACCGCGCGCCGGAACTGCTCGAGATCGAGCCCGTCGCCCTCGGGGTCCCAACCGGCCCCGAGCAGCTCGGCCCAGACGTCGGGCGTGAAGTGATGCCAGGTCCGGTCGCCGAGCGCACCGAGCGCCTCGAGCTCGGTGCCGGCGAGCCGCTGGTCCGCGTTCGCATCGGCAGCCCGGAAGACCTCGTCGATGACGGCCTCGGGCAGGCGGCCGAGGCGCCGTGTCCCTTTGTTGCGCGCGACGACCCAGTCGTTGAGCCCGAAGATGTCGATCACGTCGAACTGGGGCGCGCGCCAGGCACCGACGCCGGCGGCGCCGATCTCGAGCACGCCGCGGCGGCCCGGGGGCCAGTTCGCGACCGGCGCGCCGCGCGGCGGGAAGCGGCGCTGCAGGTCCTCGCACATCGCCGCGTGCTGCGCGCGCCGGATGCCGACGAGGTGCAGGCGGAGCCAGGCCTGGTAGCGGTCGTAGCGCGCGAACACGGGCTCCAGCAGACTCGGCACCCTGCGGCCCACGGCGACGTAGCCCGCGACCTCGCGGCCGCGCGCGACGTGTTCGTACCACCAACCGAAGCCGCCCGAGCCGACCGCGAGCAGCAGCAGCACCGCGGCAGCAGCGCGCACACCGAGCCCGAGGTCGGCGACGAAGCGACGTGCGGCGACGAGCAGCAGCGGCACGAAGTGCATGAACGGGCGGTAGCCGAAGTGGTCGCCACCGACGCGGAGCGTGTAGAAGCCCGCGTAGACGGCCCACGCTGCGATCGCGATCGCAGCGGGCGCGCGGGCGGTGGCGGCGCGCCAACACCGCTCGCGCCGCCGGCCCACGAGCGCGAGCCACAGCAGCAGCAGCGGCAGCCACAGCCACAGCCCGTGTTCGAAGGCGAAGCAGTAGGCGTAGCGCAGCCCGCTCTCGGGCCACGCCTCGCCGACCTTCGCGAAGTAGGTGTTGGGCAGCCATTCGCCGTAGTAGGCGCGCCGCCACAGCAGGTGTGCTGCTGGCAGCAGCAGCGGCCACAGCGCGAGCGCGGTCCGCCACCACCGGGCGCGGGCCACGGTCGCAGCGTGCACGGCGATGGCGATGGTGGCGAGCACGAGCAGGCCGCCGTCGGGTCGCGCGAGCTGGGCGAGCGCCGCCCAGGCGCTGAGCGAGAGCAGGTCGCGAGGTCGCGTGCCGTCGATGCCGGCCGCCGACAGCGTCCAGCCGACCGCGAGCACGCCGAACAGCGCGGCGTCGAGGCCCGAGCTCTGCCACGTGATCCAGGTGTGGTTCGCTGCGATGCCGAGCAGCACGATGGTGCTCAGCACCGCGCGCGCGCGCGCCAGGGCCGGCGGCAGCGGCGACGCATCGAGCCGGCGCGCGACGAGCAGCAGCGTCGCGAGTGCGCACAGCAGCGACAACACGTTCGCGCTCGCGGGCGGCGGAGCACCGATCGTGTTCCACACGGCGAGCAGCATCACGACCCACAGGAAGCTCGAGTAGCCTTCGACGGGCTGCCACGGCGCTTCGTTCCACACGAGGCCGTGGCCGTCGTGGACCTGGCCGACGTAGCGGAACGCGATGAAGGCGTCGTCGCAGAGGAAGCACGTCGCCCACCAGGCGAGCACCGCGACGAGCGATGCGATCGCCAGCGGGAGCAGCCAGCGGACGGTCGCGCGGGTGGTCATCGGCGGGCAGGTGCAGGCACGAGTCCCTCGGGGCCGCCGTCACCTGACGACGAAGTTGACGAGCTTGCCCGGCACGACGATCTCCTTGACGACCGTCTTGCCCTCGAGGTGGCCCGCGACGGCCGCCCGCGCCGCCGCGAGCGCGACGTCGTTGCTGGCGCCGGTCGGCACCATCACGCGGCCGCGCACCTTGCCGAGCACCTGCACCGCGATCTCGACCTCGTCGTCGACGAGCAGTGCTGGATCGACCGCGGGCCACGGCGCGTAGGCGAGCAGCCCTTCGCCGCCGAGCCGCTGCCACAGCTCCTCGGCCGTGTGCGGCGCGAACGGCTGCAGCAGCTGGGCGTAGCGCAGCATCTGGCTCTTGCTCAGCCGGTCCATCGCCTTGGTCGCCTCGTTGACGAAGATCATCATCGCCGCGATCGCGGTGTTGAACGCGAGCCGTTCGATGTCGCCGTCGACCTTGTGGATCGTGCGATGCAGCGCCTTCTCGAGCTCGGGATCATCGGCGCGGTCGCTGCGCAGCCAGACGTGCAGCGGGCCGTTCTCGGCGTACTCGGGCACACACAGCCGCCAGCTCCGCTGCAGGAAGCGGTACACGCCGGGCACGTCCTTGGGGTTCCACGGCTTGCTGTCGGCCAGCGGCCCCATGTACATCTCGTAGAGCCGCAGCGTGTCGGCGCCGTATTCCTGGACCACGTCGTCGGGGTTGACGACGTTGCCGTAGCGCTTGCTCATCTTCGTGACGATGCGCGTCAGCTGCTCGCCCGTCGTCGCGTGCCGCACGACCTCGCCGTCCTCCTTCGTGTCCACGACCGGCACGATGCCGCCGCGCGCATCTTCGTAGGCGAACGACTGGATCATGCCCTGGTTGTAGAGCTTGTGGAACGGCTCGACGCACCGCACCCACCCCGCGTCGTGCAGGACCTTGGTCCAGAAGCGCGAATAGAGCAGGTGCCCGACCGCGTGTTCGGTGCCGCCGACGTAGAGATCGACGGGCAGCCAGTAGTCGCTCGCTTCCTTGCTGCAGAACTCGCGCTCGTTGTGCGGGTCGCAGAAACGCAGGAAGTACCAGCTCGAACCCGCCGCGCCCGGCATCGTGTTGATCTCGCGCTGCGCGGGGCGGCCCCGGCCGTCCTTCGTCTCGACCCACTGCCGCGCGCGCACGAGTGGCGACTCGGGCACGCCGCCGGGCTTGAAGTCCTCCATCTCGGGCAGCAACACGGGCAGCTCTTCGTCGGGCACGAGTTCGACGCCGTCCTGCGTGTGCAGCACCGGGAACGGCTCGCCCCAGTACCGCTGCCGCGAGAACAGCCAGTCGCGCATCTTGTAGGTGACCTTCGCCTCGCCGCGGCCCCTGGCGGCGAGCCACCCGATGACGGCGCGCGTCGCGGCCTGCTGGCCGAGCCCCTGCAGCGACAGCCCGTCGGCCGTGCGGCAGTGCACCGCGTACGGAACCTCGGCCGTGCACACCCGTTCGCCGGCGGCGATCGCCGCGTCGTTCGCCGCGTCGCCGGTCTTCGGCGCGAAGATGCCGGGGATCGGCAGCGCGAACTTGCGGGCGAACTCGAAGTCGCGTGCGTCGCCGGCCGGCACGGCCATGATCGCACCGGTGCCGTAGCTGACGATCACGTAGTCGGCGATCCAGACCGGGATGCGCGCGCGCGGGTCGTCGGCGGCGAACAGCGGGTTGTGCGCCCAGGCGCCGGTCCAGACGCCGGTCTTGTCCTTGGCGAGATCCGTGCGCTCGAGTTCGCTCTTGCTCGCCGCCGACTTCTGGTAGCTCTGCACGGCCGCGCGCTGCGCGTCGCTCGTGATCGAAGGCACGAGCGGATGTTCGGGGGACAGCACCATGAACGACGCGCCGAACAGCGTGTCGGGCCGCGTCGTGAACACGCGGATCCTGGTGTCCGCGTGCCCGATCACGTCGAAGTCGATCTCGGCGCCCTCGCTCCTGCCGATCCACTCGCGCTGCATCGTCTTCAGCGATTCGCTCCAGTCGAGCGGCTCGAGTTCCTGCAGCAGGCGCTCGGCGTACTCGGTGATCTTGAGCACCCACTGGCGCAGCGGCCGCCGTTCGCACGGATGGTCGCCGCGTTCGCTGCGCCCGTTGATCACCTCGTCGTTGGACAGCACGGTGCCGAGTTCCTCGCACCACCAGACCGGCTCGTTCGACTCGTAGGCGAGACCCCGTTCGTAGAGCCTCTTCCAGATCCACTGCGTCCACTTGAAGTAGCCCGGATCGCAGGTCGCGAACTCGCGGTCCCAATCGTACGAGAAGCCGAGCGTCTGCAGCTGGCGGCGGAACGTCGCGATGCTCGCGGCCGTGGTCGCGGCCGGATGCGTGTTGGTGGCGATCGCGTGCTGCTCGGCCGGCAGGCCGAACGCGTCCCAGCCCATCGGATGCAGCACGTTGAAGCCCTTGGCGCGTTTCCAGCGCG
>DASUFY010000293.1:0-11735 GCA_036274315.1 Planctomycetota bacterium | reverse complement strand
ACGTCATCACGCCGGTCGCCGAGGCGGAGCAGATGGCGAAGACGATCCCCGGTGCGAAGCTCGCGGTCGTGCCGGGCTGCGGGCACATGACGCCGATGGAGGATCCGGCGGCGTTCGCACGCGAGCTCGCGGCGTTCTGGCTCGCAAGCGACTGAGATCCTGCGGCGCCCGCGCCGCGCTACTTGCCGGCGACCTGCTCGAGTTGGGCGCGGCTCGGCAGGGCCGGCACGATCCAGAAAGCCCCACGCAGAGCGACATCGAGTCGCGGCCTCGTTCCGCGGAAGCCGACGGTCAAGGCGAAACGCCCTTCGAACCTCACGCCGCGGTCGTGCGGCAGGGCCGGCGCGCTGCGCTTGGCGATGGCCTGCAGGGCGCGTTTCGCCGCGCGGCGCGATCCCTCGAGGTCCCCACGAGCGGCCCGCCCCACCACCGACGCGCTGTGCAGCACTGCCTGCTCGGAGTCGCTTTCGCTGGCGTCCACTCTCGCCTCGACCTGCTCGAGCATCTTCGCGCCCGCGTCGTCGCTCGCGAGCACGAGCGCGAGCAGCGAGACCCCGGGGTCGCTGTCGTTGTCGGGGTCGACGAGCTGCCGCTGCCGCATGAGGTCGCCGGGATCGCAGGGTGCGCCAAGGCCGAGGTCGGCCACGAACAGGGCGCAGGCGGCCGGCCACACGCCCGCCTCTGCGGGTCCACGCTGGGCTGCGACGAAGTGCTCGCGCGCCGCGCGTTTGGCATCGGAACCGGCGCCGGGCCGCGTCGCATCCGACCAGTCCAGCACGCCGCGCAGGTAGGCGGCATCCCGCCCGTCCTGCTGCGCACGCTCGAGGTCGCCGAGCACCTTGTCCAGTTCGCTCGCCACGGGTGCACGATCGGCAGCGAGCAGGCCCTGCACGAAGATCGTCGCGCGCAACAGCGCCACCTCGTCGAGCTCGGCCAGGGCAGCCGGGATCGGTCGCAGCAACACCTCTCGCGCAGCGACCTCGTCTTCGGCGAACAACACTGCGGCGAGCACGGTCTGGTAGGCCGACAGCGAGCCCGGCAGCTCGCGTTGCAACGACACCGCCGCGGCCAGGGACCGGCCCAACGTGCCTTCCCAGCCCGGCAGCGGCCAGGCCAACTCATTGCGGAACCACGCCAGGACCACGGCCTCCTCGGAATCGTCCCCGGCCAGCATGTGATCCGCGCGGTCCAAGGCCTCGACGAAGTTGGCCTTCAACCGCTCCAGCGCCTCGGGCGTGTTCGGCCGCGTTCGCCACATCGGCGACAGCCTGCTCCAGAACGTAGCTGCGAACGTCAACGCATCACGCCCAGGCAGGGCCGCCGTGCGATCGAGGTACGAAGCCGCCTCGTCCAGCTGGTCGCGCTTGCACGCATCCTGCGCGAGGATCGAGTACGGCAGTGCATGCGGCACCTCGGCCGCGACGAGGGTGCGGCTCAGTTCGACCGCCGCCTTGTCGTTCGCGGCCTGCAACAGGCGCAGGTGCGCAATCTGCCCCTCGAGCCCCGCCTTCTTCCCTGGTTCGACCTGAGCCTTCGCATCGGCGAGCCGGCTGCGCAGGTCGAAACGGCGCACGGCCGCCCGCCGCCGGCCAGCCACCGTCGCCGGCGGTCGCGCGGATGCCATCGCAGCGAACGCCGACTCCGCCGCCTCGAGGTCGAGGTCCTCGAGCGAATCGTAGGCACAATCGGCGAACTGCAGCGACGTGGCGTCGGCGCCAAGGCGCCGCAGTGCGTCCGCTCGCACGCGCGCCGCAGGCTGGCCAGCGAGTTCGTCGGCGAAGATCAGCAGCAACGAGCCGACCGCGGGGTCGTCGGGATGTTCGCGCAGCAGTCGCGCGCCGAGGCCCCTGGCGCGCCGATGCGCGGCGTCGTGCAGGCTCGGCAGCCACTCGTAGCGCGCGGGGTACTTCATGCCGAACAGGGTGCGATCCCGGCCCGTGGCCGCACTCTCGAACCAACGACACGCACGCACCTCGCGCAACAACCCGGCCGCGGTCGCGCGCTCCGTGTCGGGTTGGTCGAGGATGCGCGCGGCGGCGGCGAGGCGCAGGGACTCGGACTCGGCGAACTGCGCCACGGGCTCGACGTCCGCCGGGGCCAGGCGCGCGGCCAGCGCATCCCAACGCGCCAGCACCTCGGCCGGGATCAGCGCGCGCACCGAGGGCAGCGCCTCCTCGTCGAGCGAAGTCGCGAGCGCCGCCAGATCGAGCGGTTGGCCGGCGACCGCAGGCACGAGCTCCTGCGCCCCGAGCCCTGCCATCAGGCAGACGACGCCGACGACGTTCCGCGTGTCCATGGCGGGCGATGCTATCCGGCGCCGTGGTCCGTCGCCGCGCTCTCGGCGCCCTCGGCAAGCGCTTGGCGCAAGAGCTCGTGGAAGTGCCAGACGCCGCTCTCGCGCCGCGGGCAGAGCCGGCCCGCTTCGTAGACGCCCGAGGCGAGTCCCTTCTGCACGAGCTCGCAGATGCGGATGTCCTCCTGCTGCACCTGTTCGCTGAACTCCCGATCGGCCTCGGCGCGCGCCTGCACTTCGGGGTCGGCGCCGTAGTAGTAGTCGAATTCGACGCGGCAGCGGTCGATGCCGAGCGGCAGCACCCGATTGGTCTGCAGCCGACCCGGCATGACGTTGCACATCACGTTGGGGTAGATGAAGAAGTACCACGCATCGCCCTCGCCGTAGATGCCGCCCTGGTCGCGCAGCGGCGAGTGCTGCAGCGAGTACCAACGGCACAGCTCGGTGTCGTAGGCCCGGTAGTCGAGCACGCGGCTGAGCCCCGGGTGCACGTGCGGCAGGTGGTAGCCCTCGAGGTAGTTGTCGACGTAGACCTTCCAGTTGCAGGCGAGCTCGTAGCCGTCGCGGCGCACGAAGCGCAGCGCCGACAGGTCGACGGGCGCGATGCGCTCGCGGATGCCGCCGTAGACCTCCTCGAACGCCGGCGTGGCCGCGTCCATCGCGACGAAGACCAGCCCCTGCCACTCTCGTACGGCGAGCGCCGAGAGCCGGATCGTGCCGCGGTCGAAGTCGAGCGCCTCCCCCATCTCGGGCGCGCTGCGCAGCGCACCATCGAGCTCGTAGGTCCAGCCGTGGTACTTGCAGCGCAGCGCGCGCGCACCGCGGCCATCGCAGACGGCGAGCGGCCCGGCGCGGTGCTTGCACACGTTGTAGAACGCGCGCAGCTCGCCGTCGGAGTGTCGCACGACCAGGAGCGGGCGGCCGGCGATCTCGTCGACGACATGGTCGCCGGGCGCGGTCAATCGGTCGGCGCTGCCGACGAGTTGCCAACTGCGCGCGAACACCTGCGCGGCTTCGCGCGCGACCCAGGTGGGGTCGACGTAGTGGGCGACGGGCAGGGCGCGGGCGCGGTGGAGCTCGGCGCGGGCATCGGGCGACGGCGGCGCATCGGCCATGGGCGCGCCATCGTCGGCGCCGCCGAGGCCGCTGGCAAGCACGCCGCTGCGGGGCGTCCGGCTACCGGGTGCTGTCCCGTTCGACGATCCGGCCATTGCGCGGCTGCGGCGGCCGGTTGTTGACGAGCATGGAACGGCGCCGCGAGGGCACTGGGATCATGTGTGGTGGACCTGGCAGGCGCGGACCCCGCGACGGCGGGGCAGCGATCGCGGGCGCGGCATCGTCGGCTCCCGCGTCTGGCCCGGCAAGCACGCAGGCCGGCGGTCCCGACGATACCCCGGGCAGCCCTCGACCGGGGACGGGGCCACCGAGGACGAGGCCGCGAGCGGCGCCTACAATCCGCCGCCGTGAGCCTGCCCGATTCCACCGCCTGGAGCATGATCGTCGCGGCGGGCGCCGGCGATGGACCGTCGCGGGACACGTTCGCCCGCATCTACGGCCGCGTGATCCGGGTCTACCTCGCCGCGCGGTGGCGCCTGCCGACCACGCACGAGGCCGTCGAGGACGGCACCCAGGAGGTCTTCGTGCAGTGTTTCAAGCCCGGCGGCGCGCTCGACCGCGTCGAGCCCGGCGGCCCAGCCCGCTTCCGTTCCTATCTCTACGCGGTGGTCAAGCACGTCGCCGATCGCATCGAGCGCAAGAACCGCGTGCGAGCCACGGCCCAGGAGCACAGCGGTGCCGGGCTCGACGACATCGCGCGCAACGAAGCCACGCTCTCGCGCGTCTTCGATCGCGCCTGGGTCGGCATGATCACGCGCGAGGCCTGGTTCACCATGGTCTCGCGATTCGAGGAAGGTGCTGCCGGCCACGACCGCATCCAGATCCTGGATCTGCGCTACCAGCAGGGCCTGAGCTCGGGCGAGATCGCCACGCGGCTCGGGCTGCCGGCCGACTACGTCTATCAGCAGCTGCGCAACGCCAAACGCGACTTCCGGGCCGCGCTGCTCGACGTGGTCGGCGCGTACCATCCCCAGGCGAGCCGGGAGGAGATCGAGGCGCGCTGCATCGAACTCGTCGGGCTCCTGTGAGGCAACCGCGGAAGACGCGCGTGCCGATGCCTGCGGCGCCCGAGAACGCGCCTTTCGCCGACTCCCGCAGCAAAACCGCACGCGCCGGGTGAGTACCCGACGTCGCCTGCGACGAACACCAACGATGGCGCACGAGCCCGACAACGATCTCGACAGCCACCTCGACCGGCTGCTCGAAACCGCGTACGAGTCGCTCGGCGGGGCCAGCGACGGGCCGCGGCGCACCGCATTCGATCCGGCGACCGCCTGTCCGGAACGCATCGCGCGGTATCCGGTGCTCGGCCTGCTCGGACGCGGCGGCACGAGCCTCGTCTTCAAGGGCCGCGACCCCGAACTCGGTCGCGAACTCGCGATCAAGGTCATCGACGCGCGCTACGCGGCGAGCGACGACCTGGCGCGCCGCTTCCTCGACGAGGCGCGCCTGTGCAGCCAGCTGTCGCATCCGGGCATCGTGCCGATCTACGACATGGGTCGCCTCGACGACGGGCGCCCCTACTTCACGATGCAGCTCGTCGAAGGGCAGACACTGGCGGTGCAGCTCGACGACCGCCGCGACCCGAACGAGCGCCTGCACCACTTCCTCGAGGCGTTCGCGCGCATCTGCGAGACCGTCGCGTTCGCGCACGCGCGCGGCATCGTGCATGGCGATCTCAAGCCCGGCAACGTGATGGTGGCCGGCTACGGCCAGATCCAGGTGATGGACTGGGGGTTCTCGCGCTTCGTCGACGCCGCGCGCGACGGCGCGAACGGCGGCGAGGGTCGCATCATGGGCACACCGGCCTTCATGGCGCCCGAACAGGCGACGCGCGACGGCACGGCGGTCGATGCCCGCACCGACGTGTTCGGCCTGGGTGCGATCCTCTGCGTCATCCTGACCGGCGCGCCACCGTTCCTCGGCCACTCGGGTTCGGAGGTCCGCGTGCGCGCCACCAAGGGCCACCTCGGCGACGCGCTCGCGCGCCTGCGTGGCTCCGGTGCCGACCCGGAGCTCGTGCAGCTGGCCGAGAACTGCCTGGCCCTCGCACCGGACGACCGGCCCGCCGACGCCGACCGCGTGGCCGCGCGCATGTCGGCGTGGTTCACGTCGATCAAGGAGCGCGCGCGGCGACTCGAAGTCGAGGCCGCGCAGGCCCAGGCCAAGGCCGTGGAGCAGCGGCGAACGCGCCGGCGCACCGTCGCGCTGGCGGTGCTGGTCGTCGCTTTCGCCGCCGTCTATTCGTGGATGCAGTTCGAACGCCAGGCGCGCGACTACGAGACGCGCCTTAGCGTCGCGCAGGCGATCGAGCGGGCGCAGAACCTGAGAACCGGAGCGGACATCGCGGGCCCCGAACGCATCCGCTGGCTGGGCGAGGCGGCGCTCGCCGCCCAGCACGCGAAGGCGCTCGCGTCGACGCTCGACGACCTCGACCTGCGCCAGGCTGCCGAACGGCTGTGCACGCGCCTCGACGCCGACCACGATGCGGCCGTGCGCGACGAGGCGATGATGAAGTGGCTCGACGACTTCCCGTCGCACCTCGATCTGTCGCCCGACCAGCTCGATCGCGAGTTCGCGCGGGGCTTCCGCGACTACGGCGTCGACGTCGAGGGCGAGCCCACCGAACAGGTGGTCGCCCACCTGCGCGCGAGTTCGATCGCGCCATCGCTCGCGCGCGCGCTCGACGACTGGGGCATCTTGCGGCGCGCCCAGCCCGGCGGGTCCGAGGCGGCGTGGCGACGCTTCCACGAGATCGCGCTGCGCATCGACGCGGACGGGCTGCGAACCGCCGTGCGCCGCGCGATGCTGGCGGGCGACGTCGACGCGCTGCGGCGGTTCGCCGACGACGGACAGAACGCCGACGCTCCGACCGACACGCTCGACCTGCTGGCCAACTGCCTCGCCCAGGCCAACCAACGGCAACCCGCCATCGAGGTCTGGCAGCGCGCGAACTCCCGGCACCCCGACAGCGTGCGCGTCATCCACAGCCTGGCGGTCCACCACTTCGGCGCCGGCGACTGCCCGCCGTGGGACGAGATCGTGCGCCTGTTCAGCGCCGGCACGGCGCTGCGTCCGGACAACTCGCACCTCTGGACCGACTTCAGCCACGCGCTGCAGGGCCAGGGCGACCTCGCGGCCGCCGAGGCGGCGCTGCAGCGCGCGCTCGAACTCAATGCCCACGACGAACGCGCGCTCGGCAGCTTCGTCGACCTGCTGCAGTGCGAGGGCCGCACCGCGGAGCTGCAGGCGCGCTGCCGCGCCGTCGCCGAACGCGCACCGGACTCGGCCGGGATCTGGGTCGTGTTCGGTGACACGATGTACGCGCAGGGCCACCTGCTCGAAGCCGCCGACGCCTACCGCCGCGCGGTCGCGCTCGACGGTGCGGTCGGCCACCGCGAGCATCTCGCCCAATGCCTGTTCGAGCTCGGCGATCTCGACGAGACGGCGAGCCAACTGCGCGCGGTCCTGCAGAGCGACCCCGACAGCACGACGGCGCGGGCGAACCTCGGCCTGCTGCTGCGCCTGCAGGGCCACTTCACCGAGGCGCTCGAGGCCCTGCGCGCCGCGCGCGGGCCCGATGGCCAGCCGTGGGCAAGGCGCTGCGACGCGTGGATCGACGAGACCGAACGCGCAGCCGCGGCCGAACGCACGCTGGCGGAGATGGACGCGAGCGCGCCGACGGAGCAGACGCCCGATGCCACCGTCGAACTCGCACTCGTCGCCCAGATCGATGGTCGTTCGCTGCTGGCGGCACGACTCTATCGCGACGTCTTCCGGCGCGACCCGAACGCGGCCGACGGCGTCTACATGAACTACAACCTCGACTGGGCGACCGCGGCCGCGGCTGCGGCCGCCAGCGGCCGGAGCCGCGATGCGGCGCAACTCGACGCGGAGGCGCGCGCCGCCTGGCGCGCGCAGGCTGCCGCCTGGCGGCTCGAAGCGATCGCCGCCCTCGAGCGCGCCTTCGAGAACGGTGACCTCGTGCCGCGTCTCGCGCGCCGCCGGTTCGACGTCTGGCGTCACGAACCGACCGGCCCCGACTGGTCGGCCGACGGCAGCCCGGTCGCCGCGGCGTGGCGAGAGCTCGAAGCGCGTGTGCAGGCCGGCGAGCCGGGGCCGACGGTGCAGGTGCCGTTCGACCGTTGGTTCACTGCCATCGACCTCGGCCGAGTTCCCGGCGCGCTGTCACCGTACGGCGGCCTCGTCTTCGACCGCGCGGATCCCGATCTGCTGCTGGTCGGCGGGCACGCCCAGCGGCGCACCGGCGGCCTCTACGCCGTGGCGGTCGCGCGCGATGCCGGGGGACACATCGAGCGCTTCGCGGGCCACGCGCGGCACGTCGCCGCCGCGCCGTTCATCGACGGCGGCCTCGCCTACGGCCCCAACGGCGCGATCTTCTACACGCGCTATGCGACGGGCGAGATCGGGCAGATCCGTGCCCAACGGTTGGAGCATCGGGTCGACAAGCTGCTCGGCCCGTCGGCGGGCGGCTTGCAGGCCGTGGCCGAAGGCCTGCCCGGCGCGGGTCGAGTCAAGATCCTGGCCTGGCCGGGCGGCGAGTGGTTCGACGCAGCGTTCGCGAAGCAGCCCGAGGGGCCCTCGATCGTCGACCGGCGCCTCGTGACGAGCCTGCCCGGTGGACCCGACGGCTTCGTGCACGTGCCGGCGGGCGGGCCGTTCGATCGCCCCAGCGTGCTGGTCGCCGAATGGTCGCGCGACTCGGTTGCGGCCTACGATGCCGACGACAACGGCGATCCGTTGCCCGAGACGCGGCGCCTCGTGCTGCGCGGGTACCGGGGTGCGCTCGGCCTCGCGTTCGACCCGAGCAGCGGCGATGTGATCGTGTCGACCTGGCGCAACGACGGCACCGAGCGCCTGGTGCTGCTGCGCCGGGAGCGGAACTGACGGGAAAAAACCGGCCGGCCGCGCGCCAAAAACGTCCCGGCCGCGTGAGTCACCAGGCACCGCGACTCCCCTTCCCCACCCCCTTGCACAGGTCCTCCATGCAATCGCCCTTCGCCGTCGGCCTCGCTCTGGCCACGCTGTCCTCGCTGTCCGCCCAGACCATCCAGGCGCCGTTCAACGCGCTCTACACGATCACCAACATCGGCGCGATCCCGGGCCTGACCGGCAACTACGGCGCGATCACGTTCGATCGCGACGATCCGAACCTGCTGCTCTGCACCAGCTGGGACACCGTCGGCGTGCAGAACCTGTACTCGATCCCGGTCGTGCGCGACGCCCAGGGCCACGTGACCGGCTTCACCGGCACGCTGACGCCGCGCGCCCAGGCGGACTACATCGACGGCGGTCTCGACTACCACCCGAGCGGCGTGTTGTTCTACACGCGCTACGCGGGTTCGACGGGCGTCAACGCGATCGGCCAGTTCCGGCCCGGCAGCACCGTGCCCGACCGCACGAACACGCTGATCGGACCGAACTACATCGGCGGGCTCGCGATCGTGCCCTCGGGCCTGCCCGGCGCCGGCCACCTCAAGACGCTGCGCTGGCCCGGCGGCCAGTGGACCGATGCGCAGCTGGCACCGGACGGCAACGGCACCTTCGACGTCGTCGGCGAAGCCCAGACCGCGACGCTCGCCGGCGGTCCGGACGGTTTTGCCTACGTGCCGCACGCGGCCCCGTTGTTCACGGGCGGCGACGTCATGGTCGCCGAGTTCAACGCCAGCGTGCTCGCGACCTACTCGATCGACGCGCAGGGGGATCCGATCGTCGCCACGCGCCAGGTCTTCGCGAACGGCTTCACGAGCGCGTTCGTGCTGACGGTCGATCCCGTGACGCTCGACATCGTACACGCGGGCTGGAGCGGTACGACCGTGCACGTCATCAAGGGCTTCAACCTCGCGTGCGGCCAGTGCAGCAACTACGGCACGGGTCTGGCCGGCACGGGCGGCCTCGTGCCGCGCATCATGTGGCTCGGCTGTCCGCTCGGCGGCGAGACGACGGGCCTCAACGTCAGCCAGGGCCAACCGCTCGGCCTCGGCGTCATCGCCGTCGGCTTCACGCAGCAGTCGATCCCGGTCTTCGGCGGCACGCTGCTCAACGAGGCGGCGATCCTGCTGACGAGCTTCCTGAGCCCCACGGGCACCTACACGCTGCCGCTCGCGATCCCGACCGGACTCAGCAGCTCGACGCTCTACTTCCAGGCCGCCTATCTCGACGCCGCCGCGGTGCAGGGCTTCTCGCTGTCGAACGGCCTGCAGATGCAGGTGCTGTAGCAGAACGCGCGGGGCGGGCTCGGCCAGCGCGGACCGAGCCAGCGCCTCGCGCATCGCCTACGAACCCCGCGCATCGGGCAAGCCCAACCCGACCACCACGATGCGGCCGCAGTGCGCGGCACCGGTCGGCGTGGTCATGCCGCGCTTCCTGCCGACGAACGTCACGGTCACGTCGGCGTGGCATGCGGCACCGAGCACGGCCCCCGTGTCGCCGTGCAGGCCCGACGGGATGTCGATGCTGAGCTTCGGCCCCTCGGCGCGATCGAACGCTTCGACCCACGCACGCGCCGGCCCCGTGAGTTCGCGATCGAGCCCGGTGCCGAACAGCGCGTCGATCCACAGAGCACCGCGGTGTTCGTCGAGCCGCGGCAGCGCGCCGACGACCGGCGACCAGCCGGCCGCGCGCACGATGCGCAGCTGCAGCGCCGCATCGGGCGACTTGTGCGCATCGGGTTCGGCGAGCACGTGCACGGCGCACCGCGACAGGCCCAGGTGCCGGGCCACCGCGACGCCGTCGCCACCGTTGTTGCCCGCACCCGCGAGCACCACGAAGCGCTCGCCGAGCGTACACGCGACCTCGGCGACCGAACGCGCCGCGTTCTCCATCAGCAACACGGTCGGCATGCCGAGCCGCGTCGCGGCGTCGTGATCGATCGCCCGCGCCTCCGCCACCGACAACACCCGTTCGTTCATGCGCCACCCCCGGTCGAGCCACCATCATGCTGCACCGCGCGCCGCACACGCAGCAGCAGTTCGAGGTCCTCGGTCGGATCGAGCGCCTTGAGGTCGGCGAAGCCGCTCTGTTGTGTGCCCATGAGTTCGCCGGAGCCGCGGATCGCGAGGTCCGCTTCGGCGAGCGCGAACCCGTCGGTCGTGCGGCACACCGCCGCGACCCGTTCGGTCCTCGGCCCACACAGGATCGCGAGCCCACGCCGCGCGCCGCGGCCGACGCGCCCGCGCAGCTGGTGCAGCGTCGCGATGCCGAAGCGGTCGGCGGCGACGACGACCACGAGCGTCGCGTCGGGCACGTCGACGCCCACCTCGAGCACGGTGGTGCCGACCAGCACGTCGATCGCGCCGTCGCGGAACGACTGCAGCACGGCCTGCCGTTCGGCGGTCTTGAGGCGGCCGTGCACGAGCCCGCAGCGGAACCTCGCGGCGAGCGCCTCGAACACGCGCACGACCCCACCCTTCTCGCCGTCTTCGCCGACCGCGGGGCAGACCACGAACACGCGCCCGCGCCGGGCCACGGCGCGCGCGATGCAGCGCACGGCGCGCGGCCACTCGCCGGCCGGCAGGTGGAACGCGCGCACGGGCCGGCGGCCCGGCGGCCGTTCGCGCAGCAACACGACGTCGAGGTCGCCGAACATCACGAGCGCCAGCGTGCGCGGGATCGGCGTCGCCGTCATCACGAGCACGTGCGGGTTGTCGCCCTTGTGCACGAGCGCCATGCGCTGCGCGACACCGAAGCGGTGCTGTTCGTCGACGATGACGAGCCCGAGCCGCGGCAGCGCGTGTTCCCCCGAGAGCAGTGCGTGCGTGCCGAACACGAGCTGCGCGCCGGCCGCCGTGTGGTCGAAACCCTTCGCCACGGCGGTGCACAACACGACCCGCACGGAGGTCTCCGACAGCCACGCGGACACCACGGCGCAGTGTTGTTCGGCCAGCAGTTCGGTGGGCGCGAGGAACGCGACCTGGCCGCCGCGCGCGAGCACCGCCATAGCGGCCGCGATCGCCACCGCCGTCTTGCCCGTGCCGACGTCGCCCTGCAGCAGCACCCCCATCGCCGGCGGCCCCGCGAGCCGCTGCCAGATCGCGCGCACCGCGGCGTCCTGGTCCGCGGTCAGCTGCAGCGGGATGCGGGCCAGGATGCGCGAGCCCAGCACCTCGTCGACGGGGAACGTGCGCGCGGGCCGCGCCGCGCGCGAGCGGCGCGCGCGTTCGACGGTCGCGAACAGCGCCGCGGCTTCGCGCACCGCGAAGTGCCGGCGCGCCGCTTCGTGCCGTGCCGTGTCGAGCGGCCGGTGCATCGCCGCCATCAGTTCGTGGCTCGCGCCGTCGAACTCTTCGAGCCCGGCCGGCAACGG
>DASUFY010000292.1:0-5611 GCA_036274315.1 Planctomycetota bacterium | reverse complement strand
GCATGCTGCGGCGCGCGCACGCCTCGCCGTCGACCACCGCTACTCGCGACACCATCTTCACTGCGGTGCAACCGCCGCGCACGCACGCGATTTTCCGCGCCGTGCGGTAGTTCGCGCGGCGGGCCCGGCCGGCGGCGCTCTGCGCACTCGTTCGCCGCACGAATGCGCCGTCCGGCCCGCGTGCGCTTGCCGGAGGCGTGCACACGCCGCCCGAGATGCGACAATGTGCGCATGCACCGCGCGTCCGTCCGTGTGTTCGCCTGCCTCGCCGCGGGCACGATCGCGCCCGCGCAACAGCACGCCATCGCGGGCATCGTGCGCACGCGCGCCGGCGACCCGACCGCGGCGGCGGTCGTGGTGTTGCGGTCGCGGCTGCACCCGGAGCTGCCCGGACTCGTCGGACACACGCTCGGTGACGCGGGGCTCGACGAGACGACGGTCCCGGTCGGTGCCGACGGCAGGTTCCGCGTGCAGCCGCCGCACCCGGGTCCGTTCGAGCTGGCGGCGCGTTCCACGGCGGGCCCCGACTGCAGCGCGCCCGCGTTCCCGGTCATGGCCGGCGCGTTCGTCGAGCTGCAGCTCGCGGAGCCCGTGTCCGTCGCCGGCACCGTGCGCGACGCCGATGGCCGGCCGCTCGCGGCGACGGCTGTGACGCTGCGGCCGCAGTCGACGACCTGGACGCGGCTCGCGGGCTATCGCCTGCCCGAGGCGCGCGGCACCTGCACGACCGACGCGCAGGGACGCTTCCGACTGCCGCTGCCCGACAGCTATCTGCGGGGCCCGCGCTGGGAAGCGTTCGTCGTGCCCGACTTCCCGACCAGCGGCCTGTGGCCCAGGCAGGACAACGTGCTGCTGCGGCCGACGGCGGCCTGCGCGCGCCTCGACCTGTCCCTGGTCGCGCCGAGGTGCGAACGCGGCGTCGTGCTCGACCCCGACGGCGAGCCGCTGGCCGGTGCCACCGTGTTCGCGCGAACGGCGCCCCATCGCGCCGTCGCGAGCGACGCCGCCGGCAACTTTGCGGTGCCGGCGAGGAGCCGCCTGGACGTCGTCGTGCTGGCCGCGGGCTGCGCGGTGGCGACGTTGCCCGCAAGACCCGGGGACCAGGCTCCCGCCGTCGACAGCGTGCGACTGCGGCGCGGTGCGCTCGTGCGCGCGCGGCTCGTCGACGGAGGGCATCGGCCGCTGACGCGCGCCGCGGTGCTGTGGTCGATGCCGCTCGCCGGCGGCCCGCCGCTCGAGTTCTCCACGACGACCGACGACGAAGGCAACGTCGCGTTCGACCGCGCCGGCGCGGACCTGACGGTGCTCGGCTTCGTCGCGCGCGGCGGCGTGTTCGAGCCGTTCGTGCGCGCGGCGCCGGCTGCCGATCTCGATCTCGGCGAGGTGCGGCTGCCCGCGAGCCGGCAGTTGCGCGGGCAGGTGCTGACCAGCGACGGCACGCCGCTGCCGGACGCGCGCGTCGCCGTGCTGCCGCAGAACCCCCTGCGCGACGAGCCCGCAACCGTCACCTACACCGACCACGGCGGGCGATACGCGTTCGCATCGCTGCCGCCGGGACCGCTCGACGTGTTCGCCGAGGCCTCGATGCTGGGGCTCGGCGCGACGACCGTGAACGGCGACGCGGCGGCGGCGGATCTGCGTTTGAGCGCCGGGGGTGTCGTCGCCGGCGACGTCGTCGACGGCGAAGGCAACCCCGTGGCGTCGGCGTGGCTCACGCTCGTGCGCACCGGCGGCGTGCGCGACGGCTTCGCACCGGGGCCGAGCCCCACCATGACCTGCGTCGCCGGGCACAGCGACGCGCAGGGCCGCTTCACGTTCCGTGGCCTGCCGCCGGGCACGTGGCAGGTGCTCTGCAACCGTGTGCACGACGGCGTGCTGTACGGCGGCAGCTGTGATGCGCGCACGGACGGCGACCCGATCCGGGTGCGGCTGAAGCCGTTTCCCGACTGAAGACGGCGCCACCCACCGCGGCCCGCGGGCCCGGTAGACTGCGCCGGCGCGGTCGCACATTTCCTGCATCGCTTCGGCGGCGCGCGACCACTTGCCCCGGACATGGCGCAGCGCCTCGACGATCTGAGCAGCGACGAACTGCAGCAGCATGGCACGGCCCTGCGCGCGCTGGGCCGCAGCCTGCTCGCGCACGACGCCGACGACCTGCTGCAGGACGGCTGGGTCGCGGCGCTGCAGTCGCGACCGCCGCTGCACCTGCGCGCCTGGCTCGCGGGCACGATGCGACGGCTCGCGGCCGCGCGGCGGCGCCGCGACTGGCGCCGGCGGCAACGGGAGCACGAGGCGGCGCGGCCCGCGATGGTGCCATCGGCCGCCGACACCGCGGCCGCCGCCGAAGTCGTGCGCCGCATCGCCGCGGCCGTGGCGCAGCTGCACGAACCCTACCGCTCGGCCGTCGTGCTGCGCTTCTGGCACGGCCTCGAGCCACAACAGCTCGGCGATCGGCTCGGGGTCCCGGCGAACACCGCCCGGTCGCGTGTGCAGCGCGGCCTCGAGCTGCTGCGCGCGAGGCTGCACTCCGACTGCGGCGGGCAGGCGGCATGGACGGCGCCACTGTCGGCGGTGCTGGGCCAGGCGACGACCACGGTCACCGCGCCGATCCCCCTGTTGCCGCTGCTGCTCACCATGAAGACCAAGGTCCTGTTCGCCGCGGCGGTGTTGGTGCTCGCATGGACGACCTGGTGGCTCGCGGCCACCGAAGCCGTGCCCTCGCACGAGCGCGCCGGAGCCGGGCCCGTGCTCTCCGTCGCCGACGCCGGCGCGCGCGCGGCGGCACCGGCGGCGGCGCCGGCCGCCGGCCTCGAGCGCGAGGTGCTGCCCGAGCCCGGCCGCACGCCGGTGCGCGTGTGGGTGACCGACGAACACGACACACCGATGGCCGACCTGTCGGTCGCCGCCTACGGTCACAGGGAGCTGAGCGGCGAGGCCACGACCGACGGCGAAGGTCGCGCGGTGCTGCTGCTGGCGCCCGACGAACACTTCGTCACCGCCGACAGCGGCGCGAGACCGCGGCACCCGGATCTGCACTGCGGCGGCGCTGTCGTGCGCACCGGGGGCGCGGCGATCGACGTGCACCTGGTCATGGAGCGCTGCACGTGCCTCGTGCAGGCGCGTGTGGTCGACGACCTCGGACAGCCCGTCGAGGGCATCGTCGTGCAGCGCACCCAGAACAACAGCCGTTCGACGCCGATGCAGGCCACGACCGGCGCCGACGGCGTCGCCGCGTTCGCCGGGTTGCCGCCGGGCACGAGCTGGCTGCGCCTCGACGATCGTTCCCCACCGCCACACTGCAGCGTCGCGATCCCGTCGAAGCAGCAGTCCTACACAGTGGCGCGCGACGGCACGGCGCTGGTCGAGTTCCGGCTCGATCGGCTCGCCACCGTGTGCCTGCGCCTGCGCGGGGTCGAAGCGGCCGAAGCGTCCATGTGCGTGATGTTCCGCAGCGAGCGCTACCAGTGGAACGGCTGCTGGGGCACACGCACGCAGGGCGGCGAGCTCACGTTGGCGATGCCACCCGGCAGCTGCAGGCTGTTGGTGCAGGTCCCGGCCGACGTGCCGGCGGTGTTCCGCAACGGCCTGCACTTCACCGTCGCCGCCGGCGAACCCGTGCAGGTCGACGTGCCGCTCGAACCCGCGGCCGGGGTGCTGACGATCCAGGTCATCGACGAACACGGCGCTGCGCTCGCCGGCGCATCGGCCACGGCCATCTCGCGCCGCGTCGACGTCGCGCCCTGGACGAAGAGCGTGGTGTCCGACGACGCACGAGGCGTCTACGTGCTGCGCGGCATCCCCGACGAGCCGCTGCGCCTGCTCGTCGACGGTCGACTGGTGCCGGATCGCAACCTCGCCTTCCTCGACGGCACGGACAGCGCCCCGTGGCTCGACCTCAGCGGACCGCAGAGCGTCACGGTCGTGCTGCGCGAGGCCTACATCATCCGCGGTCGTGTGGTCACGGCCGCCGGCGAGCCGATCGCCGACGGCGAGGTCTGCCGCGGCGGCGCCGGGGGCGTGCCCTCGGACCGCATCCGCATCGGCCACGACTGGCGCGGCCTGCCGGCCGAACCGGGGGTGTTCGAGTTCCGCTGGCTGCTTCCGGGCAAGTACCCGCTGTGGATCGGCGACCGCGAAGACGGTGCGCCCGACGCCGAAGTCGAGGTCGGCCCGCACGTCACGCCGTCGCACGTCGCCGAGGTCGTGCTGCACCAACGCGCCATCGCTGCGCCGAAGTAGGCCGCCGCGCGCAATCGACCGAACCGGCATGCGGTTCGGGGGGCGGTCTGGTAGACCACCGCCCCATGAGTGACTTCCAGGAACCTCCCGACCTGCCGCAGCCCAAGAAGTCGCGCGGCTGCCTGTTCTACGGTTGCCTCACCGCGGCGGTGCTCGCGGTCGTCGGCGGCATCGGCGGCTACTTCCTCGTGCGCTACGCGCTCGACAAGCTGGTCGAGGTCGCGCTCGAGTACACCGAGACCACGCCGATGCCGCTGCCGGAATCGACGATGTCCGACGCCGAGTACACGCTGCTGCAGCAGCGCATCGACGAGTTCAGCAAGGCCCAGGACGCCAACACCCCGGCGACGCTCGTGCTCGACAGCGACGACCTCAACGCGCTGATCGCCAGGGACCCGATGTGGCAACAGCTGCGCGGCAAGATGCACGTGACGCTGCAGGGCGACCAGGTCCACGCCGACGTCGCGCTGCCGCTCGACGAGTTCATCGAGAACGTTCCCGGCCTCTCGCGGCTCAAGGGACGCTTCCTCAACGGCTCGGCCACGCTGAAGGTCCTGCTCGTCGACGACATCCTCGTCGTCTCGCTGCGCTCGGTGCAGGTCAAGGGCGAGAGCCTGCCGCCCGAGGTCATGAACAGTCTGCGCTCGCGCAACCTCGCCGACCGGAACACGACCGGGCGGCAGCTCGACGACTGGAAGAAGAAGATCGAGAGCATCGACGTCGCCGACGGCAAGCTCACGATCAAGGGCCGGCCGAAGAAGTGAGCCGCCGCGGTCGGCGCCGCCGGCCGAGCCGCGAGGGAACGTGCGGATCGCGGTCGCGCGCTGCCCGGATCCCGCACGCGCAGGCCACCTGGGCCCGCCGGCACGAGCCTTGCCCGACCGGGCCGGTCGCGCATCCGCGCGCCGCTTCGCCTCGAAGGCTCCATCCGACCCACTCCCGACATGATCACCATGCGTTCCTCCCTGTTCCCGTCGGCCTCCCTCACGCTGCTGCTCGCGGCTGCCACCGCCCAGGCACCGGTCGTGGTCCGCTGCACGCCCACCGACGGCAGCGCCGCGGGCTGCTACTACTGCCCGGGCTACGAGAGCGTCATCAAGCTCGTCGGCACGCGACTGCACAGCTCGACCCTCAACCTCGTCGCCTTCCACGACCTCGACGTGCTGATCCAGGGGACCTGGAACGGCACCGTCGTCGAAGTCAGCTCGGTGCAGCTCGAGGCCGAGTCGTTCTCGATCGGCGGCAACGGCACGATCGGCCACCGCTTCGACTACTCGACCGTCGGCGCCTCGGGCAACGTGGCGATCAACTTCGCCGCGCTCGGCGCCAGCTTCTTCGTGCCGTTCGCGGACCTCGCGGTGCAGCTCGATCC